>NZ_JBXUHX010000014.1:0-45307 GCF_058148845.1 Pantoea sp. RCC30.1 | reverse complement strand
CTTAAAAGCTTAACTGACAAGCATTAAGCCTCACCAGCAGGTTTTTTTGTGGTCTGCGCCAGGTGATAAACGGTGGCTACGCTTGATCCAGCGCAGCCTGCGCCACGGCCATAAAATGTTTCACCCTCTCCCGATCCACATCGTTCCACCAGACGCCATCCACTTTGAGCGCGCTGGCCACAATAACGGCCTGCGTGCGGCCCAGAATCTGGCAGACGTTGGCGGGCGTGACGCCCGAACCCACCAGCAGCGGTAAGGTAGTGGCGGCGCGAATCTCGTCGATTTCGTCCAGCGTGGCGCTGTCACCGGTACGCTGCCCGGTAGCGATAACCGCATCCGCTTCGAAAAAATCGACATCGCGGGTCAGTTCCTGAATGGAGCGATCGGCCACTATCGCATGACTGCCGTGTTTAACGTGGCTGTCGGCGAACACCCTGATATGTTCGGCGCGCAGCTGACTACGGTAGCGCAGCGCTTTCGCGGCAGCCCCTTCAATAAAGCCTTCGTTGGCAATATAAGCATTGGCCCATTGATTGACGCGGATAAAATCTGCCCCACCCGCCAGCGCGGTAGCGAAAGCGGGTAGTGCGGCGTTCGCCAGCACATTAATACCCAGCGGCACGCCGAAACGTTCGCGCACTTTTTCCGTAATCACGGCCATCAGCGCTGGTGTTTCCGGACCAATATCCTCCGGTTTTGAAAAAGGAATATCGCCATGATTTTCCACAATCAGGCCGTGAACGCCGCCGAGAATATAGTTTTCTGCATCGCGTAATGCGCGATCAATTATCGCGCTGACGGGTTTGCCGCGATATTTTGGCGAACCCGGAAAAGGGTCACAGTGAATGACGCCAATTACCGCTTTAGGGCGGGAAAATATCGCTTGTATTGCATCAATTTTTTCTGCTGATATAGCAACCATCGCTTCTTTATCCTGTTCAGGAAAACACTATGCGTGTTTATGTGGCTGGTAATATTACTGTCGATGAAACCTGGTCTGTTACAGATATTCCGGCTAAGGGCGCCTCTGTTCACGGTTATAAACGTTCGCAGGATATCGGCGGTAAAGGCGCGAATCAGGCGATACTTTTATCCCGTTGCGGTATTGAAACGTATTTAATTGCCGCGACCGGGTATGACAGCAATGGAAAATGGATCCGTCAGCAGCTCATGAACGAGCCCGTGACGTTACTGCCTGCGCAGCCCATTACTGCGTTGAGCGATACCTCGCTTATTCTGCATAGCGCCGATGGCGACAACGCCATTATTACCAGTACAACGGCGGCAGATGCGCTGGATATCAATACGCTTAACCACCATCTTGCCAGCGCGCGTCCGGGCGATCTGCTGGTGCAACAGGGCAATTTCTCGCCCGGGAAAACCCACGCGCTGTTTAGCCTGGCCAAATCACACGGTCTGAAAACCGTATTTAACCCCTCGCCCGTACACGTCGGTTTTGCCTCATGCTGGCCGCTGGTGGATATCGCCGTGGTGAATCAGCACGAAGCGCAACAATTGCAACCCCGCGCAGTGAAAACGTTGGTAACCACACTTGGCAGCGCGGGTGCCTGGCTGACCCAGGGTGGCCAGCGTACGTTTTGCCCGGCGCAATCTGCCAATGCCATAGATACCACTGGCGCAGGCGATACCTTTCTTGCCGTGATGCTGGCTTCCGCGATCCTGCGTGGGGGTGAAATTGATTCACTAGCGCTTATTCATGCCAGTCAGGCTGCTGCGCTGACCGTCAGCCGTCATGGGACACTGCAGGCTTTCCCCACCGCAGAGGAACTCGCCGCGCTGCTTCATACAGGCGGCGAGTCAGCGATTACTTAAACATCACGCGGTAGCTATCCACGTTGGCTTTGGTCACCACCGTAGCAGGCACCAGAATGGTTTTTGACACGGTTTTCCCCGACGCAAGCGTGTTCAGGGCTTTTACTGCCTCTTCACCCATCTTTTTCGGATCCTGCTGCAGCACGGCCGTGACATAACCGCCATCAATGCCGCTAATCGCTTTTGACGTCAGATCCCAGCCAAAGACTTTAATGTCCTTCTGGCGCCCCTGGTTTTCAACGGCAGCAATCGCACCCAGCAGTGCCGGTTCACCGGTCGCGTAGATAGCGGTTAAATCCGGGTTACCGGTAATCAGGTTTTCTGCCGCCGTCATCGCGGTATCCTGCACATTCTGACCATCAACCACATCCGCCACGGTGATGCCCGGATTGCTCTTAATGGTTTCTTCAAACCCTTTCTGACGCTGATTCTGCACGGCCGAATTCAGTGCACCCACAATGCCCAGTCGCGCTTTGCTACCCATATTTTTCGCTACATAATCGACAAAATATTTACCAATAATTTTGCCGCCCTCCAGATTATCCACACCCACCTGAGCCGCCTGAGGGCCTGCAGGTAATACCGCATCAATCGCAATCACCGGTATTTTAGCGGCGGCCGCTTCTTTTATAGCGGGCATAATGCCATTGACGTCAATGGCATCCACCATAATGCCCTTCACGCCCTGTTGAATATAATTTTCGATTGCATCGTTTTGCGACACGGGATTATCGTTGGCGTTAAAGATCACTAAGTCCTTACCGCTGGCTTTCGCCGCTTCCTGGGCGCCCTTGTTCATCTGATTAAAAAACAGGGCCTGCTGATTAATCTGAACCAGCGCATAAACAGGAGCTGCATGAGCCAAAGAAAAAGCAGAACCCGCAGACAGTAAGCCGGTTGCCAGCGCAACAGCACGCAGTTTTCTGGTGTTAAATGCCATCATCTTAAAATTCCTCGTCGGGAATGAGCGATAACCAGTCGATCTCCGCATCGGGATGCAGAGGGATTATTGTTGGCGGGCAAATATCGTATGAATGGCTTGTTCAGCCTGAACCTGAATAACGTCGCTTCGGTTCACTGTCCATTATGGTGAACACCTGAAACGCGTTAAGCCGGTCTGGGAGTGACTCCCGGGTAATGCGGTAAACTGCTTTTACAATTTGCTTACGGCGGGGTTTTGTCAAGGGATTATTTTATCGCCAGCGGCCATGGAAAAAACGGTGTCCGCTGCGCCTAACTATGTTACAGATACCCGATTCCGGGCAAGATGGCAGGTGATATGAGTAAAAAACGGGTGTTGTTATCCGATGTCGCAGCACTGGCCGGGCTGTCAAAAGCGACCGTATCCCGCTATATGAATCAAAGCATTATATTGCCGCAGGAGACCATCGACCGTATTGAAGCGGCGATTCATCAACTGGATTATCGTGGTAACAGCCTGGCACGTCGCCTGAGCAAGGGCGGCAGCGAAACCTTAGGGCTGGTGCTGCCCGATATCACCAATCCCTTCTTTGCCGAGTTGGCGGATGCCGCTGAAGAAGCCGCCTCCGCCCATGGCTACAGCCTGGTGCTGTGCATCACCCGTAACCATCCTGGCAAAGAGAGTCAGTTTATTCGCTGGCTGGATACCTGCCAGGTGGATGGCCTGCTGTTTACCACCAACCATCCCGATAACGGCCTGTTGCGCAAAGAAATTAACCGCCACCAGCGCATCGTGTTACTGGACGAAGATATTCCTGGCAGCATGGTGCCGAAAGTGTTTGCCGATAATGTTCAGGGCGGTCGTATTGCCACAGAAAAACTGATCGCCGCGGGTCACCGTCATATCGCCTTTGTCGGCGGGCCAGACGAACTGATGAGCGTGCGCGAGCGCTATCAGGGCTTTTGCACCGCCATGAAGCAGGCTGGGCTGAACGTGCCGCCTGAATGGGTAATGTACGGTGAATATCAGCGTGAGTTTGGTGAACAGGCGCTTGAACGACTGTTCAGCCGCCGCGCGCGCCCTACCGCAGTCTTTGCCGCCAGTGATTATCTGGTGCTGGGTTTGCTGGATGGACTGCGTGCTCGCGGACTGAAAGCCCCCGAGGCGCTGTCGCTGGTCGGCTTTGATGACGCCACTTATGCCGACTTTACTCAACCCCGCATTTCGACCATTCGCCAGCCCGCGCGGGAACTGGGCCGCACGGCGGTTCACATCATGTTGCGCATTTTGAATGACGATCTCGCCGTTCCCGCCGAGACTCGCCTGCCGGTGGAATGGGTGGCGCGCGATTCGATACAAATTTGTTAACAACGTCCCAGAATGGCGCAAAAGTGCACAGCGCTGGCGCAAATAATGAGCTTTTTAATTTCGCAGGGTTATAGTAAGTAAACCGGTTTACTAAAATTAAAAATTTAAATGTTTTTATTTACAGTGAGTTAGACCGCGAGCATAGGGCCTGTTTACAGGCTGGCACGGATGCTGCAGTACCGTAACCGGCAAACAAATATCGTTGTAGCGTGTTGTTCTGTATGTAGCGACAAAAGTTTTATCCTGCAGGTAAACCGGTTTACAAGGGCGTAAACCGTGCAGGGTAACCGCTTTTTTACATGCAGAGTAACTGTCCCGTTAGCGGTGATGGGAGTGATCACATGCAGCAAACACAAACTGCCCTGACACGGGTAGAGATGGTGAATATTACCAAGACCTACGGCGCGATACAGTCTCTGCGCGGTGTAAATCTGCGACTGGCCTCGGGTGAAGTGCTGGGTCTGGTGGGCGACAACGGCGCGGGTAAATCCACACTGACCAAGGTGCTGTCAGGCGCCGTCGTGCCCACCAGCGGCACAATTCGTATTGATGGTGAGGATCAGCATTTCAGTAACCCGGCGGATTCACGCCGCTGCCATATTGAGATGGTTTATCAGGACCTGTCGCTGTGCGACACCGTCGATGTGGCAGGCAATCTGTTTATGGGACGTGAGCCGATGAAGTCGATTCTCGGCATTCCGTTTCTGGATGAAGAGAAAATGCATGCTGACGCACGAGAAATGCTGAAAGGTCTGGGGATTTCTATACCGGACACGCGGTTGCTGGTGCGCAATTTATCCGGCGGGCAGCGCCAGGCGATTGCGATTGCTCGCGCTGCCGCCTTTGATCCCAAAGTGCTGATCATGGATGAACCCACCGCCGCGCTGGCCGTTGCCGAAGTGGAGGCTGTGCTGGAACTCATCCGTCGGGTGTCGGCCCGAGGCGTGAGTGTCATCCTGATCACCCATCGCTTACAGGACCTGTTCCTGGTCTGCGATCGCATCATGGTGATGTATGAAGGCACCAACGTGGCGGAGCGCCGGGTGGCCGACACGGACCTGACCGAGATCGTCAATTTGATCGTGGGTGAGAAATTTGTCGCCCGCTCGGCCGCAGCGCACTGAGCGAGGTTACAGGATGACTATTATGAATCTGAGCAGTTCCCGTATGGCGCAGCACTCGTTGCCTCGTCGCCTTCTGCACAATCACTCTGGCGTGGTCAGCATCGCGCTGTTCTTCGTGTTTTGCTGTGTGGTGTTTTCTCTGATCACCGGCAACTTTCTCAGCAGCGCTAACTGGCTGAATATTATTCGTCAGAGTGCGCCGCTGCTGATCGTCGCCACGGCGATGACGTTGGTGATTACAACGGGCGGAATCGATCTTTCCGTGGGATCGACGCTGGCGCTGGTCGGCGCCCTGTCCGCTATCGCCCTGAATAACTGGGGACTGCCCTGGCCGGTGGTGTTACTGGGCGGCTTACTGCTGGGCGCGCTGGTAGGCGCCATTAACGGCTTTTTTATCGCCTATGAAGGTATTCCGGCCTTTATCGTCACGCTGGCTACGCTGGCAGTAGTGCGAGGTGTGGCGCTGCTGATTACGCAGGGCTACTCCATTCCCATCCCTGCAGACAGCCTGTTCGCTTTTATGGGGCGTGCCTGGGTACTGGGCATCCCCATGCCCGCACTGATCGGCATCGTGGTGCTGGTGGTCGGCCATATCGTGCTGAACCATATGCGCTTTGGTCGCTATGTCACAGCAATCGGTGCGAATGCGGAAGGCGCACGGCGTAGCGGGATTAACACCAAAGCCGTGACTATGAAGGTCTACATCATCAGCGGCATGGCGGCAGCGCTGGCGGGCATGATCATCACCGCCCGTCTGGGCAGTGGCTCCTCTAACCAGGGCGAAGGCTTTGAGTTGCAGGTGATCGCCGCGGTGGTGCTGGGCAGTACCAGCCTGTTCGGTGGCTTCGGCACCATTATTGGCACGCTGTTAGGCGCGCTATCTATTGCCATCATCCAGAACGGCCTGATTTTGTCGCATATCTCTCCGTTTTACACGCAGATCGCCACCGGTACGATTATTCTGCTGGCAATCTGGCTGAACACCCGCATTCTCAACCCGACGCGATCGGTAGCGAAAGGATAGCGCATGAAACATTCCATTTTTCGCCATCCCGATCCGCTGCCACTGGGCACCACCAGTGGCTATGTGATGACCGTGCTGGGCCCGCTACCAGTGAGTGAAATGGGTGTGACGCTGATGCACGAACACATTTTGCTGGATGCCTCCGGCAAATGGGTACCGCCCTGCTGCTGTAGCGATCGTCATCTGGCGGAGATGCCGGTAAGCATTGAAAACCTGGGCGAGTTGTCCCTCAATCCGCTTATCAGCCGCGATAACTGTCAGCTCTTTGATGTGGATTTAGCGATTGAAGAGCTGATGAAGTTTCGGGCACTGGGCGGCGATACGGTGGTGGACCCCACTAATATCGGCATTGGCCGCGATCCAAAAGCACTCCAACGTATCGCGCGCCTGACCGGGCTGAATATCATCATGAGTACCGGGCTGTATCTGGAACCGTCACATCCGGAATGGATGAAAACGATCAGCATTGAAGCGCTTTCCGACAAGCTGATTTATGACCTGGGCGGCAGAGAAGACAAACCCGACGTACTGGCAGGTCTCATCGGCGAGATCGGCGTTTCCAGCCGCTTTACTGCCAATGAGGAGAAATCTCTGCGGGCGGCGGGCCGCGCCAGTGCCGCGACAAGCGTGCCCATTGAGGTACATCTGCCAGGTTGGGAGCGATTGGGCCATCGGGTGCTGGATATCCTTCAGGAAGAAGGGGCTGACCTGCGCCATGTTGTGCTGTGCCACATGAACCCCAGCTTTGCCGATAAGCGTTACCAGCGCGAACTGGCACAGCGCGGAGCCTTTCTGGAATACGACATGATCGGCATGAGCTATTACTACGCCGATGAGTCCGCGCAGTCACCTTCCGATGAAGAGAATGCCCGCGCTATTCGCGAGCTGATCGATGACGGCTTTATTGAACAGGTTTTGTTGTCGCAGGACGTATTCCTGAAAACCATGCTGACCCGCTACGGCGGTCATGGCTATGGCTATATTCTTAAACATTTTGTCCCGCGCCTGAAACGCCACGGCTTAAGCGGCGAACAACTTGAAACCTTACTGATTACTAACCCACAGCGCGTTTTTGGTGGGTAAGGGAGAACCGTAATGCAGAAGAAAATTTTACTGGTCGGGGAATCCTGGACCAGCACGTCCGTTCACGTTAAGGGCTTTGATCAGTTTGCCACCGCCACCTGGCACAATGGCGCGACCGATTTTATGGCGGCGCTGGCCGACAGTAATTATGCCATCACCTATATGCCCGCCCATGCCGCCGCCACCGAGTTTCCTTTAACACTCAATGGACTTCAGCAGTGGGACGCCATCATTTTGTCCGACATCGGTGCCAATACGTTGCTGCTACATCCGGATACCTGGCTGAAGAGCCAGCGTACAGCAAATCGGCTGACGCTGATTCACGATTATGTGGCCGCGGGCGGCGCGCTGATGATGATCGGCGGCTACTTTAGTTTTCAGGGCATCAATGGTGGCGCGCGCTATCGCAACACGGCAGTTGAGAAAGTGCTGCCGGTGCGCTGCCTTGCCTGGGATGATCGTATCGAAACCCCCGAAGGCTCTTATCCGAGCGTGATCGAATCTCACGCGCTGTTCACCGATATGCCAGACGAATGGCCGTGGTTACTGGGCTATAACGAAGTAGAAATGCACCCAGAAGGTAAACTGCTGGCGACCATTGATGGCACTGAACATCCGCTGCTGGCGGTACGCGAGTATCAGCAGGGCCGCTCACTGGTCTGGACCAGCGATATGTCTGCACACTGGCTGCCGCAGGAATTTGCCCAGTGGCAGGGTTATCGCCAGCTGTGGATCAACTGCCTGGACTGGTTAACGGTGCGCGGCTGATGAACCAGAGCCAGATGCTGGCGCAGCAGCTGCTGCGCTTTGACACCATTAATCCACCAGGCAATGAAGCGGCCTGCATGCACTTTTTGGCGGACTGGCTGGCGGAACAGGGCTTTGATGTCACCTTATCCCCCTTCGGTGAAAATCGCCTGAACCTGATTGCCCGTTTGCCTGGCAGCCAGCCCGGACCGCAGCTGGGTTTTACCGGCCATCTGGATACCGTACCGCTTGGCAATGCTGACTGGCAGTACGATCCTTTCGGTGAAGTCGTGGGTGACAAGCTGTACGGGCGCGGATCGAGTGACATGAAGGCCGCTGTAGCGGCCTTCGCCGTCGCCTGCGTGACGCATCAGCAGGCGATCCAACAAGGTTCTGGTGTCGTGCTGTTGATCACTGGCGGGGAAGAGACGGGCTGCGACGGCGCGCGGGCGCTGATTGATACCACTGACCTGCCCGAGGTGGGCGCATTAATCGTCGGCGAGCCTACCAGCAACTATCCGGTAATCGGCCACAAAGGTGCGCTATGGCTACGCTGTGAAACCCGTGGCAAAACAGCGCACGGCGCAATGCCGGAACTGGGTATTAATGCCATTTATCTGGCGGCTGACGCACTGGGCAAAATTCAGCATTTCTCACCTGGCGCGCCGCATCCGCTAATGAAACAGCCCACGATTAACGTCGGACGCATTGCAGGCGGCCTGAACATTAATTCTGTGCCCGATCGTACACAGTTTGACGTGGATATCCGTAGCGCACCCAATCTGCAGCACGCCACCATTCGTCAGCAACTGACAACCTTACTGGGAGATAGCGTGACGGTGAGCACTCTGGTGGACCTGCCTGCGGTGCTGAGCGAAGACAATCAGGCCTGGGTTCAATCCGTTTATCAGCACTGCCAGCCGCTTCATGACGCCCCACTGACACCGCGCATTGTGCCCTACTTCACCGATGCATCATTGCTGTTGCCCGCGCTGGGCATGCCGCCCTGCATTATCCTCGGCCCAGGTGAACCGTCAATGGCACATCAGACCGATGAATACTGCCTGCTGAGCCGGTTAGCGGAAGCAGAGACGCTGTATGGTGCATTGATCAATGACTGGATGAGGTAATGGAGGGATGCATCAGACTGCTGGACGAATAGACTGTCACACAGTGCCTGCCACGAAAAAGGCCGCCCTGGAAGGCGGCCTTTTCGCTGTGATTGTCAACGCCGCTTAATCAACATAAACAGACTGATAGCGAAGAACGCAAAGCTCGGCAGGATCGCCCCAAGAATCGGTGGCAGCCCGTAAACCAGACTCAGCGGACCGAAAATCTGGTCCAGCACGTAAAACAGGAAGCCAAAGCTGATACCAGTCACCACACGCACACCCATCGACACGCTGCGCAGCGGACCAAAGATAAACGACAGCGCCATCAGCATCATCACCGCGACAGACAGCGGCTGGAAAATCTTGCTCCACATATTCAGCTGATAACGTCCCGCTTCCTGACCACTCTGCTTCAGATATTTACTGTAGCTATGCAGACCGCGAATCGATAATGCGTCCGGATCCAGCGCGACCACACCCAGCTTGTCCGGCGTCAGATTGGTTTTCCATTCGCCACTCAGACTCTGTGAGCCGGTAATCTGCTTAGGATCGGTCAGGTTCGATTCATCGACCTGTGACAGTATCCAGCGCTTTTTAGCCGCATCCCAGGTCGCCGTTGCCGCATAACGTACGCTCTGCAGACGACGCTGATCGTTAAAGCTATAGATGCTGACGCCATCAATTTCGTTGTCGCCTTTAATGCGCTCGATAAAGATAAAGCTATTGCCATCTTTCGCCCACAGACCATTCTGCGTCGAGACCAGTGCGCCGCCGTAAAGTTGCTGCGCCCGGTAGTTACGCGCCATCTGCTCGCCTGACGGCGCAACAAACTCACCAATCGCCATGGTCAGCAGCACCAGCGGAATCGCGGTTTTCATCACGGACAGCGCAACCTGCATGCGGGTAAAGCCTGCCGCCTGCATCACCACCAGTTCACTGCGCTGCGCCAGCGCGCCCAGTCCCAGCAGCGCGCCCAGCAGGGCCGCCATCGGGAAGAAAATCTCAATATCTTTGGGCACGCTTAAAAGGGTGTAATAACCGGCACTCAGTGCGCTATAGCTGCCCTGACCGGTTTTACGCAGCTGATCGACGAACTTGATGATGCCGGAAAGCGACACCAGCATGAACAGCGTCAGCATGATGGTATTGAAGATGGTTTTACCGATATAGCGGTCAAGTACGCGAAACATCAGACCGACCCTCCGCGGGTAAAGCGGGCGCGAATCCGACGCATCGGCACCGTATCCCACAGGTTAAGGAGCACCGCCAGCACCAGATAGCTGATATTCACCACCCACATCCAGAGCGCCGGATCGAGCCGCCCTTTTGCCCCACTCGACTTCAGTGAGCTCTGCAACAGGAAGAAGATCAGATAGAGCAGCATGGCAGGCAGCATCGACAGCACGCGACCCTGACGTGGGTTCACCACACTGAGCGGCACCACCATCAGCGCCATCACCAGTACCGCGAACACCAGCGTCAGACGCCAGTGCAACTCGGCCTGGAAATCAGGTGTCTTATTCGCGAACAGGTCAGTCAGGCTCGCCTGTTCGGCATCGTTAGGATCGAGCGTTGCCGCTTTATAGCCCACAATGGCCTGATAATTGGTGAAGTCAGTGATGCGGAAATCACGCAGCAGCGCCGTGCCCTCAAAGCGGGTGCCTTTATCCAGCGTCACCACTTGCGAGCCATCTTTATGCTGCTCCATGTGACCGCTGTCAGCCAGCACCACCGAAGGACGCGCGTTACCTTTTGGCCTTAACTGCGCCAGGAAGACGTTACCAAAGTTGTTACCCTTCACATCCTCGACAAACAGCACGGCACTGCCGTCGCTGGAGGTCTGGAACTGTCCGGCGGCCATAGCTGCAGCACCCGGGTTCGCTTTAGCGTTCTGCGTCACTTCATCCTGATAGCGGGATGACCACGGCCCCAGCCAGATGACGTTCACAGCCGCCACTATCGAGGTAAACAGCATCAGTACCATCGCCGCTTTAACCAGGACGGCCTTACTCAGGCCGCAGGCGTGCATCACGGTAATTTCACTTTCCGTGTAGAGACGCCCCAGCGTCATCAGAATCGCCAGAAACAGACTTAAGGGCAGTATAAGTTGTGCCATTTGAGGCACACCGAGTCCTAACAAGGTCAGAACGAGGTTTGTCGGCACTTCGCCATCCACCGCAGCACCCAGGATCCTGACTAACTTCTGACAAAAGAAGATGAGTAGCAGGATAAACAGGATAGCCAGCTGGCTTTTGAGTGTTTCCCGAACCAGATATCTAATGATGATCACGCTTAGTACGCCTGTGAAAACTTGTCTTTTTGCAGGAAAATCGCTAGTTTCAACGCTTATCAGCCATTTTTCTTCATCAATGGCCGTCGCCGTAGCTAAATTTGTATGAAAAACGCGTCCGGGTGGTGAAAAAACAACATCTTGTCACCCTGATTCATTATGACCTCCAGCGGCAGAATGTCATGCTGCGACGATGAATAAATGGGTCATGAGCGCGCTACATTCTAGCGGCAGCAGCGGCCGTTGTCTTTAAGATTCAGGAGAGTGCATGGAGTTCAGTGTAAAAAGCGGAAGCCCGGAAAAACAGCGCAGTGCCTGCATTGTCGTTGGCGTTTTCGAACCGCGTCGTCTGTCACCGATTGCCGAGCAGCTGGATAAAATCAGCGACGGCTATATCAGCGCCCTGCTGCGCCGCGGCGAGCTCGAAGGAAAAGTGGGCCAGACACTGCTGCTGCACCATGTGCCAAATATCCTGTCCGAGCGTATTCTGCTGATTGGCTGCGGTAAAGAGCGTGAGCTGGATGAACGCCAGTACAAACAGGTCATTCAGAAAACCATTAATACGCTGAACGACACTGGCTCAATGGAAGCGGTCTGCTTCCTGACTGAGCTGCATGTTAAAGGCCGCAATACCTACTGGAAAGTGCGTCAGGCCGTGGAGACGTCAAAAGAGGCGCTCTACAACTTTGACCAGCTGAAAAGCAACAAAGCAGAGCCACGTCGCCCCTTACGCAAGCTGGTCTTTAACGTACCGACCCGCCGTGAACTGACCAGCGGCGAACGCGCGATCCAGCATGGATTAGCGGTCGCTGCCGGTATGAAAGCGGCTAAAGATCTCGGCAACATGCCGCCAAATATCTGTAATGCCGCCTACCTGGCGTCACAGGCGCGCCAGCTGGCCGATGCCTTCAGCAAAAATGTTACCACCCGCGTCATCGGCGAACAGCAGATGAAAGAGCTGGGCATGAACGCCTATCTTGCTGTCGGTGCGGGTTCGCAGAACGAATCGCTGATGTCGGTGATTGAATACAAAGGCAATCCCGACGCTGAAGCGCGGCCGATTGTGCTGGTGGGTAAAGGGCTGACCTTTGACTCCGGCGGCATCTCCATCAAGCCTGCCGACAGCATGGACGAAATGAAGTATGACATGTGTGGCGCGGCTGCCGTCTATGGCGTGATGCGTATGGTGGCCGAGCTGAACCTGCCGCTGAACGTGGTTGGCGTGCTGGCGGGCTGTGAAAACATGCCGGACGGCCGTTCAATGCGTCCGGGCGACGTGCTCACCACCATGTCTGGCCAGACGGTTGAAGTGCTGAACACCGACGCTGAAGGCCGTCTGGTGCTGTGCGATGCGCTGACTTACGTCGAACGTTTTGACCCGGAAGTGGTGATTGACGTGGCGACGCTGACCGGAGCCTGCGTGATTGCGCTGGGCCATCACATCAGCGGCCTGCTGTCGAACCACAACCCGCTGGCGCATGAGCTGATCAGTGCCTCCGAGCAGTCAGGCGATCGCGCCTGGCGTCTGCCGATGGCGGATGAGTTCCAGGAGCAGCTGGAATCCAACTTTGCCGATATGGCGAACATTGGTGGCCGTCCTGGCGGCGCAATTACCGCTGCCTGCTTCCTGGCACGCTTTGCCCGCAAATATAACTGGGCACACCTGGATATCGCCGGTACCGCCTGGCGCTCCGGCAAGGCCAAAGGCGCCACCGGACGTCCGGTGCCGATGCTGTCGCAGTTTCTGTTGAATCGGGCAGGATTGAACGGCGACGACTAAGCGCCCTCTTTTCTGACAGCAAGGGTGGATCTGATTCCACCCTTGATCTTCTGATGAGCTAACCGATGAAAAACGCAACCTTCTACGTGCTGGAAACCGATGCCCCGAGCGATGGCCTTAGTGCCGTTGAAGCGCTGGTGTGCAATCTGGCGGAAACACGCTGGCGGGCCGGAAAGCGGGTGTTGATCGCCTGCGAAGATGAGCAGCAAGCCATTCGTCTCGACGAAGCGCTGTGGCAACGACCGGCAAATGCCTTCGTGCCGCACAACCTGGCGGGTGAAGGCCCGCGCTACGGTGCGCCGGTCGAGCTGGCCTGGCCACAGCGTCGCGGCAGTTCACAGCGCGACCTGCTGATTAGCCTGCTGCCCCACTTCGCAGATTTTGCTACTGCTTTCCATGAAGTGATAGACTTCGTTCCTTACGAAGACACGCTCAAACAACTGGCGCGCGATCGCTACAAAGCGTATCGCAGCGTTGGATTCCAATTGAATACGGCAGCGCCACCACAGCCGCAAACGACATAGCAGAAATGGAAAAGACATATAACCCGCAAGATATCGAGCAGCCGCTTTACGAGCATTGGGAAAAGCAGGGCTACTTCAAACCGAATGGCGATACCAGCCAGGAAAGCTTTTGCATCATGATCCCGCCGCCGAACGTCACCGGTAGCTTGCACATGGGTCACGCCTTCCAGCAAACCATCATGGACACCATGATTCGTTACCAGCGCATGCAGGGGAAAAATACCCTGTGGCAGGCCGGTACTGACCACGCGGGCATCGCCACGCAGATGGTGGTTGAGCGCAAAATTGCGGCTGAAGAAGGCAAGACGCGCCAGGACTATGGCCGTGATGCGTTCATCGAGAAAATCTGGCAGTGGAAAGCAGAATCCGGCGGCACCATCACCCGCCAGATGCGCCGTCTGGGCAACTCCGTCGACTGGGAGCGCGAGCGCTTCACCATGGACGATGGCCTTTCCAACGCCGTTAAAGAAGTGTTCGTTCGCCTCTACAAAGAGAACCTGATCTACCGTGGCAAGCGCCTGGTAAACTGGGATCCTAAGCTGCGCACGGCGATCTCCGATCTGGAAGTGGAAAACCGCGAGAGCAAAGGCTCAATGTGGCATATCCGCTATCCGCTGGCTGACGGCGCAAAAACCGCCGACGGTAAAGATTATCTGGTCGTTGCCACCACCCGCCCGGAAACTCTGCTGGGCGATACCGGCGTGGCAGTTAACCCGGAAGATCCACGCTATAAAGATCTGATCGGCAAATTTGTGATGCTACCGCTGGTTGGCCGTCTGATTCCTGTCGTTGGCGACGAACACGCTGACATGGAAAAAGGCACCGGCTGCGTCAAGATCACCCCGGCGCATGACTTCAACGACTACGAAGTCGGCCGTCGTCATAAGCTGCCGATGATCAACATCCTGACCTTCGACGGTGATATCCGCGACCGTGCTCAGGTGTATGACACCAACGGCGAAGCCAGCGATGCCTGTTCCGATGAGATCCCGGCCGCTTTCCAGAACATGGAACGTTTTGCCGCGCGTAAAGCGATTGTTGCCGCTGTCGATGAGCTGGGCCTGCTTGAAGAGATCAAACCTCACGACCTGACCGTACCTTACGGCGACCGTGGCGGCGTGGTTATCGAGCCGATGCTGACCGACCAGTGGTATGTACGTACCGCGCCGCTGGCGAAAGTCGCGGTTGAAGCCGTTGAGAACGGCGACATCCAGTTTGTGCCAAAGCAGTACGAAAACATGTACTTCTCCTGGATGCGCGATATTCAGGACTGGTGTATTTCCCGTCAGCTCTGGTGGGGTCACCGCATCCCGGCGTGGTATGACGACAACGGTAACGTCTACGTTGGCCGTACCGAAGATGAAGTTCGCGCCGAGAATAACCTGGCCGCCGATGTGGCACTGCGTCAGGATGATGATGTGCTGGATACCTGGTTCTCCTCAGGTCTGTGGACCTTCTCCACCCTGGGCTGGCCGGAAAACACCGAAGCGCTGCGTACCTTCCATCCGACCAGCGTGCTGGTCAGCGGCTTCGACATCATCTTCTTCTGGATTGCCCGCATGATCATGCTGACCATGCACTTCATCAAAGATGAAAACGGCAAACCGCAGGTGCCGTTTAAAACCGTCTACATGACCGGTCTGATCCGCGATGAAGAAGGTCAGAAGATGTCGAAATCCAAGGGCAACGTGATTGACCCGCTGGATATGGTCGACGGCATTTCGCTGGAAGCACTGCTGGAGAAACGCACCGGCAACATGATGCAGCCACAGCTGGCTGAGAAGATCCGCAAACGTACCGAGAAGCAGTTCCCGGACGGCATCGAGCCATCAGGCACCGATGCACTGCGTTTTACCCTGGCGGCGCTGGCCTCAACCGGTCGCGACATCAACTGGGACATGAAGCGCCTGGAAGGGTACCGCAACTTCTGTAACAAGCTGTGGAACGCCAGCCGCTTTGTGCTGATGAACACCGAAGACCAGGATTGCGGACAGAACGGCGGTGAAATGACGCTGTCGCTGGCGGATCGCTGGATCCTGACCGAGTTCAATAATACGGTTAAAGCGTACCGTGAAGCGCTGGATAGCTACCGTTTCGATATCGCGGCTAACCTGCTGTATGACTTCACCTGGAACCAGTTCTGCGACTGGTATCTGGAGCTGACCAAGCCGGTCATGAACAGCGGCAGTGAATCTGAACTGCGTGGCACCCGTCATACGCTGGTTCACGTGCTGGAAGCGCTGCTGCGTCTGGCGCACCCCATCATTCCGTTTATCACTGAGACCATCTGGCAGCGCGTGAAGGGACTGAAAAATATCAGCGACGACACCATCATGCTGCAGCCTTTCCCGCACTATGATGCGGCGAAAGAAGATGCCGAAGCGAAAGCGGATGTTGAGTGGATGAAACAGGCAATTGTCGCGGTGCGTAATATCCGTGCCGAGATGAACATTGCCCTGAGCAAGCCGCTGGATGTGCTGCTGCGTGACTGCTCGCCTGCGGCACTACGTCGCGTTGAAGCTAACCGCAACTTCCTGTCGCGCCTGGCGCGTCTGGAAAGCCTGACCATTCTGCCTGCGGGAGAGAAAGGCCCGGTGTCGGTAACCAAACTGGTTGAAGGCGCAGAGCTGCTGATCCCAATGGCGGATCTGGTGGATAAAACTGCCGAGCTGGAGCGTCTGGCGAAAGAGCTGGTTAAGCTGGATGTCGAGATCGAGAAGATTGAGACCAAACTGGCGAACGAAGGCTTTGTTTCGCGTGCGCCGGAAGCGGTCGTCGCGAAAGAGCGCGAACGCGTGGCAGACCTGCAACAATCAAAAGCAAAACTGATTGAACAGCAGGCGGTCATTGCGGCATTGTAAGCGTCTTAGCTGACAGCTTATCCATAAAGCCGGGCTTGCCCGGCTTTTTTATTGACCTCGTACAAATCCGGAAGAGATGATGACGACCAGCGCCACCCCGCGTATTGACCTCCAGGTGCGGCCAATTACTGCCGCCGATAATCCGCATATCGCCCAGGTGATCCGCGACGTTTCTGCGGAGTTCGGCCTGACGGCTGACAAAGGCTATACCGTTTCCGATCCGCAGCTCGACCAGCTGTTTGAGCTCTATAGCGCCGAACAGAGCGCCTACTGGATTGTTGAGTATCAGGGTAAGGTGGTCGGTGGCGGCGGTGTTGCGCCGCTCGCCTGCAGCGCGCCCGATATCTGCGAACTGCAAAAGATGTACTTTCTGCCAGAGGTGCGCGGTCAGGGTCTGGCACGCGAACTGGCGCTGCGGGCGATGGAACATGCACGCAGCCACGGCTTCCGTCGCTGCTATCTGGAAACCACAGCCAGCCTGACGCGGGCCATTAAACTTTATGAGTCACTGGGCTTTGAGCATATCGACAGCGCGATGGGCTGCACAGGCCATGTCGACTGCGAAGTGCGTATGCTGAAATTACTCTGATACAGGGGGCTGCCAGCGCCGTTGATGTTGCCGGTTCAGAACGCCGGTACACCACTGTGAAAGCGTAACTCGTTGTCGGGTTCGCTGATTAACCGCCCTTCTGTCACTCCAATCGCCTGTACCCGTGGCGCGATATCTTTACCGGCAATCTGCGCTGCCAGCATCAAATAGTCCTGATAATGGCGCGCCTCTGAACGCAGCAGCGACAGATAGAACTTCGCCAGTTCGTCATCAAGCCAGGGTGCCAGACTGGCGAAACGTTCGCAGGAGCGCGCCTCGATATAGGCGCCGCATATCAGCTTATCTACCAGCGTTTCCGGCTCATGGGTGGTGACTTCACGCAGCAGCGATTTGGCATAACGGCTGGCGGTGATCTTCTGATAAACCAACCCGCGCGACTGCATAATTTCCCATACCTGATAGAAGTGATGCAGTTCCTCTTTAATCAGCAGCACCATCTTCTCCACCAGCTCATCCGCCCACGGTAGCGCATTGCGCACGATGATGTGTTTCGTCAGGTTCTTATGGGCGTTGATAAAGTCACTGTCGCCATCTTCGCGGAAGATAAAATCTTCATAGGGTTTCAGCCACGCCAGAATGGCGTCGCCGCTGGGTTTGTCGGCGACATATTTACGGATCAGCCACACCGCGGTCTGCGCGGCCTTAAGCTCGCACACCAGATGGTCGGTTAACAGCAGGGTCAGATTTTCCGGTTTGCGCGCCTCATCAATCCAGGCCTGTGGCGTGCGGCAGTGCAGAAACTGGTAGATCGGTTCGAGTAAGGGTGCGTAGTTCATGATGTCAAAACGAGGCTGGAAAAGAAGAGAGGCGGAGCATCCTCCGCCCAGCGCAACTTAGTGGCGAATGCCGTTATCATCTTCGTCATCACCGTCGATGGCGTCTTCTTCATCTTCATCTTCAGCATCGGGATCTTCGAAATAGGTTCCCCAGCCGTCGTAATCGACGTTGTACTTGCCAATCAGGTTCACCAGCTGCTCAACCTGCACATCGATCAGCTCAGGCTTCAGCGCAGATTCGCTGATGATGTCGACACACATGACGGTGGTGCCATCTTCCAGTTCCAGCTCTTCCGGCTCGGTCACTTCATAACCCAGCTTGAAGGCGTCAACAGCGGCTTTTTCCAGCGAATCAAAATTATTGCATGAGAGATGGTGTTCGATGGTGTAGAGCGCATCAGGATCGCTGCCATCCTCCAGCAGCTCTTCAATAATCTGCCGCGTCTCTTCCTGCTGCTCTTCCAGTAATGCTTCATATGCCATGACGATGTCCTCTCTGAGTTCGGCAATAATCAATTATTTTCCCATACTGCCCGTCGCGCCACTACACAAAACGAAAAGTTTATTAGCCCCACACTTGAAAATGCATATTCATACGGTTAGATTGAATTTTAATTCACTTTAATGATTACCGGAGTGTTGTATGAGTCAGCTGTATCAGCGCCATTTCCTCAGGCTTCTGGATTTTACTCCCGCCGAAATTGATCATCTGCTTGCCCTTTCCGCTGAATTGAAACAGGCGAAAAAAAACGCCCAGGAAGTGCAGCATCTGAAAGGTAAAAACATCGCGCTCATCTTCGAAAAAGACTCGACCCGTACCCGATGCTCTTTCGAAGTTGCCGCTTACGATCAGGGTGCGAACGTCACTTATCTTGGCCCGAGTGGCAGCCAGATCGGCCATAAAGAGTCGATGCGCGACACCGCGCGGGTACTGGGCCGGATGTACGATGGCATTCAGTATCGCGGTTACGGTCAGGAACTGGTGGAGACGCTGGCAGAACACGCCGGTGTGCCGGTGTGGAACGGCCTGACCACCGAGTTTCATCCGACTCAACTGCTGGCCGACCTGCTGACCATGCAGGAGCATCTGCCGGGCAAAAAGCTCCGCGAGATGACGCTGGTTTATGTGGGTGATGCGCGGAACAACATGGGTAACACCATGCTGGAAGCCGCCGCACAAGTGGGGCTGGATCTGCGTCTGGTGGCACCGAAGAGCTGCTGGCCAGAGGAAGAGCTGGTGGCGCAGTGCCGCGCAGCCGCACAGCAGACCGGCGGTAAAGTCACCCTCACCGAAAATATTGCCGAGGGCGTGAAAGGCGCTGACTTTATCTACACCGATGTCTGGGTGTCGATGGGCGAAGCCAAAGAAGTCTGGGCCGAGCGTATCGCCCTGCTGCGTGACTATCAGGTTAACCGCGCGATGCTCGATCTGACCGGCAACCCGCAGGTTAAATTCCTGCACTGCCTGCCCGCTTTCCACGACGACCAGACCACGCTGGGCCAGCAGATGGCCGAGCAGTACGATCTGCCCAACGGCATGGAAGTGAGCAACGAGGTGTTTGAATCACCACACAGCATCGTGTTCGACCAGGCCGAGAACCGGATGCACACCATTAAAGCGGTGATGGTGGCCACGCTGGGGCAGAGCTGAGGCACCGCAAACGTTTTCCTCTTGCTGCTCAACCGCGAACGGGTATAATGCGGCCCAATTTGCCGGAGGAAATATGCTACAGCTCAGCGGACAATTTGACGCTCAACCACGCCTGACCGCAGGCGGTGCTGCTGTTTCTTTCGGTCATCGACCCGATCATAAAAAAGCCCCTTAAGCAGGGGCTTTTTTTTGTCCGCAATCCGGCCGCGCAGAGGAGAGAGCTATGCCTAACCCGCTATATCGCAAGCACATTATTTCAATCAACGACCTCAGTCGTGAAGAGCTGGAACTGGCGCTGGACACCGCCGCCAGGCTGAAAGCCCATCCGCAGCCGGAACTGCTGAAGCACAAGGTTATCGCCAGCTGCTTCTTTGAGGCCTCGACACGAACCCGCCTGTCGTTTGAAACGGCGATCCACCGCCTCGGCGCGTCAGCAGTCGGCTTTGCTGACGGCAGTAATACCTCGCTGGGCAAGAAAGGCGAAACCCTGGCCGACACCATTTCAGTGATCAGTACCTACGTTGATGCAATCGTGATGCGTCACCCGCAGGAAGGCGCGGCGCGGCTGGCGACCGAGTTCTCCGGCGGCATCCCGATTCTCAACGCCGGTGACGGCGCGAACCAGCATCCGACCCAGACGCTGCTCGATCTCTTCACCATTCAGGAGACGCAGGGCCGTCTTGGTCAGCTGAATGTGGCGATGGTCGGCGACCTCAAGTATGGCCGCACGGTGCACTCTCTGACGCAGGCGCTGGCAAAGTTTGATGGCAACCGTTTCTTCTTTATCGCACCCGATGCGCTGGCGATGCCAGCCTATATCACCGACATGCTGGATGAGAAGAACATCGCCTGGTCACGTCACGACAGCTTTGAAGAGGTGATGCCGCAGCTCGATATTCTCTACATGACGCGGGTGCAGAAAGAGCGGCTCGATCCGTCCGAATATGCCAACGTCAAAGCGCAGTTCATTCTGCGCGCCGCCGATCTCAGTACGGCGCGCGACAACATGAAGGTGCTGCATCCGCTGCCGCGCATCGACGAGATCACCACCGATGTCGATCACACCCCTTACGCCTGGTATTTCCAGCAGGCGGGTAACGGCATCTATGCACGCCAGGCTCTGCTGGCACTGGTTTTAAACAGCGAACTCGCCCTGTAAGGAGAACCCCCATGACGCAGGACAACAAACTACAGGTCGAAGCGATCAGACGCGGCACGGTCATCGACCATATTCCGGCGCAGATCGGCTTTAAATTACTCTCTCTGTTCCGGCTGACCGAAACCGATCAGCGCATTACCATCGGTCTGAATCTGCCCTCGGGCGAGATGGGTCGCAAAGATTTGATCAAGATTGAGAACACCTTCCTCACTGACGATCAGGTGAATCAGCTGGCTGTCTATGCGCCCCATGCCACGGTTAACCGTATCGACGACTATGAAGTGGTGGCGAAGATCGCTCCGACGCTGCCGGATCACGTTGAACGGGTGCTGACCTGCCCTAACAGCAACTGCATCAGCCGGAGCGAGCCGGTCTTCTCCAGCTTTGCCGTGAAGCAACGCGCCGACGATGTGCATCTGAAGTGCAAATATTGCGAGAAAGAGTTCGCCCGGCATGTGGTGCTGGGTCACTGGTAATCGCCCTGCCCGACCCTATAATGGGCAGCACCGGCGGCATCGCCGCCTGACGACATAATCAAAGGAGCAATGATGTCTCGTGAAATCAGTACTGCAAAAGCCCCTGCCGCTATCGGCCCCTATGTTCAGGGTGTCGATCTGGGCAGCATGATCATCACCTCAGGTCAGATCCCGGTCGATCCGGCGACTGGCCAGGTGGCGGATGACGTTGCCGCACAGGCGCGTCAGTCACTTGAAAACGTGAAGGCGATTGTTGAAGCAGCGGGTCTGAAGGTCAGCGACATCGTGAAGACCACGGTGTTCGTGAAGGACTTAAATGATTTCGCCACGGTCAACGCGACTTATGAGGCGTTTTTCACCGAGCATGAGGCTAACTTCCCGGCGCGTTCCTGTGTTGAAGTGGCGCGTCTGCCGAAAGACGTGAAAATTGAAATCGAAGCGATTGCCATCCGTCGCTAAGAGTGTACGCCGCCTCTCCCCCTGTAAACTGGAGAGAGGCGGCGAGTCACTTACCGCTTAGCCGGTCGCCACAGCCACAGCACCGTAATCGCCAGCGCAAACAGCACGCCAAATCCGACGCCCGTCGCTACCGCAGGTGCGCCCGCCTTGATCGCCAGCGTATAAAGCCCCAGCATG
Source organism: Pantoea sp. RCC30.1 (assembly GCF_058148845.1). Classification (NCBI taxonomy): domain Bacteria; kingdom Pseudomonadati; phylum Pseudomonadota; class Gammaproteobacteria; order Enterobacterales; family Erwiniaceae; genus Pantoea; species Pantoea sp. RCC30.1. The sequence continues at coordinate 23,331 of NZ_JBXUHX010000014.1, read as the reverse complement.
ATCAGCATCGCGCTGTTCTCACCCAGGTTCTGTACCGCAATTGCGTTACCTGAACCGACACTCTCTTTGCCCCGCGCCTGCAACAGCGCATTCAGCGGCACCACAAAGAAACCGCCCAGCGCACCAATCAGCATCAGCACCAGATAAGCATTCATCAGGGAATGCTGCAGCGCGAAGACTACCACCATGATGCCAATCAGCACGCCAGCTGGCATACAGCGACGCACGGTCTGCAGCGTCACCAGCTTCGCCGCCGCTGCCGCGCCAATTACGATGCCGATCGCCACCATGGCATTCAGCGTCGTTGGTGTCGTGTTGTCATTGATGCCCAGCGCCACCGGCACCCAGAGTACCAGCAGGAAACGCAGCGTCACACCTGCGCCCCAGAACAGACTGGTGCCGAGCAGCGAGAAGCGCGTCTCTGCATCACGCCACAGCAGCGTGGCGGCACTGAAAAAGCTGCGCGTCATCACGCCAAACTGCCAGCTCTGTCCAGGCCGTGCCGCCTGCAGTTTCGGGATAAACAGGTTCGCGACCACGGCGATACCATAGGTCAGCGCACAAATCCCCAGCGCCGCCAGAATATGCCAGTCAGCCAGCATCCCGCCCGCCACCGAGCCAAGCAAAATGGCGGCGATGGTCGATGCCTCCATCAGCCCGTTGGCTTTCACCAGCTTCTCGCCGTGGGTGATCTCACCGAGGATGCCATATTTGGCCGGAGAGTAAGCCGCTGCACCCGCGCCCACCAGGGTATAGCCGAGGAAGGGATTGAAGCCGAAGCAGATCACCAGCGCGCCCAGCAGCTTCAGGCTGTTGGCGAGCATCATCACCCGTCCTTTCGCCATGCTGTCCGCCACCTGGCCGACAAACGGCGCCAGCAGAATATAGGCCGCAACAAACAGCATTTGTAATACCGGCTGGCTCCACTCGGGATAGAACTGACTTTTCAGCACCGCCAGCGTGGCAAACAGCAGCGCGTTATCGCCAAAGGCCGAAAAGAACTGGGCGATAATCACGGCTATCATACCGCGCGACATCAGCGGCGCATTACGATCAAGACTCATGCCTGCTCCTCTTCCGCCATTTTTTTCAGCGTGACGTAATCGGGTTTACCGCTGCCCAGCTGCGGTAGTTGCTTCATCACGCGGATATCACGCGGCAATGCCAACTCTGGCGCACCCAGCTCGCGGGCCGCTTTCTGCAGCCTGTCGCGCGCCAGCTCAGCATCGGTGGTGAACAGCACCAGCGCTTCACCGCGCTGACCATCCGGGCGCAGTGAAGCGGCGTGTTGTTTGTCCGGCGACGCTTTGAGGGCGATTTGCTCGACGATCTCCAGCGACACCATCTCACCCGCGATCTTCGCAAAGCGTTTGGCACGCCCCTGAATCTGGCAGAAACCGCCTTCATCAAAGCTGACGATATCACCGGTGTCATACCAGCCCGCTTCCAGATTGCCTTCGCCATCGTCGGCGACCGGCGCTTCCAGCACGCCTGGATTCTCGACGCGCAGATAGCCCTTCATCACGTTGGGCCCGCGCAGCTGCAGCCGTCCTCCCTGCTCGATGCCCGGCACCGACATCAGTCGTGAATCCATGCCCGGCAGAATGCGTCCCACGGTGTGCGTCTTCGCCGCCATCGGCACGTTAATCGCCACGACTGGCGCGCACTCGGTTACGCCGTAGCCTTCGAGGATGCGAATACCATACTTCTCGATGTAGAGCTGACGGGTGTTCTCCTGCAACTTCTCCGCACCGGCGACCACATAGCGCAGGCGGGCAAAATCATACGGCGCGGCAAAGCGCGCGTAATTACCCAGGAAGGTTGAGGTGCCAAACAGCACGGTGCAGTTACGGTCATAGACCAGCTCCGGCACGATGCGATAGTGCAGCGGGCTGGGATAGAGGAAGACCTGAGCGCCGGTCATCAGTGGCGTGAACAGCCCGACGGTTAAACCAAACGCATGGAACAGTGGCAGCGCCGACATAAAGCGGTCGCGCGGCGTGAAGTCGGCGATGGTGCGGATCTGCTCAACGTTCGCCAGCAGACTTTTATGTGAATGCACCACGCCTTTAGGATTACCTTCAGAGCCAGAGGTAAACAGCACCATCGCGGCGTCTTCTGGCTGTTGAGGCAGTTGGGCGCGATGCGGCATCAGCAGATGGGCGAGGATCCACAGCTTGTCTTTGCCAGTGACGGTATCTTTGAGGTCTTCCAGGTAGATCCACTGCACATCATCCAGCCCCTGCGGCAGATGCCATAGGTTGCCTTTGTCCAGGAACTGCCGCGACGTGAAGACGGTTTTGATCTGCGCGGCGGTCAGTGCTGCCCGCATGCCGTTAACGCCCGCGCTGTAGTTGAGCATTGCCGGAACGCGTCCTCGCAGGGTAGCCCCGAAAATCGCCGCCGCCGTCACGGTAGTATTGGGCAGCAACAGCCCCACCACTTCACGCGGCTGGCTGTAGCGCTCCAGAATACGGCCCACGCCCAGCGACTTCTTCAGCAGTCCGTTGTAACTGTCGGGTTTGAAATTCACATCTTCGATGCAGCGCTTAAACGCGCCATAACGATTACGTGCCGCCAGAAATGCCTCAAACAGGGTTTCACGCGGACGCACCGCCATCCGCGCTTCCATCATCACATGATGCAGATGCTCACCGGCCAGCACGCGCCGATCGCGCGCCCGTTTCGCCTCCGGCATCGGAATGCGAGTGGCGGGCAGAACGGTCAGTGTGATGCGCGGGAACAGACGGCGTTTAAACACGCCCGCCAGACGACCAAACGGCGTGTATTCAGCACCTTCAATGCGCATTGGCACTACGTTAGCGCCTGAACGCGCCGCGACAAAGCCCGCCCCGCTGTAGATTTTCATCAGCGAGCCAGTGATGGTAATTCGTCCTTCCGGGAAGATCACCACCGGACGGCCTGTATCAATCAGCCTGACCAGCTGCTTCAGCGCCATAGGCCGGGTCGGATCCAGCGGCACAAAGTCGATAAAGGGTTTCGCCAGACGCATAAACCAGCTTTCGCTGATGGTCGAGTAGACGGCAAACACCGGTTTGATGGGCAAAAATAGCGCCAGCAGCATGCCGTCCAGAAACGACATATGGTTCGGTGTGATCAATACCTTCTGCTTATGCAGTTCGGCGACGTCGCCCCGCAGTTCGACCCGCCATAACAGGCGAAACATCAGGCGTAATAGTTTGAAAGCCATGCCGGTTCCTTAGCATCGTGAAAATTAGCCCCTCACGATGCAGGATTTGACGCGGTTCGACAACCGAATTATCGGCATCCTGACGCTGCCTCAGGGGGCCTGCCAGCCTCCGCCGAGTGCGGCAATCAGCGCCACGCTGCTGACCCACTGCGTGCTCTGCAGCGTCAGCAAACTCTGCTGCGCACTCAGGCTGCTGTTCTCTGTCGTCGCCACATCCAGGTAGTCAATCATGCCCGACTCATACTGCAGACGCGTCACCCGCGCCGAAGTCTGCGCCGCGTCAGTGGCGCGCTGCTGCGCGGCGATTTCGCCCTGCAGTGTGTTCAGCTCCACCAGCTTATCCTCCACCTCCTGCATCGCGGTCAGCACCGTCTGACGATAGGTGGCGACGCTGGCCTCCCAGCTCGCCCGCGCCTGATCGACCTGTGCTGCGGTCGCGCCCGCATCGAGCAGCGTGCCGCTCAGCTCCGGCCCCAGCGACCAGACGCGGTTCGGCAGCGAGAACAGCGAATGCAGCACGGAAGCGCTGACGCCACCGCTGGCGCTCAGGGTCAGGTCGGGATAGTAACCGGCCACCGCCACACCCACGGCGGCATTGGCGGCGGCCATGTTGCGTTCGGCATAAGCGATATCGGGACGGCGCTGCAACAGCTCGCCCGGCAGACCCGCTGGAATCGCGGGCAGCGAGGCCGTCAGCGGCGCGGCGGTCAGGCTGAAGTCGGCGGGTGCCTTGCCGACCAGCAGCGCAATAGCGTGCTCCATCTGCGCACGCTGCCACTGATAATCCTGCGCCGAGGCGCTGGCGCTCTCCAGCTGAAGCTGCGCCTGGGCCAGCGTGGCACGCGACGCGGTGCCCGCCTGATACTGGCTATTAATCACTTTCAGGTAGCGCTGATAAGCATCAACGCTCTGCTGATAGAGCGCGATTTTCTGATCCATGATGCGCAGCTGGAAATAGTCCTGCGCCAGCTCAGACTGGGCGCTCAGGGTGATGTTGGCCAGTTCCGCCGCGCTGGCCGAGGCGCTGGCGCGGTTCTCCTCCAGCGTGCGCCGCAGTTTGCCCCACAAATCCAGCTCCCAGCTGGCACTCAGCTCCGCCTGATGGCTGCTGCTGGTGGTGCGAACGCTGCTATCAGTGGCATGGCTGCCGCTGCGGGTTACGCTGCCGTCATAGTCCAGCGAGGGAAACAGCGCCGCGCGGGACTCAGCCGCCAGTGCCTGCGCCTGCCGGTACTGCGCGGCATAATTCACCACGTTCTGGTTCGAGATACTCACCTGGCTCAGCAGGTCGCTCAGGGTGGCGTCATGATAAACCGACCACCATTGGCCTTTGCTTTGCGCATCCAGCGGCGTCGCCTGCTGCCAGCCTCGGGCCTCTTTATAGTGAACCGGCATCGCCACCGCCGGGCGCTGATAGTCAGGACCGACGCTACAGCCGCCCAGCAGCAGCATCACAACAAACGGGATGAGAGGTTTCATGGTTCAGGATTCCGCATGGCGCAGACGACGCCATTGACGTTGAGTGACACGGCCCAGACGATCGAGCCAAAGATAAACAACCGGCGTGGTAAACAGCGTCAGCAGCTGGCTGAGCGCCAGTCCGCCCGCGATAGCGATCCCCAATGGGCTGCGCAGGTCGGCGTCACCGCCGCTGCCCAGCGCGAGCGGCAACGCGCCGAAGAAGGCGGCCAGCGTGGTCATCATGATCGGCCGGAAGCGCATCAGGCACGCCTGGGTGATCGCCTGCTGAGGCGACATGCCCAGCCGCCGCTCCGCGTCGATGGCGAAGTCGATCATCATGATGGCGTTCTTTTTCACGATGCCGATCAGCAGGATGATGCCAATCAGCGCGATCACCGTGAGCTGCGTGTTGGTCAGCAGCAGCAGTAACAGCGCCCCGACGCCCGCTGACGGCAGCGTCGAGAGAATGGTCAGCGGATGGATATAGCTCTCATAGAGCACGCCGAGCACGATATAGACCGCCGCCAGCGCCGCCAGAATCAGCCATGGCATGGTGGCGGTCAGCTGTGAAAAGGCCGCCGCGGTACCGGCAAAACCGGCATGAATAGTCGACGGCAGGCCCAGCTTCGCCATCGCCTGTTTAATCAGCAACTGCGCCTGCTCCAGCGAGACGCCATCATTCAGATTAAATGCCACCGTGCTGGTAGCCGACTGGCCCTGATGTGCCACCGACAGCGGTGCATTACCGCCGCTAAAGCGGACAAAGGCGGAGAGCGGCACGCGGTCACCGCTGTCGTTAATCACATAGAGCTGCTGCAGCGTCTCCGGATTCGCGGTGTCGCTGTCCTGCAGCGACATCACCACGTGATACTGATTCAGAGTGTGGTAGAGCGTGGCGATCTGCCGCTGGCTGAACGCATTGTTCAGCAGCGTATCCAGCATTTTCACATTGGCGCCCAGCCGGGTGGCGCGGTCACGATCGATGGTCAGTTCCACCTCCTGACCGCCGGTCTGCGAGTCGGAATCTACGCTGTTGAGCTGGGGAATTGCCGCCAGCGCCGCCTGCACTTTCGGCGTCCAGACCCGCAGCAGCTCAAGATCGTCTGCCTGCAGGCTGTACTGCCAGGTCGCGTTAGCGCTGCGGCCGCCAATGTGCAGATCCTGCGCCGCCATCAGGAACATCTGCGCCCCGGCGATGTGACTGGTTTTGCGCGTCAGCCGGTTGGCCACCTCGGTAGCCGTGGCGTCGCGCTGGTCAAAATCCTTCAGCCGCACAAAAAAGTTGGCGCTGTTGCGGGAGCCAAACATCCCGCTGCCCATCGACGACATCACGCTCTCGACCGCCGGATCTTTCTGAATGATCTTCGTAAACATCAGCATTTTCGGCTTCATCGCCTGGAATGAGATGTTCTGATCGGCGCGTAGCGCACCCATCAGCAGCCCGGTGTCCTGATTGGGGAAAAAGCCCTTCTGCACCACGGTGAACAGAAATACATTGAGCAGCACGGTCAGCAGCAGACTGAGCAGCGTCAGCTTCTGATGGCGCATTACCCAGGCAAGCCCGCGTCCGTAGGCGGCCAGCAGGCGATTCAGCTGGTTTTCAATAAACTGATAAAGCGGATGCGGCCGCTGGCTGACGGGCGGCTTCGGTTTCAGCAGGCGCGCGCAGAGCATCGGCGTCAGGCTGAGTGAGACAAACAGCGAGATCAGCAGCGACACGGTGAGCGTCACGGCAAATTCCCGGAACAGCCGCCCGACAATGCTGCCCATCAGCAGGATCGGGATGAACACTGCGATTAGTGACACGGTCATCGACAGCACGGTGAAGCTCACCTCCTGTGCCCCGTGCAGCGCCGCCCGCAGCGGACTCAGCCCGCGCTCAATGTGACGGGTGATGTTCTCCAGCACCACAATCGCATCATCCACCACGAAGCCGGTGGAGATAATCAGCGCCATCAGCGACAGGTTATCCAGACTGTAACCCAGCAGGTACATCACCGCGCAGGTGCCGATCAGCGACACCGGCAGCGCCAGCGCCGGAATGATTACCGCCTGCAGATTGCGCAGGAAAATAAACACCACCGCAATCACCAGCAACACCGCGATCAGCAGCGTCTCTTCAGTGTCATACAGCGAGGCGCGCACGCCGGGCGAACGGTCAACCACCACTTTCAGCTGGCTGTCAGCGGGCAGACTTTTTTCCAGCAGCGGCAGCTGCGCTTTTATCGCGTCGATGGTTTCGAGCATGTTCGCGCCCGCCTGACGTTTAATGCCGATCATCACCGCGGGCGTGGCATTAAGAAATCCGGCCTGATAGCGATCTTCCACCGAGTCATAGACCGTGGCGACGTCACGCAGCCGCACCGCCTTGCCCTGCTGCCAGGTGATGATCAGATCGCGGTAGCTGGCGGCCTTCTCCAGCTGGCCGTTGCTGTCCACCAGCCACGACTGGTCACTGCTCTGCAAAATCCCTTTAGGCAGATTAGTCGTACTGTTGGCGACAGCGGCGCGCACCGTCTCCAGCGAGATGCCGAAGTGGGTCAGCTTCAGCGGCTGCAGATCGATGCGCACCGCGGGTAAGGCGCTGCCCATCAGCGACACTTCTCCCACGCCCTGCACCTGCCCCATCGCCTGTTCGATTTTGCTCTCCGCCAGGTCATAAAGCTCGCCGGGCGTGCGGGTGGCGGAGGTCAGCGCCAGCATCACAATTGGCGCATCTGACGGATTGGCTTTGCGGTAGGTCGGCAGCGAGGCCATTGCGCTCGGCAGCAGGCTGCGCGACGCGTTGATCGCCGCCTGTACGTCGCGTGCCGCACCGTTGATATCGCGGTCCAGCTCAAACTGCAGGATGACCGTGCTGGATCCCTGCGAACTGCTGGAGGTCATCTCACTAATACCGGCAATCTGCCCCAGCGCACGTTCCAGCGGCGTAGCAACAGTGGCGGCCATCGTTTCCGGGCTGGCCCCCGCCAGACTGGCGCTGACCATGATGGTCGGGAAATCCACCTGCGGCAGCGGTGCGACCGGTAGCAGCCGGTAGCCCAGCGCGCCGAGCAGCAGGATCGCCAGCGTCAGCAGCAGCGTCGCCACCGGACGAAAGATAAACAGCCGGGTCAGATTCATTGCCCGCTCCGCGCCTGCTGCTGACGGCGTTTCACCCAGGCGTTGCCGCGCTGCGCCAGCCCATCAAACAGGAGGTAGATCACCGGCGTTGAAAAGAGCGTCAGCACCTGACTGACAATCAGCCCGCCGACAATCACCAGTCCCAGTGGCTGCCGCAGCTCTGCGCCCGAGCCGGAGGCCAGCATCAGCGGTAACGCGCCGAGCAGCGCCGCCATCGTCGTCATCAGGATCGGGCGGAAGCGCAGCAGGCAGGCCTGATGAATCGCGTCACGCGCGCTGAGGTGCTGCTTATGTTCCGCCTCCAGCGCGAAATCGATCATCATGATGGCGTTCTTTTTCACGATGCCGATCAACAGGATGACGCCAATCAGCGCAATCAGGCTGAACTCCGTGCCTGCCAGCAACAGCGTCAGCAGCGCGCCCACCGCCGCCGACGGCAGCGTTGAGAGAATGGTGACCGGATGGATAAAGCTTTCGTAGAGGATGCCGAGCACCACATACATGGTGATCAGCGCCGCCAGAATCAGCCACAGCGTGTTGCCGGTGGCGCTCTGGAACGCCGAGGTTTCTCCCTGATAACGCAGGGTTGTGCTCTCCGGCAGGTGCAACTGCTGCCGCACCTCGGTGATCGCCCGCTGCCCGTCCTCCAGCGAGTAGCCCGGATTGAGGTTGAAGGAGATCATCACCGCCGGAAACTGATTCAGCCGCATGTGCATGAGCGAGCCGGTGCGCTGATGAATAGTGGCGATAGCGGTGAGTTTTACCATGCCGCTGCTGGTGGATGTCGTGTCAGAGGCTGAGGTAGATGTTGATGAAGACGAAGACGTTGATGACGAAGCCGTGCTGGTGGACGACGCCGAACTGCTGCTGCCGGACGATTGCAGCCAGACATCATCAAACGACGCCGGGCCCTGCTGGTATGCCGGCGCCACTTCCAGCACCACCCGATACTGATTCGACTGGGTGAAAATAGTCGAGACCAGGCGCTGACCAAAAGCGTTATAAAGCGCGGTGTCCACGTCCGACGCAGTAATGCCAAAGCGCGCCGCTTTGTCGCGGTTCAGCTCAACATAAGAAACGCGCCCCTGATCCTGCAAGTTACTCACCACACCATTAAACTCGGGCCGCTGCTGCAACGCCGCCACCAGTTTCGGCGACGCGCTGACCAGATTTTCACTGTCGGCGTCGTCCAGGGTGAACTGATACTGACTCGGCGAGACCTGGTCGTTGACGGTGAGATCCTGCGCCGGTTGCAGATAGAGCCGGATGCCCGGCACATCGGCGGTCGCCAGTTGCAGTTGTTTAATCACCTCATCCGCTTTCACATCACGCGAGCCAAACGGCTTAAGGTTGATCTGTAACCGTCCACTGTTGAGGCTGGTGTTAGTGCCGTCGATGCCGATAGTCGATGAGACGCTCTCCACCGCCGGGTTTTTCAGGATCAGCGCCGACAGCGCCTGCTGTCTCGTCGCCATCGCGTTAAACGAGACATCCTGTGAGGCGACAGTAATGCCCTGAATCAGCCCGGTATCCTGGGTCGGGAAGAAGCCTTTCGGCACCATCATGTAGAGCAGCGCGGTCAGTCCGAAGGTCGCCAGCGCCACCAGCAACGTCAGTTTCTGATGGTTCAGCACCACGGTCAGCAGTCGGTCATAGCCACGCACCAACGTATCGAAAAGTTCGCCACCCTTGCGGGCAAATGTTGACTGCTGTTCGGGCGGAATGTGGCGCAGCAGATAAGCGCACAGCATCGGGGTCAGGGTCAGCGACACCAGCATTGACACCAGAATCGCCACCGCCAGGGTAATCGCAAACTCCCGGAACAGTCGCCCGACCACATCGCCCATAAACAGCAGCGGGATCAGCACCGCAATCAGGGAAAAGGTCAGCGAGATAATGGTGAAGCCAATCTGCTGGGAGCCTTTCAGCGCGGCTTCCATGGGCGACTCGCCCTGCTCCAGCCGCCGTGAAATGTTCTCGACCACCACGATAGCGTCATCAATGACAAAACCGGTGGCAATAGTCAGCGCCATCAGCGACAGATTATTCAGGCTGAAGCCCGCCAGATACATCACCCCAAAGGTGCCGACCAGCGACAGCGGCACCGCCACGCTCGGAATCAGCGTGGCGGCTACGTTACGCAGGAACAGGAAGGTCACCATCACCACCAGCGCAATCGACAGCATCAGTTCAAACTGGACATCGCTGATCGAGGCGCGAATGGTCTGGGTCCGATCGGAGAGAATCGTCATCTTCACTCCGTCCGGCAGCGCCGCCTGTAACGCGGGGAGCTGCGCCTTGATGTTGTCCACCACCTGAATCACGTTCGCGCCCGGCTGGCGCTGCACGCTGATCACAATCGCCGGCTGGTTGTTGGCCCACGCCGACTGGAAGCTGTTCTCCGCGCCCTGTTCGATATGGGCGATATCTTTCAGGCGCAGCGCCGCGCCATTTTCATAGGTGAGGATCAGGTTGCCGTACTCGGTTGCGGTGCGCAGCTGGTCGTTGGCGTCGATGGTGACCGAATGATATTTACCGTCAAAGCCGCCTTTGGAGCCATTGACGTTGCTGTTGCCAATCAGCGTATTCACCGCCTCCAGCGTCAGATGATGCGCCGCCAGCGCCTGAGGATTCATCTGCACCCGAATCGCGGGCTGATGTCCGCCCGCCAGCGTCACCATCCCGACACCGGAAATCTGCGACAGCTTCAGCGCCACCCGGGTATTGACCAGGTCGTGCACCTCGGTCAGTGGCAGCGTGCTGGAACTGGCCGCCAGCGTCACCACCGCGCTGTCCGCCGGATTGACCTTTTTGTAGGTCGGCGGATTGGGCAGATCGTCGGGCAGCAGGTTATTCGCCGCATTGATCGCCGCCTGTACCTCCTGCTCGGCGACATCCAGCGACAGATCAAGGCTGAACTTCAGGGTAATAATCGACGAGCCGCTGGCGCTGGTGGAGCTCATCTGGCTCAGCCCCGCCATCTGCCCTAACTGGCGCTCCAGCGGTGACGTGACCGACGACGCCATCACATCCGGGCTGGCGCCCGGATAGAGCGTGGTGACCTGAATGGTCGGATAGTCGACCTGCGGCAGCGCCGAGGTCGACAGGAATTTATAGGCAAAAATACCGGAGATCAGCACGCCGACCATCAGCAGAATGGTGGCGACCGGACGCAGAATAAACAGGCGAGACGGGTTCATTTCGACACAGTACCGGCAGCGGGCGTCTCATCGGCCAGCGTGACTTTGCTGCCGCTGGTGAGGCGATCGATCCCTTCCGTCACCAGCCGATCGCCCGGTGAAACGCCGCTGAGGATCGCCTGCTGATCGTCTCCGAACGCGGGGCCGGTGGTGACCGCTTTGCGCGTTACGGTGCGATCCTGATTGATCACAAAGACGAAGCTGCCGTCGCTGCTCAACTGCAGCGCCTGCGCCGGGATCACCGTCGCGCCTTTCAGCACCCGGGTCTGCAGCCGCAGATTCACAAACTGGTTAGCAAATAGCGACTCATCCTGGTTGGCAAAAACCGCTTTCAGCGCCACGGTACCGGTGGCGGTGTCGATCTGGTTGCTGATGAACTTCACTTCGCCGCTGGCGAGCTGATGCTGGTTGTCCTGATCAAACAGCGTGGCGGGCAGGCTCTGGCCCTGATGCAACACGCTGACCAGCGTCGGGATTTCGCTTTGCGGCACGCTAAAGGTTACAGCGGCGGGCTGCATCTGGGTGATGGTCACCAGGCCGGTGCTGCTGGAGCTCTGTACCATGTTGCCGGGATCGACCTGACGCAGACCGACGCGCCCGCTGATCGGGGCAGTGATCCGGGCATATTCAATGCTCAGCTTCGCACTGGCGATCTGCGCCTGATCGGCGGCGACCGCACCGCGATATTGCCCGACGGTGGCAATCTGGCTGTCCAGATCCTGACGCGCCAGTGCGTCCTGCGCCGCCAGTTTACGGTAGCGCGCCAGCGTCAGTTCGGCGCTGTTCAGCAGCGCCTGGTTTTCGCTGAGTTCGCCCTGATACTGGTTCAGCGTCGCCTGATAGCTGCGCGGATCGATCTGCGCCAGCAACTGCCCGGCGCTGACCTTCTGCCCTTCGGTAAAGAAAACCTGCTCCAGCTGGCCGTCAACACGACTGGTCACCGTCACGCTGGCGTTGGGGATCACCGTGCCGAGCGCATTGAGCCACACCGGCACATCCGCCGTGCTGGCCATACCGCTGTGAACCAGCGTCGCCCCGCCGCCCATCATGCCATGCGCGCCATGCCTGCCCGGCGGCATCCCCTCACCCGGCGCGTGTCCCGCCGTCAGCAGACGCCAGACAACGCCAGCAACAATCGCAACCACCAGCAACAGGAGCAGCCATTTGAGCCCAAAAGTACGACCGGGGCGAGAAAGGTGAGTCATCGTCAAACTCTTCAGATAAGCAGAAAAAGAAATCCCGGAACGTGCGGAATGCGGCAGTGATAACCGGCTGAGGCGAGCAAAAAAACACCAGGCTTCACGGCGGCCATTATCGGTGAAAGGCGACGCGCCTTTCTATTGGCAAACTGTCAGGGTTTCGTTAAGAACGATGATGATTTAACGGCGGTTTATACAGCGGAAAAGGCAGGGTCTGGCGAGCAGGCAAAAAAAACCCACGCATCTGCGTGGGTTGGTGTAATAACAGGGATCTCACTGCCGAAGCGGTGTTGTTTTCACACCCATCAATACCTCTGGGACTGCTATCCTCGCACTGAATGACTGCGTGGAGACAGCGGGAAAACGCAACCGAATTCGGGGAAGTGCAACGAGGTGTGAATATCTTTCATGCCTCGCTTACACTCTGATTTTTCTAAGATTTATCCGAAGTGCTGGCCGGTGGTTTGGTGTAGATGGCGTCCGGTGCAATATTCATGTGTTTGAGCACCGGTCCCATGATATTGCCGAACACCGGTGCAGCCACCGAGCCACCAAAGTGATCGCCTGCCGTCGGATGGTTGATCATCACCACCAGCGCCACTTCAGGATGACTGGCGGGAGCAATACCGGCGGTGTAGTTGACGTAGCCGCCATCATACTTGCCGCTGGTGCCCATTTTTTCTGCCGTACCGGTTTTGGTTGCCAGACGATAGCCCGGCACGGCGGCTTTCAGACCGGTTCCACCCGGCAGGACGTCACTCTCCAGCATATGCACCACCTCTTTTACCGTTTCCGGGTTAGCAACCTGCCGCCCCATGACCGGAGGCGTGACGCGGGTGATCGACAGCGGACGGTAAACGCCATAAGAGCCGAGCGTGGCGTATTCACGGGCAATCTGCAAAGGCGTGACACGCAGGCCATAACCAAAGGAGAAGGTGGCCCGCTCGATATCGGCCCAGCGGGCGCGGTGCAGCGGGAAGTAGCCAACGCTTTCGCCGGTTAGCCCTAATCCAGTCGGTTTGCCCAGACCGAACGCCTGATAAGTGTTCACCAGCGCTTCGGCAGGCATCGCCAGCGCAAGGTGTGACACGCCGATGTCGCTCGATTTTTGCAGAATGCCGGTCATGGTCAGGCGCGGCCAGTGGCCGACGTCGCGGATCAGGTGACCGTTCACGCTGTAAGGCGTGGTGTCGATCACCGAGTCCGGACGCACCAGATGGCGCTCCAGCGCTTCCATCACCACTAATGGCTTCACGGTCGATCCCGGCTCGTAGCTATCGTTGATGGCCGAGTTACGCATCTGCGCCGGGGTAGCCCCTTCATAGTTGTTAGGGTTGAACGACGGATAGGAAGCCATTGCCAGAATCTCGCCAGTGTCGATTTTCACCAGCACGGCGGCACCCGAGTCCGCCTTGTTGATCAGCACGCCGTCGCGCAGTTTGCTGTAGAGCGTGTACTGGTCATATTTGTCGATGCTGAGCTGCACCGTTGGCGGCTGGGTCGGCGGCTGATAGTTGATCATCGCGATGATATTGCCCGCCGCATCCTGACGATAGACCTCTTTGCCCGGCTCGCCCTGCAACACCTTATCGAAGCCTTTTTCCAGTCCGTTCAGGCCGACATTATCCGCCCCGACGATGCCGATCAGCGGCGCAGAGGCTTCACTCATCGGATAGAAACGGCTGTCGTCATAAACTTCACTGATGCCTTTTAGCTTCAGCTCTTTAATATCTTTAGCGATGCCCAGTTCGACTTTACGCCCCAGGTAGAGGAAGCGACGTTTCGGGTTGGCGGTGATTTGCGCCGCCAGCTCTTCGGGATGGGTATTCAGCGCCGCTGCAAGATAGGCCCATTTGGCACTGGTAAAATCGGGGTTGCTCTCCAGCACGCGCTGCGGATCCGCAATCACGTCGCGTGATGGCACGCTGAGCGCCAGGGCTTCGCCGTTACGATCCAGCAGGGTACCGCGGCTGGTCGGCAGCGTGACGGTACGCAGCGATCGCTGATCCGCTTCGTGCTCCAGCATCGGCTGATTCAGGAACTGCAGGTCCGCGACGCGCGCCAGCAGCACCACCAGACAGGTCGTGACACCGAGGCAGATCAGGCGAAAACGAAAAGGGTTGAACGGCGCTTTTATCTGGTCTTTTCCCAGTAGTTTTTTAATCCGGGGCATGGCATTCCGCTGCGCAAAATAAAGAGAAAGGGGCTGGTGCCAGCAGTTATAAAGAAAGCGCTGGCTGTATAACAGGAAAACTGTGTATCAGTTCGTTATCGGCAGCGGATTTCAGGCAAAAAAAACCTGCGCATCTGCGCAGGTTGGTGTAATCAAGAAAATCTATTGATGTTCACCCATCAATACCTCTGGGACCCTGAATGTAGCAAGAGGGATTGATCGGCTGCTATCTCTCAAACGCAACAGTTACCCGCAAAATGTAACCAGCCATGAGATCCTTACGCTATTGTGCAATCCTGATGTTTTTTGATTTCCACCAGGCAACTCATGGCATTTGGCCCCTGCGTTAGCGACGACGTACCGATGTCGAGCGTCAGCACATTGGGGTTACCCGCGCGATCGTGTGGCTGCCACGCCTTGCCGAAGCCGGGATCAAACCAGGCCCCGGTGGAGATAATGACCACGCCCTGCGTCACACCCTCGGTGATCCGCACGCCCGCCAGCATCACGCCGCGTGCGTTGCTTACCTCAATCTCGTCACCCTCCACCAGCCCGCGGGCTGCTGCATCCTGCGGATGCATATAAAGTGTTTCGTGTCCGGCGGTTTTATTGCCCTGCACCGTTTCGGTGGCATCCAGCTGGCTGTGTAACCGGTCGGAAGGCTGAATCGAGATCATGTGCAGCGGATAGTCGCGGCTGACCGCCGAACCGAGCCACTCCTGCGGTTCACGCCACTCCGGATGGCCGGCAAAATCGTCCAGCTGGTAGTCTGCAATGGTCTGGCTGAAAAGCTCGATTTTGCCGCTGGCGGTTTTAATCGGATTGGCCTGCGGATCGGCGCGGAACTCCTCCATAAACTGATAGGGCTTACCGCCTTCCGGAATTTCCACAAAGCCGCGCTGCCAGAACGCTTCAAACTCCGGGAAATCGATGCCTTTGCGCTGATGTGCGGTCGCACACTGCTGATAAAGATGGGCGATCCACTGCATCTCGTTGCGCCCTTCGGTGAAGGTGTCGCGATAGCCGAGGCGTTCTGCCAGGTCAGCAAAAATATCGAAGTCGTTGCGCGCCTGATGCTGCGGCTTAATCGCCTGATGCATCGCCAGCACAAAGCGGTCACGTGAGGAGCCGCCGATGTCGTTGCGTTCAAGCGTGGTTGTCGCGGGCAGCACGATGTCCGCCATCTGTGCGGCAGGCGTCCAGACGATATCCTGCACTACCACCGTATCGGGCCGCTGCCAGCCCTCTACCAGCCGGTTCAGCTGCTGGTGATGATGGAAAGGATTACCGCCCGCCCAGTGCACCATGTGAATGTCGGGATAGTGCAGCGTTTCGCCCTGAAAGCGGTAAGGCTGGCCGGGATTGAGCAGCATATCGCTAATGCGCGCCACCGGAATCGACAGTCCCGAAGGATTGGGACCGGTGCTCATCATCGGGGCCGGACCTTCCTGACGCGGGTTACCAACGCTGTTCATTGAACCGTGACCAAAGGAGAAACCCGCGCCCGGCAGGCCTGGCTGACCGAGCATCGACGACAGCGCAATCATCATCCAGTAAGGCTGTTCCCCGCGATGGGCGCGCTGAACGGAATAGGAGCAGGTAATAAAGCTGCGCTTGCCGGTGAGCTGCTGCGCCAGCTGCACAATACGGTCAGCCGGGATGCCGGTGATACGGCTGGCCCAGCCGGCGGTTTTCGCCACGCCATCGGTTTCACCCAGCAGATAGGCACGCAGCTGCGGCCAGCCAGTGCAGTGGCTGGCGAGAAACGCTTCGTCAACCGCGCCGCGCTGGGTGATCTCATGGCCCAGCGCCAGCATCAGCGCCACATCGGTATTAGGGCGAATCGGAATCCACTCGGCGTTAACAAATTCCGGGCAGTCATCGCGCATCGGGCTGATGTTGATCACCGGCGTGCCTTTGGTCGCCAGCTGCATCAGCGCCGGTTTCAGGCTGTGCTGCCCTGCACCACCCGAGGCGACCTGGGCGTTTTTCAGCGCCAGTCCACCAAAGGCGACAAAAATTTCGGCATGCTCCACCACCTGCGGCCATTCGGTGACGCGCCCGGTCAGCGGCATATAGGTGCCAATTACATAAGGCAGGAAGAACTGCGCCGCGCCCCAGCTGTAGTTGCCCTGCTGATCGACGCCGCCACCGCCCTGAAAGTAGAAACGACGAACCAGGGTGCGGGCGTGGTTGACACGACCGGCCGATGACCAGCCGTAGGAGCCGTTGAAAATGCCCGAAGCACCGTAGCGCTCACGAATGCGGCGATTCTCTTCCGCCACCAGATCCAGCGCGGTTTCCCAGTCGACGGCGACGAAATCTTCCCGACCACGCAGCGTGCGGTCGCTCTTCTCGCGTGACTTCAGCCACGAGCGGCGCACCATTGGCTGGCGAATGCGTTTGTCGGAGTAGACCAGCTCGGGAATGGTGTGGATCATCGGTGACGGATCGGCATCGGCGAAGAAAGGTTCGCAGCCAATCAGGCGATCGTTTTCAGTGACGGCGGTAAAGGCGCCCCAGTGAGCCAGATGCGGCACTTTGGTTTTCATCGGTTTTTTTCACGGTAGCCAGGTGGGAGATTGAGCATAGCATGGGGCGACGGCTGAGCAGAAGATGTGCCTGCGGGTCCGATTTTGCCCCTTTTTGCGACGACGCTGGCATTCTGTCGGGTTGATGTGTCCGCCCTTTTCCGTAACACTGATGCGATGTGTAAACGTTTTCCCCAAAGCAGGTCAACGCATGGCTACCATAAAGGATGTTGCGCGACTGGCGGGCGTTTCTGTCGCCACAGTCTCACGTGTAATCAATAATTCTCCCAAAGCCAGCGACAGCTCCCGACAGGCCGTAGGCCAGGCAATGGAGCAGCTTCAGTATCACCCGAATGCCAATGCACGCGCGCTGGCGCAACAATCGACCGAAACGCTCGGCCTGATTGTTGGTGACGTCTCCGATCCCTTTTTCGGCGCGATGGTTAAAGCCGTGGATGAAGTGGCGGGTGACACCGGTAACTTTTTGCTGATTGGTAACGGTTACCATAATGAGCAAAAAGAGCGGCAGGCGATTGAACAGCTGATGCGTCACCGCTGCGCGGCGCTGGTGGTTCATGCCAAGAAAATTCCCGACGCAGAACTGGAAGTGCTGATGAAGCAGGTGCCCGGAATGGTGCTGCTGAACCGGCTGATAAAAGGCTTTGAAAAGCGCTGTATTGCGCTCGACGATCGCTACGGCGCCTGGCTGGCCACCCGTCATCTGATCCAGCTCGGCCACCAGAATATCGCCTTTATCTGCTCGACTCACACCATCTCCGATGCCGAAGATCGTCTGCAGGGTTACTACGATGCGCTCAAAGAACACGGCCTGCCGTGCAGCGATCGACTGGTTACCTGGGGCGAGCCGGATGAAGTCGGCGGTGAGCAGGCGATGACGGAACTGCTGGGACGCGGCAAGAATTTCACCGCCGTCGCCTGCTACAACGACTCCATGGCGGCGGGCGCGCTGGCGGTGCTGAGCGATAACGGCGTTCGCGTGCCGGAAGAGATGTCGCTGATTGGCTTCGATGATGTGCTGGTGTCGCGCTATGTGCGACCGCGCCTCACCACCGTCCGCTATCCGATTGTCACCATGGCGCAGCAGGCGGCCCAGCTGGCACTGGCGCTGGCCCACGATCTGCCGCTGCCGGAAGTGACCCACATGTTCAGCCCGACGCTGGTGCGCCGCCACTCGGTCAGCGGCCCGGCCTGACGCGACGGTGGCCGGCTCAGCCGGCCACAGCACTTACTGAAAGGCGCGCAGCAGCGTCTCCAGCGGCCTTACCAGCGCTATCACCGTTTCATCCTGCACCTCTGCGGCGGCATCCAGTGTCGCATGCATCTCCGCTACTTCACTGGCACCAAACGCCTGATTACGGACGTAAGCATTCACCAGCGCGAGGCCCATGGTGCTCAGCACCTCGATCTGCTGCACGCTGTGTGCCAGCGGCTTCAGCTGCGCGCTGCCATTGATGATTGGCATTACCGCAGTCGTGTTGGCCTGCCAGCGCTGCAGCCGCGCGCGAACCGCGGAGGCGGCAGCCGGATTATTACGATTAGCGATTAATACCGCGACCTGCTGCTCCAGCTGGCGCACCGCCTCGCTCTCTGCGGGCAGCACATCGACCAGCCGGTTTAACGGCTCGTCGTAGTTGTAATGGCCCGCCTGAAACTTCAGATGCTGACGCGTGTAGTACTGCGCCGGTTCCAGCACTTCGGCCAGCACCCGCAGCGGGGCGATATCGTGCCCGCTGGCCAGCCGCATCATCTGCTGCTCCGTCTGGGCATGTTGCAGCGTTCCCACTGACACGGTGCTCCAGCGATCCATCGCTGCCAGTCGTGAATACATCGAATCCATGTTAGTGACATTTTCTGCGGACCATAACCGCTCGGCCACCACAAAGGCGCGCGGCCACAATCTGGTATCGATAATCTGGCTGTTGATATTTTCCGCCCACAGCGCCGCCTCACCACCCAGCAGATTTTGCTGCACCTGTTCTGGCGTGGGCAGCACGGGCGCGATGCCCGCAGGCGGCTGCGCCAGCCGTTGGCCGCTGGTGGGATAACGCACGTTGCCTACCTCTACATAACCTTTAAGGGAATTCTGTTGCAGCGTGACCACCGGCTGGAACGGCCCCATCCAGCTATCCACGCTGAACTGCACCTGCTGTGTCGAGAGCCAGTTGATCTGACTGACCATCCGCCGGGCTTTGCCGTCGAAGTCGATAAAACCGCGCCAGCCCGACTCGCTCTGAATCAGCGTAAAGCTGCCCTTCACCGGGCTGCCTTTCAGCCGCGGCATCGTGAATGACCAGCTCTGCGCCTGATCGCCGGGCCGCAGACGATCCAGGCCGTTGAGCCCGCGCGGCGTGACCTCATTGCGGTAGTGATAGCTGGCAGGCTGGGGTTGATCGAGGTAGAAACCGGTAGAAAGGATGCTGCGAGTGTTCTCTTTTGCCAGCGCACTCAGCGCATCCTGGCCCTGCCACGACTGAATCAGAATGCTGCGCGGCAGATCGGGATGGGCGATCTCATCCCAGCCCACCATCTGACGCTGATGGGCTTCGAGGATCTTTTCTACCCGCTGATTGAAGTACGCCTGAAGCGCATGTGCATCTTTCAGATTGTTCTCGCGCATAAACTGCTGAATCGCAGGTGAGTTGTTCCACTGTGTGGGATCGACTTCATCGCCGCCGATGTGCAGCCAGGGATCGGGGAAGATCGCCGCCATCTCACCCACCAGCGTATCGATCACCTGATAAACCTGTTCGTTGCTGGGATCGAGCAGCGGTTTAAAGACGCCCCAGCCGCGCTCCATCTGATAGGGTCCGGGTACGCTAATCAGCTCTGGCATCGCGACCGCAAGCGCGGAAGCATGTCCAGGTATATCCAGCTCGGGCACCACACGCACCCCGCGATCGGTGGCATATTTCACGATCTCCCGCATCTGCTGCTGGCTGTAATAGTTGCCATCGCTGGCTTTCTGCTGCAACTGGGGATAGTGACTGGAGGCGAAGCGCCAGCCCTGATCATCGGTAAGATGCCAGTGAAAGACGTTCATTCGCGCGGCGGCGATGCCGTCGATCTGACGTTTAAGCGTCTCCACCGGCATAAAGTGACGCGCCGTGTCGATCAGCACGCCGCGCCACGGAAAGCGCGGATAATCGCGGATGGTGACGTAAGGAATGGTCGTGCCCTGTGCGCCGTTTTGTATCAGTTGCAGCAGGGTTTCCATGCCACGCATCGCGCCAAAACGGCTGGATGCGGTTAACAGGACGCCGTCGCCATCAACCTGTAACTGATAGCTCTCATCGCTATCGGGCAGCGGCAGCGGATCTACTGCCTTCGCAATAACGATGCGGATAGTCGGTGCGGCCATCGGCTGGGTGGCAGGCAACAGCGGCCACCCAGTCTGATTACTGATGCGCTCCAGCCAGCGTGCTTCCGCGCCCGCCAGATGATCACCTGAGATTTGCAGCGTCAGTTGCGGCGTCAGGATAAGCGTGCCGCCGCTGGCGGGCTGTGCCACCTCTTGCGGCCAGGGCATCAGTGGCAGTGGACTGGCCTGGGCGAGCGGGCAGAGGGCCGAAAGCAGGAGCAGAGAACGGGGTAACCACATTGGCGGGCATCCTTGTAACGTCAACGTTTAACAGGCAGAACTTTGATTAAAGTTGCTGCGCGCCGATCCGCCAGTAAATCCCGAAGGAAACCTGAACCCTGCCCCATTTTTTACAACAGTCGTAATTTTCTACCGGCTTGAGCCTTCCTTGTTTCAGGTCAAATCTGAGCGTAATAATTCGCAGCAAACACTACATGTAGGGAATAGAATCCTACCGAACCCTATATGTAGTTTATGGAGAGAGAAATGGCGACGGTGGTAATCAAGCGTGATGGATGCCGGACAGGCTTTGATGCGCAGCGTATTGAGCAGGCCGTAGCGGCAGCGGCAAAAGCAGCAAAAGTCGATGACCTGGCCTGGTGCGCGCAGGTTGCTGAGCGCGTTGCTTTGCGCCTGGCCGAGCGTCCGGAGGTGGATATCCGTGAGATTCAGTGTGCGGTAGAAGAGACGCTGATGGGGGGCCCTTATCCGCAGCTGGCCCGCGCCTACATTGAATACCGCCACGATCGCGATGTCGCCCGCGATCGTCAGAGCCAGTTACATCACGCCATTCGCGGTCTGGTCGATCAGACCAACGCGGCGCTGCTGAATGAGAATGCCAACAAAGACAGCAAAGTGATCCCGACGCAGCGCGACCTGCTGGCCGGGATCGTGGCGAAGCACTACGCACAGCAGCAGATCCTGCCGCGCGATGTGGTGCTGGCGCACGAGCGCGGCGAGATCCACTATCACGACCTTGACTACTCCCCTTTCTTCCCGATGTTTAACTGCATGCTGATCGATCTTAAAGGCATGCTGACCAATGGCTTTAAAATGGGCAATGCTGAGATCGAGCCACCTAAATCGATCGCCACCGCTACAGCCGTCACTGCGCAGATCATCGCTCAGGTCGCCAGCCACATTTATGGCGGCACCACCATTAACCGCATTGATGAAGTGCTGGCCCCGTTTGTTGAGCAGAGCTATGCCCGGCATCTGGCGATCGCTGAGCAGTGGCAGATCCCGCAGGCTGAGCAGTATGCACGCCAGCGTACAGAGAAAGAGTGCTACGACGCTTTTCAGTCGCTGGAGTATGAGGTGAACACCCTGCACACCGCTAACGGCCAGACGCCGTTTGTCACCTTTGGTTTCGGACTGGGGACAGACTGGGCGGCACGGCTGATTCAGCAGTCGATTCTGCGCAACCGGCTGGCGGGGCTGGGGAAAAATCGCAAAACAGCGGTGTTTCCAAAACTGGTGTTCAGCATTCGCGAGGGCGTTAACCGCCGGGCGGGCGACGTTAACTACGACATCAAGCAACTGGCGCTGGAGTGTGCCAGCAAGCGGATGTATCCCGATATCCTCAACTACGATCAGGTGGTTAAAGTTACCGGCTCATTTAAAACCCCGATGGGCTGCCGCAGCTTCCTGGGCGTTTATGAAGAGAACGGCGAGCAGATTCATGAGGGCCGCAACAATATCGGCGTGATCAGTCTGAACCTGCCGCGCATCGCGCTGGAAGCGGGCGGTGAAGAAGCGCGTTTCTGGACGCTGCTCGACGCGCGACTGCTGCTGGCTAAGCGGGCACTGATGACGCGGGTCGCGCGGCTGGAGAAAACCAAAGCACGCGTCGCGCCCATCCTCTATATGGAAGGTGCCTGTGGCGTCCGGCTGAATGCGGATGATGAAGTCGGTCCTATTTTCCGCAATGGCCGCGCGTCGTTGTCGCTGGGCTATATCGGCCTGCACGAAACGCTGAATGCCCTCAGCGGCGGTCATCAGCATCCTTACGATGACGCGGCACTGCGCGCCAAAGGCGTGGAGATTATCGCTTACCTGCGTGATGCCACCGAGCGCTGGAAAGAGGAAACAAGCTACGGCTTCAGCCTTTACAGCACGCCGAGCGAGAATCTGTGCGATCGCTTCTGTCGTCTTGATGCGGCGCAGTTTGGCCTGGTGCCGGGCGTTACCGACAAGGGCTACTACACCAACAGCTTCCATCTCGACGTTGAGAAGAAGGTTAATCCTTACGACAAAATCGACTTCGAAGCGCCCTATCCACCGCTGGCGAATGGGGGATTCATCTGTTACGGCGAATACCCGAATGTGCAGCACAATCTCAAGGCGCTGGAGGATGTCTGGGATTACAGCTACGACCGCGTGCCCTATTACGGCACCAACACACCGATTGATGAGTGCTACGAGTGCGGCTTCAACGGTGAGTTCACCTGCACCAGCCGTGGCTTCACCTGCCCGAACTGTGGCAATCACGATCCGGCGCGCGTCTCCGTTACCCGGCGGGTCTGCGGCTATCTGGGTAGCCCGGATGCGCGGCCCTTTAATGCTGGCAAACAGCAGGAAGTGCAGCGTCGGGTGAAACATCTGTCTGAAGGACCGCTGGGATGATGCATATCCATCGCTACTATGATGTGGATATCGTTAATGGTCCCGGCACCCGCTGCACGCTGTTTGTCGCCGGTTGCGAACATCAGTGCCGCGGTTGTTATAACCAGAGCACCTGGCGACTCGACTCCGGCGTGCCCTTTACGCTTGAGATGGAGGAGCAACTGCTGGCAGATTTGCAGGATACGCGCATTCCGCGCCAGGGATTGTCGCTGAGCGGTGGCGATCCGCTGCACCCGCATAACGTGCCGCATATCCGCCGTCTGGTGAAACGGGTGCGGCAGGCGTGTCCCGATAAAGATATCTGGCTGTGGACCGGTTACCGGATGCAGGAGCTGAATGCGGTGCAGCGCGCGGTGCTGAGCTATCTCGACGTGCTGATCGATGGTCGCTTTGTTGAAGAGGAGAAGGATGCCACGCTGCAATGGCGCG
>NZ_JBXUHX010000013.1:17255-142511 GCF_058148845.1 Pantoea sp. RCC30.1 | reverse complement strand
TCCGCGCGATGTCGCCCGCCTGGCTGCCGATTTCCGCCAGCAGCTGCGCCGTCTCCATCCGCCGCTGCTCTTTATCCTTATCGAAGATTTTATCCAGCCCCGGATTCGCACCCGCCGCGTCGCGGCTCAGGTCCGCCACGTCCTGCGTCTGCTTCGCCTTATCCCGGATAATGAGGGTGCCGTCGCTCACCGCCGCCTTCGTCACCGACGAGGCGCTGCCGCTGCCGTTCAGCCCCGCCAGCAGGCCGTTCGCCATGTTGCCTTCGAACTGGCTGCCGATGCTGCCGCCGGTGCTCATGCCCACGCTCTGGTGCTCGGTTTTATAGTCCGCGTGGTTCTCTATGTTGCTGAAGCCCAGCGTGCCGGTGTCGAGACGGTTCTTATCGGCGGTGGCGGCGGAACTGATGACCGCGCCGTTGAGCTGGGTGTGCTCACCCGCCGTCACGTCAAAGCCGCCCTTCCCGGCAAAGATGCCGGTCTGCTCGGCCACGCTCTGCCAGTTGCTGTGCATCTTGTCCTGGCTGAGGTTGACGCTCGCGGAGCCGGTCATCGAGCCGAAGGTGAAGCTGCCGCCCGCGCTGGCGTTCTGCTGCTTGCTGTCGTAGCGGTCGCTGTCCTGTTCTGAGGTCAGCGTCAGGTTGCGGCCGGTATCCACCTTCACGCTGTCCCCGCGCACCTGTGCGCCGGTCAGCGTGGTGTCGCGCCCACCGTGCTGGACAGCGCCAGCGTCAGCCCGCTCTGCTTCTGCTCGGTCTTCGTCAGGGCGGTGTGGCTGTTTTCGGCCGCACTATTGTTTATGGCTGAGCATGATACTAAGTCAGATGTGATTTTTCCTAATTATTACAACGGTATAAAGTCAGATAAACCAGTATCTAGCATATTAAGCGGGCTATCGGTATGACCACGTACTACTGTAAGTACCCCGCTTAACCGAACCATTCACTTTTAGAGATCTTCCGACATACTGATTATGTCCTCTGAGGAGATCGCCATGCGTAAAGCCCGATTCACCGAACACGAGATCATTGCCGTTCTGAAATCCGTCGAAGCCGGCCGCACCGTCAAAGATGTCTGCCGCGAAGCGGGAATATCAGAGGCTTCATACTACAACTGGAAAGCAAAGTATGGAGGTATGGAAGCCTCTGATATTAAAAAGATGAAAGACCTGGAGGATGAAAACCGACGCCTCAAACAGATGTTTGCTGACCTCAGCCTTGAATGCCGGGCACTGAAAGACGTCATCGAAAAAAAGCTTTAAAGACAGCGATAAAGCGGGAGCTCGTCAGCTATCTGGCGGCAAAATTTGCCATGAGCATCTGCCAGGCGTGCAGGACATTATCGCTGAGCAGGACGGTGTATTTTTATCAGCCCGATACCCGGCGTGATGAACCGGTGATCCATGCGCTGACTGAGCTGGCAGAACGCAATCCGCGCTACGGCTTTAAGAAGCTGTTTCAGCTGCTTCGCAGGCAGGGCAATATCTGGAACCATAAACGCGTTCACCGGATTTACTGCCTGCTGAAACTGAATTTTCGTCGTAAGGGAAAACAGCGGCTGCCCGTGCGTAATCCAGCACCACTGGCGACGCCGCAAGCGTTAAACCAGAGCTGGCCCATCGATTTTATGCACGATGCGCTGGTCTGCGGCAGACGCTTCCGGACCTTCAATGTGGTGGATGATTTTAACCGTGAAGCGCTGGCGATAGAAATCGACCTTAATATCCCGGCTCAGCGAGTCGTCCGGGTGCTGGACAGGATCGTGGTAAACCGCGGCTACCCGCTGAAGATGCGGATGGACAATGGGCCGGAACGGGTCTCACTGGCGCTGGCACAATGGGCCGAAGAACATGGCGTGCAGCTTGAATTTATCAAGCCGGGTAAGCCAACACAGAACGCGTTTATCGAACGTTTTAACCGGACATACCGGACAGAAATCCTGGCTTTTTACCTGTTCAGAACACTAAATGAAGCACGGGAAATTACAGAGCGCTGGCTGATGGAATATAACAGCGAGCGGCCTCATGAATCCCTGAACAACCTGACGCCGGAAGAATACCGGCTGATGGCTGAGAAACCGGAAATCTCAAAAAGTGTGTGGAACTAAAGCTGGGATACTTACACTACAGCCGCACACCCAGCCTGCACCTAAAGGGTGACTGGCTGGCAGAGGCCGGATTCGGGACCGACACGCCGGTTACCATTGCAGTGAATGCGGGCAACTGGTGATCCGACCCACTGAGTGACAGACAAAAAGATCCCGGCTCAAGTGGCCGGGATCTTTGTTTATTCAATTGGCGTTGCTGCATATCCATCAAGAATATGAACATCTTCAATATTACATTCTGGGTAGATCCATTTTTCCCAGTTATTAATAACCCATTCTGTACTTAATCCATGCCCTTCATCTGAAATACTTTCAATAGGTAACTTTATTAAAAAGAGACCTGCTTTATATCCGGATGAAACAATTAAACCGTATGGTCGCTCATCATCTTGTGTTTCAAACAACATTAAATCGACCCATTCTTCATACGGCCAAGTAGCAGGCAATCTAAAAACTGCTACTCTCGATATAACCGTTTTTTTATAATCAACGAGCCTTATTACTTCACCTTCAAGTTATGACCGCCAGATGGATCAGCAGGTTTTCTTACTTGCATCGAAAAATCAACCTCACCTAAATGCTTACCCTTTGGACTGACAACTTCAAATCTTCCATGCTGTGTATCAAGGGTATATAAATTGCCATCCTGACCACGATACACATCACGACCACCATTCTTTTTAGTAAGGAAGCAACAGGGAGAACCTTTGCCACCCGGAGGTATTCCAAAAAATTGTCATCTATTGCATCAACAAGATTAAATAATATCAATAAGTTACAGGAAAATGTGAATTAATAGCAACTATTTATGAAAAAGCGGAATCTTGACATAAATTAAAACTTATAAATCATCTTCTGAAATAACATCTAAAGCTCCACAGGCCTTAAATAACCACTTCAAAGCTCCAGACATGAAAGAGAAGTCAAGCGTTGTCACCTCAATTATGAAGTGGCTATTACTTAAAGGTGCGTCAAACAACACTGCATTCCACCAAAACCACTCTCGCCCATCAGGCTCAAGCCAGGATAACCATGATGCTAATGTCCATTCATTATCGGTGGAAGCTTCAATCAACTTTTCCCCATAAGATAACCTTCTCCAGCTTTCGCTCCGCTTTTCTTTTTCTTCTTCAGTCTGATCTGGCAGAAAGCCATCAACAAACTGGGATGGAAGAAGACCTGACCATTCTTCAAGAGAGGGCCAGTTTTGCGAGGAATAATTATTTATAATAATCATTACATTTTTTGCTAAACCTAATACTTTAGACACATCATTGCATGACACAATGAAACGGGCGATTCCAACCCCAGTAGCTTTTTCTGTAGACTGAGGTGGGTTTTGCAACCTATTTCTCTCCAGTAATATTTGACGCAACCTTTCTTCACTTATTTGCATTTATTCCTGTCCCCTGGATAATCTTGTCTTTTAATTCTTCCAGCTTTTCTGGCCTTATACCATATTGATCTTTAGCTTTAGTTGGATCTGCAATAACAGGCTTCCCTTTATTTTCTGGCAATCGAGCCACGCTTTCTTTCACAGCAGTTTTTCTTAAGTCATCCAGAACAGAGTGGGGTACCTCAAACGTTTTTATCGCTGCACCATCCATATTCTGAGAGCCACGTTTTTCGAAGAACTCTAGTGCCCTAGCTTTGTCACCAAAATTCAAATATAGCGTTGTATTGCCAGTAATACTAACCTGTCCGTTGTCTCCTATCACAACACGTGTATTTGGTGTTCCCTCTACACGATAAACAGTTACGGTGCCTGGACCTTTCAATCCCCACAGAGCACCACCAATCGCTGCAGCAGTATGAACACCAGCCATTGTGGTATAAAGGCCGTCCGCGGTTTCTTTACTCACACCCCAGTTTTCAGCAATGCGGTTGACGTTAGCGTCACGCTCTGCTTTCGCATCCGCCGTAGCATACTGCCATATCAGCGCATCGACCTGGCCTTTACCTTCCTTGTAGACACTTCCCATATTGCCGATGTACTGACCATCAAGCTGCTCGCTATAACTTTTACCCATTGCCGCCAGTTCCTGCCTCATACCCTGGCAGGCTGCTGAAGACAGTCCTTTACAGGCTGAGTCTAACGCTACATCGAATGCCTTATCTTTCGCATCCAGGTCACTTATTAACTGTTCTGCCTGCTGTTTCTTTTCTCCTTCCAGATACGGTAACGACCACTTCGCATCCTGACGCTTCTTTTCATCTGGTGCATGCAGCGCATTATTCTCAACCGCATTTCTCCCCGCCTGCGCGCCCGCCACCGCACCGCCCGCGCTGTCTCCGGCAACGCCGCCCGCAAGTCCCGCCGCCAGCGTGCCCAGCGCGCTGATGGTCTGGCGCTGCTCCTCACTCAGGT
This sequence comes from Pantoea sp. RCC30.1, assembly GCF_058148845.1. NCBI lineage: Bacteria > Pseudomonadati > Pseudomonadota > Gammaproteobacteria > Enterobacterales > Erwiniaceae > Pantoea > Pantoea sp. RCC30.1. The sequence continues at coordinate 138,040 of NZ_JBXUHX010000013.1, read as the reverse complement.
CTTCGCGTTTAACCCCCGGATACATCTGCTGCGCGATGTACTCGCCCATCGCCGCGCCAGAAGCGCCCGCCAGTGCAGGATTACCCGACGCGTATGACGTCACCGCACCCACCACAGCGTGCGCTATCAGGTTCGCCTGAACGTTCACCACGTCCTTTCCGTCCGGGCCTTTCGTCGTCGTCAGCTTATGTATTTCTTCCGCCAGGTACGGTGCCGCCGCCCCGCTCAACGCCTGGGCCAGGTTACCCCCCGCCAGACCCTGTATCGCCGCGGTCGCCGCGCTGATACCCTGCTGCACCGGACCGCCGGTTCCCAGGCCTGTAGCCAGCATCTCCCGGTTATACAGCGTCTGATAAACCTGTCCGGTGATGTCGGCCGCGGTCGGCTCCTGATCCGGGTTCGATTTCCGCCACTGCGCCTCAGCGTCCTTCTTCTGCTCCGGCGAGATGTTCTTCATCTTCTCCGTGGCCGCTCTGGTCGCCGCAATCTCGCCCTGCGTCCGCGCAATGTCGCCCGCCTGGCTGCCGATTTCCGCCAGCAGCTGCGCCGTCTCCATCCGCCGCTGCTCTTTATCCTTATCGAAGATTTTATCCAGCCCCGGATTCGCACCCGCCGCGTCGCGGCTCAGGTCCGCCACGTCCTGCGTCTGCTTCGCCTTATCCCGGATAATGAGGGTGCCGTCGCTCACCGCCGCCTTCGTCACCGACGAGGCGCTGCCGCTGCCGTTCAGCCCCGCCAGCAGGCCGTTCGCCATGTTGCCTTCGAACTGGCTGCCGATGCTGCCGCCGGTGCTCATGCCCACGCTCTGGTGCTCGGTTTTATAGTCCGCGTGGTTCTCTATGTTGCTGAAGCCCAGCGTGCCGGTGTCGAGACGGTTCTTATCGGCGGTGGCGGCGGAACTGATGACCGCGCCGTTCAGCTGGGTGTGCTCACCCGCCGTCACGTCAAAGCCGCCCTTCCCGGCAAAGAGGCCGGTCTGCTCGGCCACGCTCTGCCAGTTGCTGTGCATCTTGTCCTGGCTGAGGTTGACGCTCGCCGACCCGGTCATCGAGCCGAAGGTGAAGCTGCCGCCCGCGCTGGCGTTCTGCTGCTTACTGTCGTAGCGGTCGCTGTCCTGCTCCGAGGTCAGCGTCAGGTTGCGGCCGGTATCCACCTTCACGCTGTCCCCGCGCACCTGTGCGCCGGTCAGCGTGGTGTCGCGCCCGGCGTTCAGGCTCAGCCCGTTGCCCGCCGTGAGCGTAGTCTCGGTATGGGTCAGCCCGTTGCCGTTCTCTCGCCCTTTGCCCGCGTTGACGCTGGCTGAAACGCTGATGCCGTAGCCGCCCGACCCGGCGGTCAGGCCGATACCCAGGCTGCCGCCCTTGCTGCTGTTCGTGCTGTCGGTGCGCTCGCTGTTCTGCGCCGACAGCAGGCTGATGTCGTTTTTCGCCGTCAGCCCGAGGTCGCCGCCCGCCTGCAGCTGGCTGCCCTGCACGAGGATGTCGCCCGCGCTGCCCGGCTGTGCGCCGGTGGCGGTGATGGCCAGGTTACCGCCCGCGCCCAGAGTGCTGCCCTGCGCTTCGCGGCTTTCGCTGCGGGTCTCGCTTTTCGACGACTGGCTGCCGTAAGAGAGGCTGATGCCGACCGAGTTCGTTGAGCCTTCCTCATAGCCTTTGTCGCCCGGCTTCAGGCCCGCGGCGGTGTTTCTGGCGTCCGCCGCGTCGGTCTGCGCGCCGTCCATCTGGTAAGCCTGCGCGGCCTGCGCCGCCGTCAGCGCCGCTTTGGTTCCCTGCAATGCCTTCAGCCGGTCATCGCCGCTCTCATCGGCGGTGCGGGCGGTCTGCACCGCCGTGTTCAGCGCCGCGCCTACCGTGCCGGACAGCGCCAGCGTCAGGCCGCTCTGTTTCTGCTCCGTCTTCGTCAGCGCGGTGTGGCTGTCTTCGGCCGCACTGAGGGTCACGTCGCTGCCGCTCAGGGAGAGATCTTTACCGGCGATCACGTCGCTGCCGTGCACGGTAAGCTGATTACCGGCACTGAGGGTCACGCTGCCGTCGCTGCTGCCCACCGTGCTGCCGCGGTTGAGTGTACCGCTGGCGTCGGTGCTGCTCTTCTGCATCGCCTGACCCACGGTGAAGCCGATGCCGCCGGTGCCCATCAGGCCCGATTTTTTCTCCTCGCGCTGATGCACTTCATCACGCGTTTCTGCCGCGGTCGTGATGCTGAGATCGCGGCCCGCGGTCAGCGCCACGTCCTGCGTACCGGCGACGTTGCTGCCGGTCACGGCAATGTCGCGACCTGCCTGAAGCCGGACGCTGTCGCCGCTCAGGGTGGTACTGAGCGCCTCGCTGCTGTGCAGTTCGTCATGGGTTTCCAGGCTGCTGCCCGACAGCAGTCCTTTGCTGGACTGCTTACTGTGTTCGGTGAGATCGGTCCGGCTGTTGCCCGCGCTGAGCACGATGTCGCGCCCGGCGCTGGCGGTCAGGGCACCGCCCGCCGTGACGTCCGCGGCGGTGGCGCGGATATCCTGTCCGGCACTCAGCTGCAGCGCGCCACCGGCGCTGATACGTGTCCCGGCATCGCTCTGCTGTGACAGGCGACGGTAGTTATCGCTGTTCCAGCTGTCGTTTTCACTGTGCTGCGTACTGAGGGTGCCGAGCGTCAGGTCATTGCCCGCCTGGATCGTCGTGGTGCTCTTCTCGCCGGCGTTGCCGATATCGCTGGCGGCCAGGGTGATGTTGTTCAGCGCGCTCAGCGTCAGCGCACCGTCGGTGCCCTGGACGTAGATACCGGCCGGACGATCTATCCAGCGGTCGGTGCCGTCGCCGCGCAGCGTTGACTGGCTGGTGATGTCGCGCCCCGCCAGCAGCGTAAGCTGACTGTCGCCACGAATTGTACCTCCGAGGTTGGTGATATCCTGACGGGCGGTGAGATTCACCGTATTGCCGCTGATGTAGCCGCTGTTGGTCAGCGACTGTGCCGTCAGTTGCGTCACGTCACGACCCTGAATGGTGCCGCTGTTGGTGATGTCGTTGCGGGCATTCAGCGCCACGCTACCGCCCCCGATCAACGCGCCGTCGCCGGTTAAGTCCCCCTGTTTTACCTTCGCATACACCTGCGGCACCAGCACGGTCTGCTGTGTGCCATCCGGCAGCGTAACGGTCTGATTCACCAGCCAGACGATATCGCTGGTGAGCAGCGCCATCTGCGCCGGGGTCAGCGCCACGCCCAGCTCAAGCTGGTACGTTTTGCCAAAGGCTACCCCATTATTCATCAGCCCGCGATACTGATCTTCATCGCTGCCATACCCGCTGATATACCGGTTGCCGGTCAGCTGGATAATCTGATCGCGCACCAGACGCTGTTCGTAATAACCGTCGCCCAGTCGCTTCAGAATCCGGCTGCTGTCGCTGGTCAGTGCATTCTGCATATAGTCGCTGCTGAGCCATTGCTTCTGATTCACAAAGCGCGGATCGGTCTCGACCAGGTAGTGACTGTCGCTGCCGGGCTGCAACTGATAAAGGCTGTTATCCGGCAGGCGGATATCCGGTGAGACGGCGCGGATCACTGGCGTAATGGTCTGTCCGTCGACCACCGTGGCGGGCAGCGTCAGCGAGAACTGCTGTCCGGCAGGTAACAGTAGCGGCCGGTCTTTGAGGCTGCCGAGCTTGTCCAGCGTCAGCGCACTGTCATAGCGTAGTCCGGCGGGCAGTAACGCACTGCCGCTATCCGTGGCACTCAGCGCCACTGCCGTCACCGCCTGCTGGACGGCAGGCGCGCCGATGCTGTCAGCCTGCGCGGTGACGCCCTGCTGCTGTCGGTTGCCGGTCTGGTAGACATTGCCCTGCGGCGCGGCGTTCGCCTGCCAGCTCAGCGTCTGCAGATCGATGGTTTCCGTCACGGGTGCCGGGCTGTAAGTTTTCTTATCTTTTCCCTGCGAGGTTTTGGTTCCACCTAATTTCTTTTTCTTCTTCTTCGCGTACCAGCGCACAGATTTACCGTTGTCCGTGGTAATGCGCGTTCCCTTGGTTGCCTGGTTATTCAGCTCGCCTATCTGACCGCCCAGCACGGCACCCGCGACAATCTGACTGTCGTGGTTGTTAAGACGGCCGGCGCTAAAGGTCATGTTACCGCCCGACAGGATTTTGCCCGGATCGCTCTCTTTGATCTGGGTTTCCTTCACTATCCGCCGGTAGTCATACTCATAAAACTCGCTGCCGCTGGTGCCGTCCGGCATTTTTGCCGTGTGTACGCCATATTTATTTTTTTTGCTGGTGTCTACTTTGGCCCAGTCGAAACGGTCGGTGTGGCCTTTGAGCACTGCGTCATGGTGCTGGCTATCTTCGGTTTTAACGACCTGCGTGGTCAGGTGGCGGTTGGTGTTGTTAATTTCCGCCATGCTGATCGTGGCATCCTGCCCGGCTTCGATCGTTGCTCCGCTATTGTTGAGCTGCTGTCCCTGTCCGGTAGCCTGATAATTCGCATCCAGCTGGCCGCCAATATGCAGATCGCCATCACTGTAGATCAGAGCATGGTCGCGGTTGTTCAGGGTGCCCGCTGCAATATCCAGTCGCTCCCGCGCCGCAATCACTGCCGCTTTGCCTCCCTCGCTGAGGTTGTTGAGCAGCGTGGCCGCAATGGCAATGTGATCGCCAAAGATGCGACCAGTGCCACTGTTATTCAGGACGCCTGCCACAAGGTGCGTCAGTCCACCGTCAATCAGACCCTGATTGTTCAGGGTATCGGCTGCCGTGATGTCGGTCTGCCCGCCGCTGATCTCGCCGTTTGCCTGATTGTTGATGTTGTGCGCAGTGAGGAATAGCGCCTGCTGGCCCGCGAGGGTGCCGTTGTTGGTGACGTTGCCGCCCGTAGTCAGGCGCAGCGTGCCGTTAGCTTTGACGTCGGAGAGGTTGTTGAAATCACCCGCCAGCGTGATGCCGAGATTCCCCTGTGACAACACCTGTCCATCACCACTCAGCGCAGCCGCGCTGATCTGTGCGTCGTGATCGGCAATCAGCGTGCCCTGCTGGTTGTTGATAGAGAGCGCCTGGCCCTGCGACCTGTCCTGAATAGTCAGCGTATCTGCTGATGAGATCAGCCCGCTGACGTTATCCAGCGCCTGTTGCACCGTCAGTGCCAGCCTCTGTTTTGCGCGCAGTGCACCCTGGTTGTTGTCCAGCGAGACGGTTTCGAGGGTTAAACTGTCCGCTTCAATCCCTTTGCCGCTCTGTCGGGTATCGCGGTTGATCAGCGATGGCGTGGAGATCGTCATCTGCTGGCCGCCCTGAATCAGCCCGCTGCGGTTATCCAGCTGCTGGCTCAGCGACAGCGCGCCATTGCCAACGCTTTGTACCAGGCCGTCATTGTTGACCAACTGGCCCGCCGTCAGCGACAGCGTGCCTGCTGAAAGGAGTTTGCCCGTCTGATTAAGCAGCGCATTCTGTCCCGCATTGAGCGTCAGATCGGTGCCGCCCTGCATCTGCCCCTGCTGGTTATCCACCATGCCACTGTCAATATGAAGGTTACCGGCACCGGCAATCAGTCCGCGCTGGTTAGTCAGCGTCTGGCCGGACGTGTTGAGGAGGATATCCCCTGCCGACTGCAGTTTACCGTCACTGTTGTTCAGCGCCTGACCGTTGAAAATCAGCCCGCCATTGCCTGCGACCTGCCCCTGGCTATTGTTGAGTTCACTGGCGCTGAGCGATGCCTGTTGTCCGGCGGCAATAAAGCCCGTCTGGTTATCAATTGCTCCGCTGCGCAGATCCAGACTGGTGAGGGCAACGATACCGCGCTGGTCACCACTGTCGCGATTGATCAGGGCGTGACCCTGGGTGTCCAGCGTCATGTCGCTGCCCGCCTGTAACAGGCCACCCTGGTTTTGCAGTTCACTGCTGGTGAGATCGAGCCGTCCTTTGCCGCCCGTCAGCGTGCCGGACTGATTGTTGATATCGCCCGTCATAACCTGCGCGCCGGTAAAACCGGTGATGAAGCCGCGCAGGTTATCCAGCGTGCCGCTGTAGAGCTTCAGGATGCCCGCGCTGAACAGGCCACCAGCGGCTCCACTGTCGCGGTTAATCAGATTGTTGCCGTGGGTATCCAGATTAAGATCGCCACCCGACTCAATCCTGCCTGCACGGTTGTTGAGCAACCCGCTGTCCAGTTGCAGCGTGCCTTTAGCGCCCAGTTGACCCTGCTGATGATCAAAGGTCTGCTGGTGGGTGTCGATGCGGATATTCTGTCCCAGCATCACCCCGTTCCTGCCATCAATCTGGCCGCTGGAGAGCAGCAGATCGCCGCCTGCAACAAGTCCGCCGTGCTCACCGCTGTCGCGGTTAATCAGTTCGCCGCCCTGAGTGTTCACTGACATCGCTTCGCCCGCCTGCAGCAGGCCACGCTGATTATCAATGCGATTGCTTTCCAGCGTCAGCTCATGATCGGCATTAATAATTCCATCAGCGTTGTTCAGTGCTCCGCTGTTGAACTGCAGATTACCCGCCGAGACCAGCGAACCGGTGCTGTTGTCGATATCACCACTGCTGACATGCAGATTCGCGCCCGCAACAACGGCACCTGATGCCGCGTTGTTCAGCGCCTCTCCGTGTGTATTCAATTGCATATTCCCGGCAGCCTGCAGTCGCCCGCCGCGGTTATCCAGCGCGCCGCTGTTCAGCACCAGTTCGCCTCTGGCACTGACCAGGCCCGACCTGAAATCAGCAGCCTGACCCTGGGTATCGATCAGCAGGTTCTGCCCCTGGATCACACCCTGATCGCCCGCGATCTTTCCGGTTGAGAGTTGCAAATCGCCGCGTGCCACAATGCCACCGCGATCGCCACTGGCGCGGTTGGTCAGCTGCGCACCGTGGGTATCCAGTGAGAGTGCCTGACCCGATTGTAATAGGCCCTGCTGATTATCGAGCGCGCCGCTCTTCAGCGTCAGCACACCGTCCGACATCAGGGTGCCGTCACTGTTGTTCAGCAGGCCACTGCTGATACTGGCCGCCGAAGCAGCGGCGATGACACCGTGCTGGTTATCAAGGTCGCCACTGTTAAGGAGAAGTGCGCCACCGCTGATTATCCCCGCTTTACCACTGTCTCGGTTATGCAGCGCCTGACCGTGAGTATCGAGCGCAAGATCACCGCCTGACTGAATCAGACCGGTGTGGTTATCCGTTTTGCCACTGGAAATGCTGAGATCGGTACGGGCTACCAGATTGCCGCCCGCATTGTTCAGTTCACCCTGCTGCGTATCGATGGTCACGCCGCGGCCGAGCACGGTTCCACGCTGATTATCCAGCGCCTCACTGCGCAGGATGACCTGCTGGCCTGCTTCAATGCGACCCTGGGTGTTATGAATAACCTCACGGATCTTCAGCGCAGCGTCACCGCCGGTTGAAGCGATAAGGCCCTGCTGATTGTTCAGACGTGCCCCGGTAAGTTGCAGATTGCGGCTGGCCTGAATCGCACCCTGCGCGTTCGTCAGAGTCTCCTGAACCTGCAGTTGCAGATCGCCGCTGCCCGCAGCCAGTAACGTCCCGCCGCTGTTATCCAGACTGCCTGATGCGAGATGCAGATTGCCGCCGCTCTCTATCCGTCCACCGCGGTTGTCTGTGTCACCTGAAACCGCGATCGCCATCTCGCCTGCGCCGCGCTGCGACAGCAGACCCTGATGGTGATCCAGCGAGCCCGCCGTCAGCGTCAGCGCCTCTGCCTGAGTGTGTGCCTGTGAGAGATCGATCCTGTCACCGCTGAGCGTTAGCGCACCCGCTGACAGCAGATTGCCCTGATTGCCCTCCAGTCGGGTCGCATTAAGGGTCAGCGCGCCGTTGCCCGCCAGCTGCACCGTGCCGCCCTGATTATCCAGCCAGGGCGTATCGAGCTGCAACGAATCGCCATTACCTGCGATCAGCCCGCTGTGGTTTTCGATATGCTGTGCCTGCAGCCGGGTATCGCCTTCATTGCTCAGCGTGCCCTGATTATTGAGCAGTGAACCCGTGGAGATCGTGAGGGCTTCACGGTTTTGCTGGCGCAGCAGACCGCGATTATTACTGACGTTTTGTGCCGTAACGGCCAGGCTGCCCGCCGCCAGTTTGCCGTCATCATTGTTAAGCGCTGTCGCGGCCTGAATCCCGATCGTGCGGCTCGCCACCGTGGCGCCCTGGGTGCTGATATCCGCCTGCGTAGAGGTCAGCGCGATGGCATCGGCTGAGGTCTGGCTTCCGGCAAGATCGACCCGGCTGCCCCGCGCCTGAATCTGGTCGTGCGCCAGGTTTTTACCCCGCGCCTTAAGCTCGCCCTGGCTGGTCAGCAGCAAATTACCGGGCTGGCTCAGCGTCTCATTGCCGCCAACACCCGCCGCCAGCGTGCTTTCAGCGGTGCTCTCAATGGTACTGGCGGAGAGCGTCGCGTTACGGCCGGCGCTCACCAGCCCGCTATTGCGCAGCGTGCCGCTGGAGGTCAGCGTGACATCCTGCTGTGACACGATGTTCCCACGGTTATCCTGATCGCCAGTGCTGGCTATCTGCAGTGCGGCCTGACTTTGCAGCGTACCGCTGTTTTCCAGTCTGCCATCCACGCTCAGGTGCAGTTCACCAGCGCTGGCACCCAGTTCACCGGCATTCCGCACGCCAACACCTTTTTCAGTGCCGGTCAGGGTAATTTTATGGGCATACATACCGCCAATCGCCGCGACGTCGAGTGCAAACTCAGGCCGTGTTGTCCCTTCCTCCGCTTTTACTGTGGTGACGTTGCCCTCAGCCGCAACCTGGTTCCTGCCCGTAACCACATTCAGTTCACGGGCATGGACTTTGGCGTTAACCGCCACCGACTGCGCAATGATCTGGGTGTAATCCGCATCGCTGTCATTCAGGCCCTGACCTTCGATATTGATGCGGCCACCATTCACATCGAAGCCTTTGAGCTGGCCGTTTTCAATCAGCGCCTGTCCGGTGGTCAGCGTATTGCGGCTGGCGTTGATAAATCCGCAGCCGTTACAGGTAATGCCTGACGGGTTAGCAATGACGACGGCAGCCCGCTTACCGGCCACTTCGATAAATCCGTTTAGCTGGCTGGGATTACGGCTGTTGACTTCATTCAGGATGACCGTCGCTTCCTGCTTTGACAGCCAAGGGTTAGCCGCCACCATGCCACCCAGTTGAGTCGCCGTGTTCTGATGACTGTTGTTCAGAATTGCGCCGCGCGCATCGACATCAAGCTGGCTGTACTGATTGCGGGAAACACCCTGGCTGTTGGGCGTCTGAATGTTGATTTGCGGCAGACCGTTGGCTGTGGCCATGACGGTAGGCTGCTGGCTGCCCGGCGCGCTGCTGTCTGCCACAATGTTGGCCTGCACCGGCAGACTGATCACACCCGCTGCCAGCCAGAGTGCAAAGCTGAGCGGTGAGATCCTCACCCGCGCCTCTGAAAGTGAGGTGCGCTTCGGGCTTCGGGCAACACGTGAATAGCCGCTGCGGGTGATGTCAGACACCACCATTAACATGCCGCGAACCCGGTTGAAGATAAGGCGATAGCAGAGTTTATTCATAATGCGCACAGTCCATTGTCAGCAATATCGATAAAAGGTTTAGTAGTTCCAGTTCACGCTGAAACCAAAAGTAGCCGGATCGGTTTTGAAGCCGTCCGGTTTCGACAGAGGAATACCGGCAAAAAAATCGTAACTCAGGCTGGCGGGCGTGATGGCACCACGTAGTCCAATGACGCCGCCCGCAAGATGACGTCCCAGCGGCCCGCCCTGGGAGGCGCTGTTGCCGCCCACCTCGCCATAGTCTGCACCCAGATAAAGCTCCTGAGTGGGCAGCGGCGTCTGCCAGGCCAGCGTGTTCTGAACGGTCCAGCCCCGGCTGGCGCTGAGGGTGCGTTCACCATCAAAACCGCGCACGGTCCAGCGGTTGCCAATCGCGAACTCATCCTGCGGTGTCAGCGGGGTGTTGCTCATCTGGCGACGATACTGCATGTTGTAACTTAAGTGCTGATTTCCCAGTGTGAATGGTGTGGTGAGTCCCGCCTGCCAGGTGAGGATTTTAGATAGCGCGGTGGCATAGGTAGAATCCTGATATGACTCCTCCCAGGCGGGCAGCGCACCGAACCAGCGCGTGCCGCGCTGATAACTGACACCGGCGTCCAGCGTGGCCGGACCCATGTAGTGCCGGTGTGACAGGCCGAGTCGCCACGCGCTGGTACGGCGCTGCTGGCTGCTGATTTCGGTGTCGTTGATGAAGTTGCGCGACTCTTTAACCAGCACATCGGCGCTGAAGGTGGTTTTGGCTGCGGCATTGCGGTAGATCACCCGGCTGGCCTGCACATCCAGCGAGCGGCTCTTTCCGGCGTAAAGAAAATCGCGGCTGTAACCGGCGACGGTCTGATGGTAGTCGTAGTCGCTGGCGGTAAGGCCAAACAGCCAGTAGCCCACAGGCAACGAGTAATGTCCCGACAGGCTTTTGCTGCTTTTTCTGCCCGCAAATCCCAGGTCGCGACTGGCGGTCAGGTAGAAGAGATCGCTGAGGGAGGTCGGGTTATCCAGCGCCAGCATAATTCCACTCTGATAGCGCCCGGTACTTTCGGTGCCGGAATCATCCAGCCATGCGCCGAGTCGCCAGAAACGGTGCTGCGTGCGTTCAATCATGATGTCGCTTTCACCCGGATTGAGGCCAGGACGGAGCGCCATATGCGCCTCTACCGTCGGCAGACGCTGCAGGTTTTCCAGCCCCTGTTCAATATCCCGTAAATCCAGCAGATTGCCTGCATGGGCGGGTAGTGTCGGCCACAGGCTGACATAGCGGGATGATGAGGAAGACAGTTCCACACTGCGGATTTTGCCAGGCACGATCAGCAGGTGCAGCACCCCCTGACGAAGATCCTGTTGCGGGGCCAGCACGCGCGTCGTGACCCAGCCATGATTGATCAGCCGGTTTTGCAGCGTGCTCATTAGCTGGCTGATGCCTTTTACGCCGAGACAATGACCATTGGCCTGGCTGGCCAGACGCTGCAAAGGCACCCAGTGCGGCAGCGCCTCCTGCCCGGACAGACTGACCTGCTGAATAACAAAACAGGGTATTTCCTGCGGGAACTTCAGGTGGGAAGGTGCCGGAACCGTTTCTGAGAGACGCACATCAGGCACCTGTGGCATCAGCCGCTGCTGACGCGCTTTTTGTTGCTCCTGCTGATGCTGTAATTGCTCATCACCCGGTGCAGCCTGAACAGTGCTGACTGACAGGGTGTTAATCAGCAGAACGCAAAGCAAAGGTGCCAGCGTTGTTAAAACTCCATTTTTTTGGGGCTGCATAACCGATCCATGTGGTTAATATGTAACAAAATGTATATGACTGCTTTCCTGCGCACATTATGGCGCGGGAATCAAAAACCACAAGAAAAATTACAGAAAAACTTACACTAAACTTACAAAAGTTAGTGGGGCAGGCCATTTAGAAAGTACCAATATTTACCTGGAGTTAAGGTGTTATTTAGTCCGGCGAATCGTCGGGATTAACTAAAGGTACCGATACGGATATTTTAGCCAATGAATAACAAAAGATTAGCCAACCGTTTGTCACCTAAGACCAGGCTTGCAGCCGGGCTCACGACGGAACTGAAGTAGCTGAACTCGTTACCTGAACAGTTTTCTGGCTATAGCAAATATTCTTCCGGTTATTCTATTGCTATGAACGGCACGAATTTCAGGCGCCACCCTGATCCTGTCCTGCCATGCTCATAAAATTTCACTTAAGTAAAAATTATGAATGCATTTTGTTTGAGTCGTTACCGCACTGTCCTGCGCCAGCTTCTGTTTTAGGTGCCTCTCAAAGACATAAAAAAGCCCCCCCGGAATCGAGGAGGCTTAACATTAGTCAGCGTTATCGCGGTTGCTTAGTGCAGCTTCAGCCGTGGGCGAATAACCCGGTTGATGCTGCCGACCAGCATCATCAGGCCGGTTTTGAAGTAGCCGTGGAGTGCGACCTGGTGCATACGATAGAGAGAGATGTAGACAAAGCGTGCAATGCGCCCTTCTACCATCATCGATCCGCGCATCAAATTGCCCATCAGGCTGCCGACGGTACTGAAGCGGGAGAGCGACACTAGCGAGCCATGATCTTTATAGACATAGGCTTTTAGCGGTTTGCCGTGACGCTGCGCCAGGATATTGTCCATGGCGCGTGAGGCCATCTGGTGCGCCGACTGGGCGCGCGGCGGAACAAAACCACCGCCCGGCAGGGCGCAGGAGGCACAGTCGCCAATCGCGTAAATGTCATCGTCCAGCGTGGTCTGCAAGGTCTCTTTCACCACCAGCTGGTTGATACGGTTGGTTTCCAGTCCGCCAATCTCTTTCAGGAAGTCGGGCGCTTTAATTCCTGCGGCCCAGACCATCAGATCAGCTTCGATAAACTCGCCACCTTTGGTATGCAGGCCCTTCGGCTCAGCGCTGGTAACCATGGTCTGCGTCATAACACGCACGCCCAGCTTGGTCAGCTCCTGATGGGCCGCTGCAGAGATACGCGGTGGCAGTGCAGGCAGTATGCGTTCACCCGCTTCCACCAGCGTCACATTCAGCGCTTCGCGCCCCAGGCCTTTGAATCCATAGCTGTGCAGTTGTTTAACCGCATTGTGCAGCTCTGCTGACAGCTCAACGCCCGTTGCGCCGCCGCCGACGATGGCGATGTTAACTTTCTCGACCCTGCCTTCGCTGGCAGAGAATTTCAGGAACAGGTTGAGCATTTCGTTGTGGAAACGACGTGCCTGATGCGGGTTGTCCAGGAAGATGCAGTTATCTTTTACTCCCGGCGTACCAAAATCGTTTGAGGTACTGCCCAGCGCCATGACCAGCTGGTCGTAGGCCACTTCACGCTGCGGCACCAGCACTTCGCCCTGCGCATTCAGCACTTCAGCCAGGCGGATCACTTTGCGGCTGCGATCGATATCGGTGAGCGAACCGAGCTGGAACTCGAAACCGTGATTGCGGGCATGAGCCAGATAGCTCAGCGCATCAATGCCTTCGTCCATCGAGCCGGTAGCCACTTCATGCAGCAGCGGCTTCCACAAATGACTGTGGTTACGATCAACCAGGATAATTTCGGCCTTCTTTTTACGACCCAGTTTATGGCCCAACTGCGTCGCCATTTCCAGGCCGCCCGCGCCCCCTCCGACAATAACAATTCTCTTAACAGACGTAGTCAACAAAGACCCCCTCAAATTGTGAACCAAAAGTTAACCAAAGGTTAAATTAAACCTTAATAAACATAGGGTTGGCGAAGTTAAAATCGCAATCTGCGGGCAGAATAGCATGGCGGGAAGAGGAGAACATAAGAATATTGATATACATCAAAGCGCAGAAATAAAACTCAGATAATTACGTAACGAAAACAGGCACCTTGCGGTGCCTGACTGGTTTAACTTAATGTTTTAAAAGCTTTTATCCGCTGAAGATGTGGGGATATATTTTTGAATTTGTGTCCTTCTGTCTCATCCCAGACGATTTCATAAAAAGGATGCAGCTGATCGGCGATGCGCTGGCTGTCCAGCGCCTCATCATGACGGGAGAGGAAGAGCAGACAGCGGTCGCGATTGCGTTCGCGAAAATCGCTGACGCATTTGGTAGCGATATCCTCATACTCCTCCGGCCGATCGATCTTCCCTTCCATGTTCTCCTGCGGAAAGAGGTTGGGATTGAAGATCGCCTGGCGGATGCCGCATAAAAAACCGATGCGCTCTGACCAGAAGCCGCCCAGCCCGACGCCGCAAATCAGCGGGTGGTCGTCGTCGGATAGCGTCAGCATCTTATCGGTCTCTTTCAGCAGAAACTGCATATCATGTTTGGGATGGCGGGTGCTGTAACTGATCAGCCTGACATCAGGATCGATAAATTGCAGTTGCAGCACTTTTTCGTGATTGCCCGGACTGTTGGAATCAAAACCGTGCAGATAGATGATCATGATAATCCTCAGGGTTGAGATAGCGCCGGGCAGTTACTGCTTACCACGTCGCCTTGTGAGCCAGCCAGCGTTCCTGAAGCGCACTCAGTTGCTGGGCATTGTTTTTCCAGCGATGCGTAGCCTGCAGCTCATCGCGGGTAAACCTGCCCTGATGATACAGCTGCGTCACCCGCTCTGACCCGACCGGGATCAGGTTATCCAGCACACTAATGGCACCCTGCCGCTGATTGCAGACCAGAATCATGTCACAACCGGCAGAAAGGGACTGCTGCGCCCGCTCAGGATAGCTTCCCATCACGGCGGCGCCCTCCATCGACAAATCGTCGGAGAAAATCACGCCATCAAAGCCCAGCTGCTCACGCAACACGGTTTTCAGCCAGTATCGCGAACCGCTGGCGGGCAGTGGATCAACGTCGGTGTAGATGACGTGTGCGGGCATAATTGCATCCAGCGCCTGCTCAGTAATCAGCTTGCTAAAGATCGCCATGTCATGCTCACGCAGCGTTTTTTCGTCGCGCGGATCGCGTGGCGTCTCTTTGTGCGAATCGGCGCTGACCGCGCCATGCCCTGGGAAATGTTTGCCGGTGGTCTTCATGCCCGCCTCGTGCATCCCCGCAATAAAGCGGCGGGCAACGGCTAGGGCAATGGCCGGATCGGCATGGAAAGAGCGGTCACCAATGGCAGCGCTGATATGACCAATGTCGAGTACCGGCGCGAAGCTGATATCGATATCCATCGCGATCATCTCGGCCGCCATCTGCCAGCCTACCTGCTGCGCCATCTCACCTGCGGTTTCTGCATCGTGAAGCGCGGCAAAGGATTGCATGGCGGGCAGTTGAGTGAAGCCGTCACGGAAACGCTGCACGCGACCGCCTTCCTGATCCACCGCAACCACCAGCCGGGAGTGAGAGGCCGCGCGGATCTGCCGCACCAGCTCTGCCAGCTGAGCCGGGTCGTGATAATTTCGGGCAAATAGAATTAAGCCCCCCACCAGCGGGTGCTTCAGGATGTCGCGCTCTTCGCCATCCAGTTCATAGCCCTCAACGTCTAGCATCAGAGGGCCGGGTAAATGTGATCTCATAACCTGAATCCTGTAGCGTTACGTAGCTGCTTAACGCGATTAAATCTGTTCCCAGCTCTGTCGGGCCAGCTGGTGTAATGTTTCATCCTGACTCTGACCGGCACGGAGCTGATACCAGCTGGCCATCAGCAAACGCAGCCAGGGCTGCCAGCGTCTGACCTGCTGCTCAAGCGCAGGAAGCGGCTGGTGCATCGCCTCGGCATACTCTGCCAGCCAGTCGGCCTCGTGCTGCGGATCGCTGGCACAGACGGCCGCCAGCTCCAGCGCGACGTCGCCATCGGCGGCATATTCCCAGTCGATCAGACAAAGACCTTCGGGACCTTGTATAACATTCCCGGCATGCAGATCCATGTGCAGTGGTGCCAGCCTCAGCGGCCTGGGTTCACCCTGCTGCGTCAGACGCCTGAGCGCTCGCAGCCAGCGGAAATGTCGCTGTGGCGTGAGTTGCCAGTAGCGCCATAACAGCGGCAACAAAGCCAGACGATAGCCGGTCAGCCGCTGCTGATGCAGCTGTCGCAGCAGGGCCACGATCTGCGGACGCTGCTGGCTAAAGCGTTCTTCATCCAGCGTATTGCCTGCGCACCAGGTCAGGATGATCCCCTGACGATGGCCCGCCACGGGCTGCGGAGCCAGTCCGCTGGTTCGCAACTTCTGTAACAGACGGAATTCGCGCTGCCGATCCACAAACGGAATAGCCGGTTGTGGTGTCGCCCGCGCGATAAAGATGCCGCGCGGGCTGACAATCTTCTGGCTGTGTCCGGTCAGGCCAGCCAGCGGCATTATGGATGCCCGTTCTGGTTCGCCGGTGACCTGTTGAATTAACCGCTGGAAAGCCGGATTAATTCTGTGCAACGCCGTTGCCGGACCAGATGATCTCGCCGGTCTGAACCAGCATCAGCTGCATCTGCAGAGTCGGCGCTTTGACATCGCCGCGCGCGTTACTGTAGAGCACATACTGCGCGTTAACGTTGCGCGCCAGGCCGATCGCTTTACTGCGTGAGTTCAGGCTGTCATCCGGCGATAATCCCAGCGTTTGCTTGGCCTGCGCCAGTTGATCGGCAGAAACCAGGGTAAATTTGCCATTGTTATTCAGCGCATTCTGGATAGCGGCCGTGGCTTTATCGCTTTGCAGTGAGCCGTTGGTGCTGTTTTTGATTCGATCCACCAGCAACACGCTGCCAGGCTCGGCGCTGGCGGCCTGTAACATCTGCGCCACCAGCGGCTGAACGCTGGCATCCCAGTTGATAGTAACCAGTTTCGGTGGCTGCGGCACAGGCTGCGGTTGCGGAACCGGTTCAGGTTGTGGAACGGGCTGCGTTGGCTCAGCGGGTTGGGTCGGCTCAACCGGGGCAGGCTGCTGCTGCTGTTTCACGACACAGCCTGTCAGAATGAGCGCCATCAGGAGCGTTCCGGTACGATTAATACTGCGTATCACGATGAAAATCCTTAAAGATAGAGATAAAGACGAACCTTGCTGGCAGTCAGGTTACCCATTTGCGAGGCGGCGACAATGCTGCCCTGCGGCGGAACGGTGACGGTCTGAGCCGGTTCCTGCGGGGAGATTTCCAGCCCTTTGTCGTCGTACCAGTAGTAACGATAGTGCACAACAACCGGTGTTTCGCGCTGATTATAGAGCACGCTGGTGGCACGTTTCAGCCCATCGTTCTCATCCAGCGTCGGCTCATCGGTAATGATCCCTGCCGACAGCACAGAGGACTCCATCACCAGTGACTGTGAGGTATTAATCATTGGTTTATCACTGCTACAGGCCGTCAGGCAGAGCAGGATCGGCAGGCCAGTCAGCCAGGATCGCATAGCACGTTTCCGTTATCAATTAGAGAGCATCGGACCCAGCGGTTCACCGCCCAGCAGATGCATATGAATGTGATAAACCTCCTGCCCACCATGTTGATTGCAGTTCACAATCAGACGATAACCATTTTGATCGATACCTTCCTGGCGGGCGATTTTCGCCGCAGTAGTAAACATGCGTCCCAGCGCGTGCTCATGCGCCGCTTCCGCCTCGTTCACCGTTGGGATCAGGACATTCGGCACAATTAAAATATGGGTCGGCGCTTTGGGCGAAATGTCGCGGAAGGCCGTGACCAGCTCGTCCTGATAAACCACATCAGCGGGGATTTCGCGGCGGATAATTTTACTAAAAATGGTTTCTTCAGCCATGGTGCAATTCCTTTAGCCTGAGTCGTAATCAATCAGTATGCGGGAGAAATTTGTTTTCTTTCAACCTCAGGACCACTTTTCTTGCATTGTTCGCCTGCCTTTGCAGCAGCCCTTCCTCTCCCTGATCGAAACGCCGTTCTGAATGCCAGTAAAGCAGCCACCATCACAGAAAAATGAAACGCTGTTTTATAAATTAGAATTCCGCCACCCTTTTCTTTGTCTGATTGCCACTTCAGCGCCAGTGCTTGCCAGATTGCGAAGGTTTAGCCATGGCGTCAGCTCTACTTTGCTAATCAGTCCGGGTGAGATGTCCGGCATCACCAGGGATAAACCGACATATAACATCAAGGAGCATCAGACATGCGCTCACGTAAAATTGGTCTTGGTCACTATCTGGCCTATGGTTCCGGAGATTTTCTCGGAGCGGGCACCACGGCGCTGACTGCCGCCTGGTTGCTCTATTTTTACACCACCTTTTGTGGATTAACCCCGATTCAGGCCACGCTGATCTTCGCCGCTGCCCGCGTGCTTGATGCCGTGGTCAGCCCGCTGATGGGCTTTCTGACCGACAACTTCGGTTCGACATGGCTGGGCAAACGCTTTGGCCGCCGCAAATTCTTTATCCTGCTCGGCATACCCTGTGTATTCAGTTATAGCCTGATGTGGGTCAGCGACATGAGTTTCTGGTGGTATCTCTGCACTTATCTGCTGTTTGATATCGTCTACACCATGATTCTGGTGCCTTATGAGACGCTGGTGCCGGAAATGACCGACGATTTCAAACAGAAGACCCGCTTCTCCGGTGCACGCATTGGTCTGGCACAGCTGTCGGCCATTCTGGCGGCGTTTCTGCCCGGTATTTTGCTGGGTATGCTGGGCAAAGATAATCCAGACTCCTTTTTCTACGCCAGCCTGGTCTTTTCGGTGATCTGCGCGCTCGTGCTGACGCTGGTCTGGTGCTTTACCTGGGAACGTCATCCCGATGACTTTTCCGCTGAATCACGCCGTGCCGAGCAGGAGAAGCAGCAGTTGACGCTGATGCAGAATCTCAAGCGACTCTATGTCGAACTGGCCTCCACCTTACGCATCCGCATCTTCCGACAGCACCTTGGCATGTATCTCGGTGGTTATATCGCCCAGGATGTGTTTAACGCCGTATTTACCTGGTACGTGGTGTTTGTGCTGATGCAGAGCGCGCAGGTCGCCTCAAGTCTGATGGGCACAATGGCGGTCTTACAGTTTATTGCTGTGATGGTGATGATTCCACTGTGCATCCGCATGGGACCTGCACCCGCCTACCGTATGGTAGCGGTGCTGTTCGGCTTTGCGGCCCTCTCCTATGCGGGGCTCTGGTACGCGGGAATGAATGACAGCATGTCACTGCTGCTGGTGATCTCCGCTCTGGCTGGTCTGGGGCGTGGCGGCATCAACTATGTGCCATGGAACACCTACACCTATATCGCCGATGTGGATGAGGTAATCACCGGTCAGCGCCGTGAAGGGATTTTTGCTGGCATCATGACGCTGACGCGTAAAGCATCGCAGGCGGGTGCAGTCATGCTGGTTGGTATCGTGCTGCAACTCTCCGGATTTGTCTCTGGCCAGGCCACACAGGTACCCGGTGTCAGCCACACTATTCTGGCGATTCTAAGCCTCGGTACCGTGGCCGTGCTGGCCTGTGGCTTTATCGTCTCACTGCGCTTTAAGCTGAATCTGCAGACTCACACCGTGCTGCGTCAGGAGACGCTGAAGATGCGCGAAGCAGACCGCATTGTGCCTGAAAACATCACTCCGGAAGCGCGTGGCATTGTTGAAACACTGGCTGGCATGCCTTACGAGAATCTGTGGGGCAACAACAACATTGGCTTCCTTAACCGCAACAAGCCAGCGCCAGCAAAACTCGCCGCGCATCCGGCTGTAACGCCTTCTTTAAACCCGACCTTAAAACGACAGGAATAAACCATGACTGTATTTCCCGTTAAACACAGCAAATTATTGTGCCAACCTGAGCATCTGCTGCCACGCAGCGAACTGGTACAGCTGATTCAAAAGCTGACACAAAATCTGGTTAACATCACCGATGAGACAGGCGAATTTTTATTGCGGCTGGACGATGGCCGGGTGATTGATACCAAAGGCTGGGCGGGTTGGGAATGGACACATGGCATCGGTCTGTATGGCATGCTGCACTACTATCAGCAGACCGGCGATCAGCAGACGCTGGCAATCATTGATGAGTGGTTCACTCAGCGCCTGGCGGAAGGCGCGCCAACCAAAAATGTGAATACGGTGTGTCCTTTCCTGACGCTGGCTTATCGTTACGAAGAGACAAGAAACCCGGTCTGGGTGCCGGTGCTCGAGCGCTGGGCAGAATGGGTCATGTATGAGATGCCGCGCACCGAACAGGGCGGCCTGCAGCACATTGTTTATAACAATGAGAACACGCAGCAGCTATGGGACGATACGCTGATGATGAGCGTAATGGCGCTGGCTAAGATTGGCCAGTTGCTGAAACGTGATGAGTGGATTGAGGAAGCGAGCTACCAGTTCCTGCTGCATACCCAATATCTGATGGATCGCAAAACCGGCTTATGGTTTCACGGCTGGAACTTCGACGGCCGCCATAACTTTGCTGATGCTCGTTGGGCGCGCGGTAACAGCTGGGTGACGATTGTCATTCCCGACTTCCTGGAGATGATGAACTGGCCAGAACATCATGCTACGCGCCGCTTCCTGCAGCAGGTGCTGGAAAGCCAGGTCAAAGCGCTGAAGGCCTGCCAGCACAGCAGCGGATTGTGGCACACCCTGCTCGATGATCCGCAGAGCTACCCGGAAGCCTCCGCCACCGCCGGGTTTGCTTATGGCATTCTTAAAGGGGTACGAAAGCGTTATCTGCCCGCTGAGTATCGAGAGATAGCAGAAAAAGCGCTGCGCGGCGTGATTGCTAATATCGATGAGGATGGCGAACTGAAACAGGTCTCCTTTGGCACCGCGATGGGCAGCAATCTGGATTACTACCGCACGGTTCCCCTGACGTCTATGCCCTATGGGCAGGCGATGGCCCTGCTCTGCCTGACCGAGTATCTGCGCGTCTACCTCTGAATCCTGGCCAAAAAAAAGCCCCGCTTAGCGGGGCTTTTTCAACTTAGTACATCATTACATGCTGCGGATGTAATCATCCATATCAGTTTTCAGGTTATCGGATTTGGTTCCGAAAATTGCCTGCACACCGGAACCGGCAACCACCACGCCACGGGCGCCGAGGTTTTTCAGTTCAGATTGATTCACTTTCGCCACATCGGCAACACTGACGCGTAAACGGGTGATACAGGCATCCAGGTTAGTGATGTTCTCTTTACCACCAAACGCGGCAACCAGTTTACCCGCCATCTCGGTACCGGTCGCGGTAGATTGCTCGCTGCTGCTGCTCTCTTCACGGCCAGGCGTTTTCAGATCCAGTTTAGCGATCAGTACGCGGAACACGGTGTAGTAAATCAGACCGTAGATGATACCGACAATCGGGAACAGCCAGATTTTGCTGCTGTTACCGCTCAGCACGATAAAGTCGATCAGACCGTGTGAGAAGCTGGTGCCATCACGCATTCCGAGCAGGATACAGATTGGGAATGCCAGACCAGCCAGCAGCGCATGGATCACATACAGGATCGGCGCGACGAACATGAATGAGAATTCAATCGGTTCGGTGATACCGGTCAGGAATGAGGTCAGCGCAGCAGAGATCATGATGCCGCCAACTTTGGCACGGTTTTCAGGTTTAGCTGAATGCCAGATAGCAATCGCTGCCGCTGGCAGGCCGTACATTTTGAACAGGAAGCCGCCAGAAAGTTTACCTGCGGTCGGGTCACCTGCCATGTAGCGCGGGATATCGCCGTGGAACACCTGACCAGCCGCATTGGTGTATTCACCAATCTGCATCTGGAAAGGAACGTTCCAGATGTGGTGCAGGCCAAATGGCACCAGCGAGCGTTCAACGACGCCATAGATACCAAAGGCAACGACCGGGTTCTGATAGGCAGCCCACTGTGAGAACTCCTGAATCGCGGCACCGACAGGTGGCCAGATAAAGGAGAGCAGCACGCCCAGTACAATCGCCGCCAGGCCAGAGATAATCGGCACAAAGCGTTTACCGGCAAAGAAGCCCAGGTATTCTGGCAGCTTAATGCGGTAGAAGCGGTTGAACATGTAGGCGGCGATGGAACCGGCGATAATACCGCCCAGTACCCCGGTATCGGCGAGGTGTTTAGCCTCGATCTCCGCCGCAGGCAGATGCAGCACCAGCGGTGCAACAACCGCCATGGTTTTTACCATGATGCCATAGGCGACAACTGCTGCCAGCGCCGAAACGCCATCGTTATTGGTAAAGCCCAGCGCCACACCGATGGCAAAAATCAGCGGCATGTTGGCGAACACTGATCCACCCGCTTCTGCCATTACATGCGAAACCACTGCAGGTAACCAGCTGAAATTGGCTGAACCGACCCCTAACAAAATACCGGCAATCGGCAGAACCGATACCGGCAGCATCAGCGATTTACCGACCTTTTGAAGGTTGGCAAAAGCATTTTTGAACATAGCGTGAAGCTCCTGAGTATGAGTGCATATTTGCGCAGTGCGCGTGGCAAAGAGGGAGGATTCTTTGCCGGGCTAGCGGTGACCGCCTTTTGATTTATTACGAAGGGTAAAATAAATCCCGGTTTGTTACTTTGATGGCTATCACGTTTCGACAATCACAGGCGCGCACTTTACGAAATTTCTGACTGATCCGCACGAGTAATCGACGATAAAAAGCTAACCCTGTCTGAAAAAACAGGGTCATATAAGCAGGTTGAACATTAATTACAGGGGCTGAAATAAAAGCCGATCAGGCACCCAGCTTGCTCATAGGGATATGAAATAGCGTGGAGAAGTTTTGCGTGGTGGCGGCGGCCAGGGTTTCCATATCCACGCCTTTTAATACGGCCAGATATTCGGCAACATCGCGCGTATAAGCGGGCTGATTCTCTTTACCACGGAAAGGCACCGGTGCCAGATAAGGGGAATCCGTCTCCACCAGCATCCTGCCCAACGGCACATAACGCGCGGCTTCACGTATCTGTTCGGCATTACGGAAGGTTACGATACCGGAAAAGGAGATGTAGAAGCCCATATCCAGCAGTTTCGCAGCGGTAGGCTGATCCTCAGTGAAGCAGTGCAGCACCCCGCCGCAACGCTCAACCTGCTCTTCACGCAGAATCGCCAGCGTATCTTCGCGTGCATCCCGGGTGTGAACGATGATCGGTTTGTTCAGCGCGATACCGGTGCGAATGTGTTCCCGGAACGAGCGCTGCTGCTGCTCTTTAGTCTCTGGCTGATAGTGATAGTCCAGCCCGGTTTCACCCAGCGCCACCACCTGAGGATCGGCAGAGAGCCGACGAAACTCTTCGACGTCATAGGCCTCTTCCTGATTCAGCGGATGCACACCGCAGGAGAGCGCAATATTTTTCCGATCGCCAACCAGACTTTTCAGGGTGTGAAAACCTGGCAGCGTGGTGGCGATAGCCAGCATAAATTTCACATCACGTGCCGCCGCTTTAGCGACCACATCATCAAGGTCTCGATGGTTCTTTTCATAATCCAGGCCATCGAGATGGCAATGGGAATCCACAATAAACATAATTACTCTCAGATAGGTTTAGCCGACCAGCGCAGGCTTCTGTTTGTCCGCCCAGCTCAGAAGCTGATCGGTCAGCAATAGTTCGCGATTCACTGACGCCACATGCAGTAACTGCTCGCGACAGCGCATCCACTCCTGGGTACTGCTGTTGAGCGCACTGGCTGAAAAGTATCCGGCCAGCAGTTGCACGACATCCTGGCGATCGATATTACTCAGCCACTGACCTGCATTTTGCTGCCATTTCATTGCATCCAGCAGTAAAGAGAGCAGCCAGCCAATACGCGCAGCCGCATCGTCCGCGTTCAGCGCAGGCAATAACTGCAGGATATCCTGCTGCAACGCAGCGGGCAGCGCATCACAGAGCTTTTGACGGGCCTGCCACGGCCCGGTTTCCAGCAGGCTCAGTGCCGCACCCGGTGCGCCTGCGCTAAGGCGCAGCGC
Source organism: Pantoea sp. RCC30.1 (assembly GCF_058148845.1). NCBI lineage: Bacteria > Pseudomonadati > Pseudomonadota > Gammaproteobacteria > Enterobacterales > Erwiniaceae > Pantoea > Pantoea sp. RCC30.1. Next base: position 114,747 of record NZ_JBXUHX010000013.1, on the reverse strand, counting down.
CGCCAGCAGCATCTGCTCATCGTGTGAAGACTGCTTCTTCAGCCAGAGCAGGCTTTGTCCTTCATCGGGCGGCGTCAGATGCAGCGTCATGCAGCGGCTACGTAACGTGGCCAGCAGGCGTGAAGGATCACGGCTGCTGAGGAAGAACCAGCTATTGGCAGGCGGCTCTTCAAGGGTTTTTAGCAGGGCATTGGCTGCCGCTTCCGAAAGCTGCGCGGCATCCGGCAGCCAGACGATTTTCGCGCCGCCCTGCTGACCAAAGTGATACATCTTTTCCGTCACCTGGCGCACTGCATCAATGCCCAGCGTACTTTTGCCCTTCTCCGCCTCAAGGCGATACCAGTCAGGATGGGTGTTGGCCTGCATCAGCTGACAACCATGACACTCTCCGCAACTTTTCAGGCCATCCCGCTGCTGGCACATCAGCCAGCGACTCATCCCCCAGACCAGCGCCTCATCGCCCATGCCGGCCATTGCCTGGATCAGCAGCGCATGATGCGCGCGATTCTCCTGGTGCTGGCTAATCACCTGCCGGTAAGGTTGATTCAACCACGGATACCAGTTCATTATTCCTGCTCCGCCAGCCAGCTATCCAGCGCCGCCTGAAGTGACGCGGTCACGTTGGTGAGCGATTGTGTGGCATCAATGGTGAGAATGGTGGGATCTTCTGCGGCCAGCGCCAGATAGCGCGCACGGGTACGTTCAAAGAAGCGCAGCGACTCCTGTTCAATGCGATCCAGTTCGCCACGCGCACGGGCACGCTGCAGACCGATGTCCGGTGTCACATCGAGATAAAGTGTCAGATCGGGCCGGAAATCACCTAAAACAGCATCGCGCAGCGTCTGCATCAGTTTGCTGTCGAGCCCCCGGCCACCACCCTGATAGGCCTGAGAGGAGAGATCGTGACGGTCGCCAATGACCCAGGCACCGCGAGCCAGCGCCGGTTTGATTACGGTCTCCACCAGCTGAACCCGCGCCGCATAGAGCATCAGCAGTTCCGCTTTATCCGTAACCTGCTCACCCTCAATCCCCTGTTTGACCAGCACCCGCAGCTGTTCTGCCAGCGGTGTACCGCCAGGCTCACGGGTGAAGACCAGATCACGGATGCCACGAGCGTGCAGCGTGGCGACGATGGCGTCACGCGCAGTGGTTTTTCCGGCGCCTTCCAGGCCTTCAATGACGATAAACTTACTGTTCATTTTTTTCCTTCAGCGTCTGCCGGTAGACCTGCACCGCCTTGTTATGGCTGGCAAGATTGGTGGTAAAAGTATGTCCGCCCTTGCCGTCTGCAACAAAGTAGAGATAGTTAGTTTTCTCGGGATGCGCCGCTGCCTGCAGTGAGGCTTTGCCCGGCATCGCGATCGGGCCAGGCGGCAGACCGTTAATGATGTAAGTATTATACGCGCTGGCGGTCTCAAGATCTTTGCGGGTCAGCGTGCCGTTATAACTGTCGCCCATGCCATAGATGACGGTGGGATCGGTCTGTAAACGCATGCCGGTGCGCAGGCGATTGATAAACACCGAGGCGACGCGCGCGCGCTCTTCGCTGACGCCGGTCTCTTTCTCAATGATGGAGGCCATCGTCACCAGATCCTGTGGCGTTTTATAAGGCAGATTGTCCGCCCGTCCCTGCCACACCTCATCAATGGTCTTTTTCATCCGCTCATGCGCGCGCTGCAGCAGCGACATATCCGTGGTGTTCGCCGTGTAGAGCCAGGTATCGGGGAAGAAGTTGCCCTCCAATTGCTCAGGCTCCACTTTGAGTGCGCTGGCAAGGGTGGCGAACTGATCGTCTTTCAGAGTATGCCGGATGTAGGGCGCTTTACGCAGCTCACTCAGCCACTCTTTCAACCGCTGACCTTCTACGAACCGCACAGGGAATTGCGCCTCTTTTCCGCTGGCCAGCAGCTGTAACAGCGAGCGTACGGTCATGACCGGCTCAAGGCGATAGGTACCCGCCTTGAAGGTCGCCAGTTCCGGCTCCAGGCGCAGTAGCGCGCCAAACCAGATGCTGCGTGGAATAATCTTTTGCTCTTCAAGCTGCGCTTCAAGCGCGACCCGGCCCGTACCGGCAGGCAGCGTATAGATCGTTTCCTGCTTAATGGTTAACGGGGTTGCCGCAAACTGTTTAACCTGCCAGTAACTCAGCACAGCTGCGAGACCCACAATCGCCAGCAGGCCGACGAGAATTTTTTTGCTTCGAATCATGATGCATCCATTATCTTTTCACAGCTTGCCTGCAGCTGATTAAACAGCGAGCGCTCAGTAAACTGTACCGCTTCTATCTGTCGGACCGGCAGAACCGGCATCAGCGCGTTACATATCACCACTTCATCGGCGGCCAGCAGCTGCGCCGGTTCGCTTTTTACTACCTGACAAGCCTGACCTGCGGCAGCAAGTTGCGCCATCAGACTCCGCCGCATAATGCCATCCACGCCCGACGCTGAAAGATCAGGCGTGAAAATCTGCGTGCCCTGACGCCAGAATAAATTGGCCGCACAGCATTCCACCACCCAACCTTCAGTGTCAAGCACCAGCGCCTCGTCGGCGTCTGTCTGGTCAAGATGAGCCCGGATCATCACCTGCTCCAGGCGGTTAAGGTGCTTGATACCAGCAAAATGGGAATTACGCGCCAGAGGGATTGGGCTGATCCGGAGTGAAGCTCCCCGCTGCTGTAGATCGGCATAGTGTTGCGGCCAGGGTGCCAGCGAGACAAGCCGCGTGGGTTCATCACAGCTGCGTCGGCTGTAACCCCGTCCACCGCTGCCCGCGCTGATAATCACTTTCAGTACCGCCTGGGTTTGATCCTCCCCGGCTTGTTTCATCTCTGTCTCAAGCTGATGCCAGTCGACGCCAGCGATCCATAACCGTTCACAGCCCTCTTTGAGGCGCTGGATGTGGCTTTCCAGCAGCACGATTTTACCCTGACGCACGGCGGCGGTAGTAAAACAGCCATCCCCGAACTGCAGGCCGCGATCGCTGGCGGCCAGCACCGATTGTTTTGTCCCGTTAATCCACATCGTTCTCTCCTGAGCATGACCCGTGATTTCAGCGCATTTTGCAGGATAAAAAAAGGCCCGCATCGCGGGCCTTTTTAGCAATCTACAACGATTACACTTTACGGAAGATCAACGAACCGTTGGTTCCGCCGAAACCGAAGGAGTTACACAGCGTGTACTCCAGTCCAGGAACCTGACGCGCGGTGTGAGGGACGAAGTCGAGATCGCAGCCCTCATCCGGATTGTCCAGGTTAATGGTCGGTGGAACGGCCTGGTCGCGCAGTGCCAGAATCGAGTAAATCGATTCAACAGCGCCTGCGGCACCCAGTAAGTGTCCGGTCATTGATTTGGTTGAGCTGACCATTACGCTGCTGGCTGCTGCCCCAAAGACCGATTTCACCGCCTGCGCTTCCGCTTTATCACCGGCTGGCGTGGAGGTACCGTGCGCGTTGACGTAGCCGATTTGCTCTGGCGTAAGCTGAGCATCACGCAGTGCATTGATCATGGCCGCCGCGGCACCTGAACCATCTTCTGGTGGTGAAGTCATGTGGTAGGCATCGCTGCTCATACCAAAACCTACGATTTCTGCGTAGATTTTCGCACCACGTTTCTTCGCATGTTCATACTCTTCGAGTACAACAATGCCCGCGCCGTCACCCAGCACAAAACCGTCACGATCTTTATCCCACGGGCGGCTGGCCGCTTGCGGGTTTTCGTTACGGGTTGAGAGAGCACGTGCTGCACCAAAACCACCGACGCCTAATGGCGTGCTGGCTTTCTCTGTGCCACCTGCCAGCATCACGTCAGCATCGTTATAAGCGATGATACGTGCGGCATGACCGATGTTGTGCACACCAGAGGTACAGGCTGTCGCGATAGAGATGCTTGGACCTTTCAGGCCATACATGATGCTGAGATGACCCGCCACCATGTTAACGATGGTTGAAGGCACAAAGAATGGGCTGATTTTGCGCGGGCCGCCGTTGACCAGTGAAGTATGATTCTCTTCAATCAGACCTAAACCACCGATGCCGGAGCCAATTGCTGCGCCCATACGGCCTGCATTTTCGTCGGTAATAACCAGACCACTGTCCTGCATGGCCTGCATACCGGCCACAATGCCGTACTGGATGAAGGCATCCATCTTGCGTTGATCTTTACGCGAGATGTAGTCATCACAATTAAAATCTCTTACCAGACCTGCAAAACGTGTTGCATAAGCACTGGTATCAAAATGGTCGATCAGGGTAATGCCGCTCTGACCGGCAAGGAGAGCACTCCAGGTAGACTCTACGGTATTGCCGACAGGAGACAACATGCCAAGACCAGTCACAACTACACGACGCTTAGACACGTTCGTCCTCCAGGGAGGGGAAATAGGGAACTATGTGGGACAAACAAAAAAATCAGGCGGTCGAGCGACCGCCTGAAGATATTCATTAGCCTTTATGGCTATTGATATAGTCGATCGCTGCCTGAACGGTAGTGATTTTCTCAGCTTCTTCGTCTGGAATCTCAGTATCAAACTCTTCTTCCAGAGCCATCACCAGCTCAACGGTATCAAGAGAATCGGCACCCAGGTCTTCTACGAAAGATGCAGAGTTGGTGACTTCTTCCTCTTTCACACCCAGCTGCTCACTGATGATTTTCTTAACGCGTTGTTCGATATCGCTCATACTATTTAATTTCCTATCAAAACTCGCTTTCGCGATGGTTTTCGTAGTGTATAAAAAGGTGAAAAAGATGCAACAAAATCCCGGCTGGTCGAACCACGATTTTGCGTTATTTTGCGGTTTTAACCGCAAATAAAGCAAATGATTTCGTGATTTATCAGACCATGTACATTCCGCCATTGACGTGCAGCGTTTCACCAGTGATGTAGGCTGCTTCGTCAGAGGCTAAAAATGCAACAGCATTGGCGATTTCCTGAGCATCGCCTAAGCGACCCGCAGGCACTTCCGCCAAAATACCGGAACGTTGATCTTCGTTCAGTGCCCGCGTCATGTCAGTCTCAATAAAGCCTGGAGCCACGACGTTGACGGTAATGCCACGTGACGCGATTTCGCGCGCCAGTGATTTGCTAAAACCAATCAAACCCGCTTTTGCTGCCGCGTAGTTTGCCTGGCCCGCATTACCCATGGTTCCAACAACGGAACCAATGGTGATGATACGGCCCACGCGCTTTTTCATCATGGCACGCAGGACCGCCTTAGAAAGGCGGAATACCGATGTGAGGTTGGTATCGAGGATATCCGCCCACTCATCGTCCTTCATGCGCATGAGAAGATTATCACGCGTAATGCCTGCATTATTGACTAAAATATCCACTTCGCCAAATTCAGCGCGAATATTCTCTAAAACGCTGCTGATTGAGTCAGCGTCTGTCACGTTCAGTAACAGGCCTTTTCCCTTGTCGCCAAGGTAAGCACTGATGGCGTCGGCGCCACTCTGGCTGGTTGCAGTTCCGACCACTTTAGCACCACGTGCCGCCAGAGTTTCTGCAATCGCACGACCAATGCCGCGACTCGCGCCGGTAACCAGCGCAACTTTACCTTCAAAGCTCATGATTTTCCTCTTATTCCTTACCGAGTGCAGCCGTCAGTGATGCCGTATCGTTAACGGCAGCCGCAGTGAGGCTATCGACAATACGTTTCGTCAGTCCGGTCAGGACTTTACCTGGACCCATCTCCAGGAGCTGCGTCACGCCCTGTGCTGCCATCGCTTCCACGCTCTCAGTCCAGCGAACCGGGCTGTAGAGCTGACGAACCAGCGCATGGCGGATGGCCGCAGCGTCGGTCTCAGCTTTCACATCGACGTTGTTGATCACTGGCACCGCAGGTGCATTAAACGTAATGCTTTCCAGCGCAACCGCCAGTTTATCGGCAGCAGGCTTCATCAGTGCGCAGTGAGAAGGCACGCTGACCGGCAGTGGCAGGGCACGCTTAGCGCCCGCGGCTTTACAGGCAGCGCCTGCACGCTCAACGGCTTCTTTGTTACCCGCAATGACCACCTGGCCCGGCGAGTTGAAGTTAACCGGTGAGACAACCTGGCCCTGCGCGCTCTCTTCACAGGCTTTGCGAATAGCCGCGTCATCCAGGCCAATAATCGCCTGCATCGCACCGGTGCCTTCTGGCACCGCTTCCTGCATCAGTTTGCCGCGCAGTTCTACCAGCTTCACTGCATCAGCAAAGTTAAGCACACCCGCGCAAACCAGCGCTGAATATTCACCCAGGCTGTGACCGGCCATCAGGACAGGCTGTTCACCGCCCTGCTGCTGCCAGACACGGTAGATGGCTACTGAGGCGGCTAACAGCGCAGGCTGAGTCTGCCAGGTTTTGTTCAGCTCTTCAGCCGGACCCTCACTGACTAACTGCCACAGATCATATCCCAGCGCGTCAGAGGCTTCACGGAAAGTCTCTTCTACCAGCGGATAAGTTGCTGCTAATTCAGTCAGCATGCCCACGGTCTGTGAACCCTGACCTGGAAAAACAAATGCAATTTGCGTCATCTTTCGTTCCTGTCAATCAAAAGCGAACCAGCGCAGAACCCCAGGTGAATCCACCACCAAAGGCTTCCAGCAAAATAAGGTGTCCGGGTTTGATGCGGCCATCACGAACCGCTTCATCCAGTGCGCTTGGCACCGATGCGGCAGAGGTATTGCCATGACGATCCAGCGTGACGACCACTTTATCCATGGTCATGCCGAGTTTTTTCGCGGTGGCGCTGATGATGCGCAGGTTAGCCTGATGCGGCACCAGCCAGTCCAGCATTTCGCGATCGAGATTATTGGCCTGCAGCGTTTCATCAACAATGTGGGCCAGCTCGGTGACGGCGACCTTGAAGACTTCGTTGCCTGCCATGGTGACATAGGCAGGTTGATCCTGATGGGCACGATCCTGATAAGGCAGCGTCAGCAACTGGGCGTAGCGACCATCAGCATGAAGATGGGTAGAGATAATCCCCTGCTCTTCGCTTTGACCCAGCACGACCGCACCCGCGCCATCACCAAACAGGATAATGGTGCCGCGATCTTCCGGATCCAGTGCGCGCGCCAGGACATCAGCGCCAATCACCAAAGCATGCTTAACCGCGCCATTTTTAATGTATTGATCGGCCACGCTCAGTGCATAGGTGAAACCTGCACAGGCGGCAGCGAGGTCAAACGCCGCGCAGTCTTTGATTTCCAGCATTTGCTGGATCATGCAGGCGGAGCTTGGGAAGGCATGGCTGGAAGAGGTTGTGGCGACAATAATCAGCCCAATCTCGTTCGCTTCAATGCCCGCCATTTCAAGGGCGCGTTGCGCCGCACTGAATCCCATGGTGGCGACGGTTTCGTCAGGCGCTGCAATGCGGCGCTCACGGATGCCGGTACGGGTAACAATCCACTCGTCCGACGTCTCCACCATTTTTTCCAGATCAGCATTGGTGCGAACCTGGCTGGGCAGATAACTGCCCGTACCGATAATTTTGGTATACATCTAGGCTTTGTCACTCCTGGCTAATACAGCATCAAGGCGCGCAGCAATTCGCTCGGGAATTTGCTGCCTCACCGCCTGCTCTGCCTGTTCTATCGCCACGGCGAACGCGTGTTGATTTGCTGCGCCGTGACTCTTGATCACTGTTCCGCGCAATCCTAACAGACAAGCGCCATTGTATTGGTCAGGGTTGAGTTGCCCGAAGCGCTTCGCCAGACGTTTCTGGATTAAGCGTCCCAGCAACGTCAGCCACCATGACCGTTTTTTACCTTCCCCTGATGACTTCAGCAGAGAAAGAAACATTCTTACCACGCCTTCCATGGTCTTCAGCGTGACGTTTCCGACAAAACCGTCACAGACCATCACATCCGTTTTACCGGTGAGCAGCTCGTTACCTTCGAGGTAACCAATATAGTTGATTTGCGGTGATTCTCGCAGCACTACCGCGGCGTCACGGATGGTTTCCAGCCCTTTAGTCTCTTCATGACCAATATTGAGCAACGCGACACGGGGCCGTGGAATACCAAGCACATGCTCAGCCATCACTGACCCCATCACGGCAAACTGCACCAGCATCGCACTGTCTGAATTAACATTCGCGCCCAGATCCAGTACCACGGTTTTACCCTGCTGCTGATGCGGTAAAACGGACATCAGCGCCGGACGTTTAATTCCATCCAGCGGTTTTAATAAGAGTGTCGACAGCCCCATCAGTGCACCGGTATTACCGGCGCTGATGCAGGCCTGAGCACGTCCCTCTTTAACCATCTCCAGCGCCACGCGCATTGAGCTGCCGCGACTGTTCCGGATGGCCTGAGCGGGCCGCGCATCACTTGCAATAACCGATTCGGCAGGGATAACCTGCAAACGCCCCGTCAGGGAGGAATCCGCTTTGGCAAGCAATGGCGTGAGGGTGTCGGGATGTCCGACCAGAAGAAGGAATAGTTCCGAATGAGAGGCCAGTGCCTGCAATGCTGCAGGCACTGTCACGCAGGGACCGAAGTCCCCGCCCATGGCATCAATCGCCAGGGTCAAACGTGTCAAGGTATCGCCTTGCTAAGCAAGAAACTTACTTAACGATAACCTTGCGACCGCGGTAGTAACCGTCCGCAGTGATGTGGTGACGCAGATGAGTTTCGCCAGAAACTTTATCTACTGACAGAGCAGCAGTGGTCAGCGCATCGTGCGAACGACGCATACCACGCTTAGAACGGGTGGGTTTATTCTGTTGTACGGCCATGGACCTTACTCCTATTACTTACGCTTTAAACTGGCTAATACGGCAAATGGATTTGGTTTCTCCGCCTCAGGAGGCAGTTTGCCAAAGACCATGTCCGCCTCGGACACTTCACAGTGTTCAGAATCGTGCACCGGAACGACCGGCAGCGCGAGAATAAGTTCATCCTCGACAACCGCCAGCAAATCGATCTCACCAAACTCGTTGACATCGACCGGCTCGTACGCTTCCGGTAATGCCTCGGCCTGCTCTTCAGAAGAGACAGGGCTGAAGCAGTAACTCACTTTTACGTGATGGGGAAAGGTCTGGTTGCAGCGCTGGCAACGCAACGTCACGTGTGCTTCAGCAGTACCCGTCAGTACCGCCAGACGTTGGTTATCAACCGCAAACGACATGGCACAATCCACATCACTGTCCACACTAACGACCGACTCGGCCACACGCTCCACCTGTACAGATGTGTAGACACCCTGATAATCAAGGCGCTTCTGAGCGGTGCGGACAGGGTCCAGCGTTAGGGGTAATTTTACCTTTTGCATAGGGCGCGCATATTAACTTTGTAATGTTATAGAGTCAAAGAAAAAGGCCGTTAAACAGCATCTTTCAACCACTATTCGCATCCAGTGCGGCGCACAGTTTAAAATGACTGTCACCAATTCGCTATCACTATTGAAAAAAAATGACACCATCGATTCTTTTAGCTTCAACTTCACCCTTCCGGCAGGCATTACTGCACAAGCTGGGCCTGCCTTTTATTACCGCTGCACCTGAAGTGGATGAGTCACCACAGCCCGGTGAAAATGCCGAAGCGCTGGTGATCCGTCTTGCTGTGGCGAAAGCGCAGGCGCTGGCAAAAACGTATCCCGGCCACTGGATCATCGGCTCGGATCAGGTCTGCGTACTCGACGGCCAGATTACAGGAAAGCCTCACACGCCTGAGAATGCGCGGGCGCAACTGCGTGCCGCCAGCGGTAAGGCCATTACCTTTTATACTGGCCTGGCCCTTTTCCATCCAGACAGTAACCAACTGCTGCACTGCTGTGAGCCCTTTGTGGTTCATTTCCGCATGCTAACGGACGCTGAAATCGCCGGGTATGTGGAAAAGGAGCAGCCATTGCAGTGTGCGGGCAGTTTTAAAAGTGAAGGGTTGGGGATTTGTCTGTTCAATCGTCTGGAAGGTCGCGATCCCAATACGCTGGTCGGACTGCCGCTGATTGCGCTGAATGGGATGTTGCAGCAGGCCGGCATCAACCCTTTAACGGACTGATGCCGGAGAGCGATTACGCTTTCATTTGACGCAGTTTATTCAGGCACTGCTTCAGGCCATCATCCAGAGGCGCTTCGACCCGCATCACTTCGCCGGTGCCAGGATGGGTAAAGCTCAGCGCCGCTGCGTGCAGGAACAGGCGTTTTAAACCGGTTGACGCCAGCTGACTGTCAAAGTCACGTTCACCATAGCGATCGTCGAAGGCGATGGGATGCCCGGCATGCAGCGTATGTACACGAATCTGGTGAGTACGTCCGGTGACCGGACTCGCTTTCACCAGCGTGGCAAACCCGAACCGCTCTTCCACTTTAAAGCGGGTTTCAGAGGCTTTACCTTCGCTGCTGACGCGAACCACTCGCTCGCCGCTCTGCAGGATATTTTTCAGCAGCGGTGCCTGAACCACCTTCAGATGTGACGGCCAGTTGCCGCGCACCAGAGCCAGATAATCTTTCTGCATCCCCTTTTCGCGCAGTTGCTCATGCAGGGAACGCAGCGCCGAGCGCTTTTTAGCGACCAGCAGAATGCCGGAGGTGTCACGATCCAGGCGATGCACCAGCTCCAGGAAGCGTGCTTCAGGTCGCAGGGCACGTAATCCTTCAATAACGCCGAAACTGAGTCCGCTACCGCCATGAACCGCAGTGCCAGAAGGTTTGTTCATCACCAGCAGAGACTCATCTTCAAAGAGGATGGCATCGGCCAGTGAGGCGACTTTCGCCAGTTTGGGGGAAACAGCATCTTCGTCGCGTTCCGCTACCCGAACCGGCGGAATGCGCACCTCATCGCCCTCTTCCAGCTTGTACTCTGGCTTAACGCGTTTCTTATTAACCCGCACCTCGCCTTTGCGTACGATGCGATAAATCATGCTCTTTGGCACACCCTTGAGTTGCGTGCGCAAAAAGTTATCAATACGTTGTCCGGCATTTTCAGCCGTGATGGCGACAAAATGTACGCCGGGATTCTCTGTTTTCATGGCGGCGATTCTAAATAGTGTCCCCTGATAGCGCCACCCCTTTTTCTGTGCTTAACTCAGGAGTTGATGTGGCGGCGGCTCGCTTCCCTGCTGGCTTTTTCAGCAAAGTGGTGCTTTGTCCGACACATTAGCGCTTTAAATGTAAAGAAACTTCACAAGCTGGCTAAAGTCGCCTTGCTATATGAAGGTTAGCAATGGAATAATGTTTGAGTTTCTTGCCTGTTGCATTTCAGGGCAGAAAACGAGCGGAATTGTCATTTTGCCGGATTGAGCAGACACGCAGCAATGGCGTAAGACGTAATGCGAAATCAGGCACTTAGCGGGCTGCGGGTTGCGGCCTGGACAACAGTATGGGATGCACGGGTTTTCTTTATCCTCTCAGGCATTTCCACTATCTGGTGCTGTTTTCCCTTATGAAAAACAGGCCACCGACGTTATTTGCGCCCCTCGCGCGGTCGACAGCCGTGAGGTTGACGACATTGCACTAAGTCACGGGGCCATCGGTTGATACTCGTCCAGGGTAACTATGCCCGCAGCTGTAATCACTCATGAAAGAATAACGAGTAAGTCACGATGAAAAGAATGTTAATAAACGCAACTCAGCAGGAGGAGTTGCGCGTTGCCCTGGTTGACGGTCAGCGTCTGTACGATCTGGATATTGAAAGTCCTGGACACGAACAGAAGAAAGCCAACATCTACAAAGGTAAAATCACTCGCATTGAACCCAGCCTTGAAGCTGCGTTTGTCGATTATGGCGCAGAGCGTCACGGTTTCCTCCCTTTAAAAGAAATCTCCCGCGAATACTTCCCTTCCAGCTACAACGCGCATGGTCGTCCGAATATCAAAGATGTGCTGCGTGAAGGTCAGGAAGTTATTGTTCAGATCGATAAAGAAGAACGCGGCAATAAAGGCGCGGCGCTTACTACCTTTATTTCTCTGGCGGGCAGCTATCTGGTACTGATGCCGAATAACCCACGTGCAGGCGGTATCTCTCGCCGCATCGAAGGTGACGATCGTACCGAACTGAAAGAAGCGCTGTCGGCGCTGGATCTGCCGGAAGGCATGGGCCTGATTGTCCGCACTGCGGGCGTCGGCAAATCCGCCGAATCACTGCAGTGGGATTTAAGCTTCCGTCTTAAACACTGGGAAGCGATCAAGAAAGCCGCTGAAAACCGCCCTGCTCCGTTCCTGATCCATCAGGAAAGCAATGTGATCGTGCGTGCCTTCCGCGACTATCTGCGTCAGGACATCGGTGAAATCCTTATCGATAACCCAAAGGTTCTGGAACTGGCGCGTCAGCATATCGCTGCGCTGGGCCGTCCGGACTTCAGCAGCAAAATTAAGCTCTACACCGGTGAAATCCCGCTGTTCAGCCACTATCAGATCGAATCGCAAATCGAATCCGCTTTCCAGCGTGAAGTCCGCCTGCCTTCCGGTGGCTCGATTGTGATCGACAGTACCGAAGCGTTGACCGCTATCGATATCAACTCAGCACGTGCAACGCGCGGCGGTGACATCGAAGAGACAGCCTTCAACACTAACCTTGAAGCGGCTGATGAGATTGCTCGTCAGCTGCGCCTGCGTGACCTGGGCGGCCTGATCGTTATCGATTACATCGATATGACGCCAGTACGCCATCAGCGCGCGGTTGAGAACCGTCTGCGTGAAGCTGTCCGCCAGGATCGCGCCCGCATTCAGATCAGCCATATTTCACGTTTCGGCCTGCTGGAGATGTCCCGTCAGCGCCTGAGCCCGTCATTAGGTGAATCCAGTCATCACGTCTGCCCACGCTGTAGCGGCACCGGCACCATCCGTGATAATGAGTCACTGGCGCTGTCAATTCTGCGTCTGATTGAAGAAGAAGCGCTGAAAGACAACACCAAAGAAGTTCACGCCATTGTTCCGGTTCAGGTTGCCTCTTACCTGCTGAACGAAAAACGTGAAGCGGTCAGCGCGATTGAAAAACGCCAGGGCGGCGTGCGGGCGATCATCGTTCCTGATGACAAGATGCAGACCCCACACTACTCCGTGTTACGTGTGCGCAATGGCGAAGAGACGCAGACCCTGAGCTATCATCTGCCGAAACTGCATGAAGCCGAAATGGCGATGCCGTCTGATGAGGAACATGCTGAGCGCCGTCGTCCTGAGCAGCCTGCTCTGGCCGCGTTTGTGATGCCTGATGCCCCTCCGGCACCGGTGGAAGTTGAGCCAGAAGCGCAGCGCGCTGAAGTTCAGCCAGCAGCAAAATCCGCCCCAACTGTGGCTGCACCTGCTACCGTCAGCACCGGTTTCTTCGGACGTCTGCTTGGCGGCCTGAAGAAAATGTTCTCAGGTGATGAAGCCCCTGCCGCCGCGCCAGTGGCCGCTGAAGTTGCTGAACCGCAGAAAGCGTCTGAAAGCGAGCAGGAAAGCAACAACGGCCGTGGCGAGCGCCGTAGCAACAATAACAACCGTCGTAACAACAATCGTCGTGAGCGTACGCCGCGTAATGGTGATAACGCCCAGTCGCGTGAAGGCCGTGAACCACGCGAAAGTCGTGAGCCACGTGAAAGCCGTGAACCGCGCGAAAGCCGCGAGCCACGTGAAAATCGCGAGCCGCGTGATGGCAATAACACCCGTCGTAACAAGCGTGAGTCTCAGCCAGGTGAAGTTCGCGAAGAGCGTCCAGCTCTGAGTGAAGAAGCGCGCCAGCAGCGTGATGAGCAGCAGCAGCAGCGCCGTGAACAGCGTGCTGAACGCCAGCGCCGTCGTCAGGAAGAGAAACGCGCCGGTGAAGAAGCCGCCAAAGTGGCTGAGCAGCCGGAAGTGATCGCTGAAGTTCTGGACGTGGCCGAGGCGCAGGATGATGAGCGCGTGCAGGTTATGCCGCGTCGTAAGCCGCGTCAGCTGAACCAGAAGGTGCGTGTTGATGATAACCGCCCACCTATGCCAGCCTCAGCCAGCGATTTTGCCCAGCCTGCTGAAGTACGTCAGCCTCAGGCTGTTGAAGTTGCACAGCCGCAGCCTGTTGAAGTTGCACAGCCGCAGCCTGAGTTCCAGGCGCAGCAGAGTGACGAGCAGGATGACAACGACAATCGTGATAACGCCAATATGCCGCGTCGCTCACGTCGTTCGCCGCGCCATCTGCGCGTCAGCGGACAGCGTCGTCGTCGTTACCGTGATGAGCGTTACCCTACTCAGTCAGCCATGCCTCTGGCGGCTGCCGCTGCCTCACCAGAGATGGCGTCCGGTAAAGTCTGGATTCGCTATCCGGTGAGCCAGGCCAGCGAAGAGCAGGTTCAGAATGTGACGCATGAGACACCAGCGTACAACGCGGAAGAGACAGCAGAGGCCACCCGTGCGCTGCCGGTTGCTGCTGCCGTTGAATCTGTTGCTCAGGAAGCACCAGTGCAACAGGCTGAGCCTCAGGCAGAAACGCCAGTGCCGGTCGTCAACACTGATAATACCCGTGCTATCGACGCCCCGGTTGACGAGCAGCCCTCTGTTGTTCCGGCTGCCGATGAAGCTAAAGCAGACGCTGTAGCGGCTGAAGCCGTGCCTGCTGAGCCCGTCGCTGAAGCACCCGTGGTGACCCCTGCTATTGATGCAGTTGAGACTGTTCAGCCTGCAGAGGTTGCACAGCCTGCTGTTGAGACTGTACAGCCTTCAGAGGTTGCTGAGCAGTCAGCCACCGATGTCAGCGAAGAGATCGCAGCAGAAGTTGAAGAAGTCCTGAAAGCGCCGGTCGCAGCAGAAGCTGAAACCGCGCCGGTAAGTGAACCTCATGCACCGGTTGCCGCACGTGATATCGCGCCTGCAGCACCAGTGACTGCGGCCGAACCTGTTGCTTCCGTGCCTGCTGCAGCTGTGCCCGATGACGGTACACGCTGGAAGCACTTTGCTTCTGCGCCGATGACTAAAGCCCCTGCGCCAGTCTGGCAGTCAGAACCAGCTCCGCAGAGTGACTGGGTGCGTGCACCGTATGAGTTCGACGGTCGTGGCTCTGCGGGTGGTCATAGCGCCACCCATCAAGCCACTGCCCCGGCAACTAAACCGTAACGCCTAATCTGTTGTGAACTGAACCCCGGCCTCTAAGCCGGGGTTTTTTTATGGCTACAATACTGCCTGTCTGCCACTTTAAATCTACCCGCTTTTAGTGTCTGGTGCTCACGTCAGCAACTGAATCGCAGGCAAAAAAAATCCCACCGTCCTTTAGCAGGAGGGTGGGAAAAAGTAAGCGCATCCGGTTAAAGTACGCCTAAAATTTCAGGTCAGACTACGAATTCATCTGGAACAGTGACATCTTGGACATATCAGTAAAGGTCTTGTAAGACGCCTGAAGTGCTGTCTGCTTCATGGTATAGCTGGAAGCCGCTTCAGTTAAATCCACGTTAACCAGGTCACTCATCTGCGAGTTGTAAATGACACTGCGGTCATCGCCCTGGGCATTCAGCGTATCGATCTCTGAAAGCTGAGTACCAATTTCAGAACGTACGGTTAAAACATTATTCAACGAGTTACCCAGACCACGGTTGGTTTTATCCATCGCATCCTGGAAAGCCTGTTTGGTTGTAGCGTCAGCACCTTCCTGCGGCACTTTTAGTGCAGCAATGGCGCTATCCAGCATCTTAAACACGTTAGTTTCGCTGGCGCTGCCATCCGGCTCTTTGGTGGCATTGCCTGAGATAGCCATAAAGATGTTGTCACCGGTATGCCCCACGGTCATGGTACGGCTGGTATCGACCTTCTGGGTGATCGCATCGGTGCCGCCGGCGTAGCTTACGCCGGTGCCTGCCGTATCAACAAATGGTGCACTGTCAGTTTTATAACCGGCAAAAATATAGCGACCATTAGCATCCTGACTGTTTGCCTGGTTCAGCAATTGGGCGCGAATACCTTCCAGCTGGGTGGCAATCGATCCGCGGTCACTATCGCTCAGGGTACCGGTTGAACCGTTAACGATCAGTGCTTGCGCAGCAATGACCCCATCGGTAACACCTTTCAGCGTATTCTCTTCCAGTGACAGGCCCTGCTCGGCAAAGGTACGCGCCAGCTCATATTGTTTTCCCTGCTGCTGGGTTTGTGACAACACCACAGCACGGGACGCTGCAATCGGATCGTCCGAAGGATTATTCACACGGCGGCCGCTGGAGAGCTCCTCGCCTGATTTCAGCCAGGAGGCCTGTGAGTCAGTGATGCCACGCACCTGCTGCTCAAAAATCATATTTGTACTGATTCGCATGTTATCTCCTGCCCTTAGCGAATATTGATCAATGCATTAAACACGGTGCTGGCAGTCTGCAGCACCTGCGCATTGGCCATGTAATATTGCTGATATTTAGTCAGGTTAGCGTACTCCTCATCGAGGTTTACGCCTGAGACCGATTGCTGGCGTTCAGTCAACTGACTGACCACGCTTTTCTGTGTATCGCTGGTGGTTGCCAGCGAACTGGTTTTGTTACCGACACTACTGACGATGGTGGCGTAAGCCTGTGACAGCGTGGCGTTACCGCCAACCAGCTTCACATCCTGCAGATTCAGCAGTTTTTGCGCATTGCGGTTATCACTCTCACCGCCAACGGCACCCGCTGCGGCCACCTGAGATTCATTGGTGATCGCGACGGACATGTCGTTAACCACGTTCTGGACCGGCTTCACCAGGAAGCTGTCTTTGGCGGCGGGTGCAGGCGTGCCGGCGACAGTCAGCTTCAGGCCATCAAAGCTCAGCGTGGTATTGCCACTGGCATCGGTACCCGGCGTGATGGTCACGGCGGTGCTGTCCGAGGCACGCGTGGCGCTCCAGTTAGTGCCGTCAAAGCTGACGTTATAGTTGGTGGCTTTCAGCGCGCTGGTATCGGTCCACTCCGCAGTAACGGATGCGGCGGTGCTGTTTTTGTTGTTGCTCACCACCAGTGGGCTGCCGATATTA
Source organism: Pantoea sp. RCC30.1 (assembly GCF_058148845.1). Classification (NCBI taxonomy): domain Bacteria; kingdom Pseudomonadati; phylum Pseudomonadota; class Gammaproteobacteria; order Enterobacterales; family Erwiniaceae; genus Pantoea; species Pantoea sp. RCC30.1. The sequence continues at coordinate 97,891 of NZ_JBXUHX010000013.1, read as the reverse complement.
AAGAAATCGACGCCCTGATTGCCGTTGCTGTCAAAGCCCTGCTTGTGGACATCGTTAAAGCTGGTGGTAAACGCAGCCGCTAACTGACCCAGCTGGTTCTGTGCCAGATCCAAATCCTGAGTACGGAATGCCAGCAGACCGCCCAGTGAACCGGTGGTGATCAGCTTTTCCGGGATCTCGACGTTGCCCGCCTGTTTATCGACATAGCCGATAGTCGTGCGTGTCGGATCGCTGCTGGAAGGCATCGCCACCAGATCGTGAGATTTGTCGCCGTTTACCAGCGTCAGGCCATTCGCCATCGCGACCGTGTAGCCGCCATCCTGCTGCGACACCGTCACGCCAACGACGTTATTCAGGGTATTCACCAGCTGATCGCGCTTATCGAGCAGATCGTTAGGTGTGGCACCGTTAGCGGTACTCAGTTTGCCAATCTGCTTGTTAAGATCGGCGATCTGGCTGGTAATGGTGTTGACCTGCTTGATGCTGGAACCGACGTCTGCGTTGACGCTGTTCTGCATATTGTTCAGGTATTGCGCCGAGGTCTGGAACTGGCTGACCAGACCCTGTGCATTGCTGAGCATTGACTGACGTGCTGACGGATCGTTGGCGTTGCTGACCACGTTCTGCAGGTTAGTAAAGAAGCCCTGCAGCGAGGTCGACAGGCTTGTCGTCGAAGTCGACAGCAAATCGTCAATGTTAGAAATCTGGCTGTGCTGAGTGCTTACCGCGCTGTAGTTCGCGCTGGAACCGCGTAACTGCGTGGCAATAAATGCATCATATTCACGTTGTACACCGGTGATATTCACGCCGTTACCATAATAGCTATTGCCCTGCAGGGTACTGTTCGCCTGCGCCAGTACCGTGGTCTGACGTGAATAGCCCGCCACGGTGTAATTGGAAATGTTGTTACTGGTGGTGCTCAGAGCGGCCTGCGCGGCACTCAATCCACTCATCGCGGAGTTAATTATGCTGGACATCTCGGTTCCTTACGTTCCCCGTCAACCGGGCTGGCAGACATCAAAGTGGGCGCCAGCAGGCGAAAACGCTTCTGGCTATAGGGATGTTATCGGCTTGCTTAAGTGAAACTTGAGGCGCAATGATCAGAACAGGTCGCCCATATCCTGGCTGTACGCTTTGACGACTTTATCGCCCATACTTTTGAACTGCTGAATCATTCCCACCAGCTTTTGCGCATATTTCGGATCGGTGGCGTAACCTGCCGCCTGCAATGCCTGCGCACCCTGCTCTGCGGATGTGGCGTTGGTCACCGCCGCATAGCGTGGGTTTTTGGTCAGAAGTTTAACGTAGTCAGTCAGCGCCTCGAAATAGGAGTTATAAACACGGAAGCTGGCATGGACTTTCTTCGCTTCGCCCTGCTCATATTCGGTGGTCATGATATCGGTGGTGTCACCTTTCCAGTCGCCGCTGGCTTTAATCCCGAACACGTTGTAGCTCGGTTTGCCGTCGCGGGTCAGGATCTGGCGCTGGCCCCAGCCCGACTCCAGCGCAGCCTGCGCCAGAATCAGGTGATGAGGAATGCCACTCTGCTGACTGGCTGCCTGCGCCGGTTGCGTCAGTTGGGCGATAAATTCGCGGCTGTCGCTGGGCAGGCCCGTCGGTGACGCGACCGGCGGCAGACGCGGCATCGCCTTACGCACAATCTGCTCCAGCTGCTGCGCGGCCATGGGTGTTGCTCCGCTGGTACTGAGAATAAAGCTGTTATCCAGCTTCATCGGCACCGTACCGGCTTTTTCGTCCGGCGCGGTGGCGGGCTGCATCTGTTTGACGATGGTTTCCGCCAGCCCAAGGCCGCGCTTACCCATCTCCTGTGCAATCTGCTGGTCATACATAGAGGTAAAGAGTTTGGTCTGTTCGTTGCCCATAATGCCGTCCTGCGGCAACGCCTCACGCATGCTCTTTAGCATCATCTGTACAAACATCCCTTCGACCTGACGCGCGACCTGCAACGCTTGTCCTTTCGGATCGTTGCTGGCCTGGCGTTTCAGTTCATTCAGGGAACGGCTGTCAAAAGCCGAACTTGTCAGAGATTGCATATCAGCCATCAGATAATTTCCAGTTTGGCACGCAGACAGCCGGCACTCTGCATCGACTGCAGAATCGACATCAGTTCGATAGGTGACGCACCCAGCGCATTCAGCGCACGCACCACGTTGTTCAGGTTGGCGCTGGCATTCACGCGTTGCAGCGCGCCGCCGGTCTGGCGCAGATCGATCTGCGTCTGCGTCGTCGCCACCGTCTGACCACCGGCCAGGGGGGTGTCAGGCTGACTGACGTTCTGCTGCTGATTAACCGTCACCGACAGGTTACCCTGCGCCACAGCACACTGATTCAGCGTCACTTCGCGGTTCATAACGACTGAGCCGGTACGGGAGTTGATGATGACTTTGGCATCTTCAACCGGAATAGAGACATCAATGTTCTGGATCTCAGCCAGCAGGCGCACCTGCGCACCATTATTGGGTGACACGCGGATCTGCACGGTACGGGCATCCAGCGGCTGCGCTGCGCCGTAACCGCCGCGGGCGTTGATTGCATCAGCAATACGCTGCGCCATCGAGAAATCTTCGCTGTTAAGCTGCAGGTTAATGGTGTTCTGCGTACCAAAGTTGCTCTGCAGTTCACGCTCAACGGTTGCGCCGCTGGTAATACGGCCACCGTTCAGCTGGTTAACCTGAACACTGCTGCCGCCCGCTGAGGCACCCGCACCACCGACCAGGATATTACCCTGTGCCAGCGCATAGACCTGGTTATCGACCCCTTTCATCGGCGTCATTAACAGCGTGCCGCCGCGCAGGCTTTTGGCGTTACCCAGCGATGAGACCACCACATCCAGCGTCTGTCCCTGACGGGCAAACGACGGCAGTTTCGCGGTGACCATAACGGCCGCCACGTTTTTCAGCTGCATGTTGGTTCCGGTGGGAACGGTGATACCAAGCTGTGACAGCATGTTGCTCACTGTCTGCGTGGTAAATGGCGTCTGAGTCGTCTGGTCACCCGTGCCATCCAGACCCACGACGAGGCCGTAGCCCAGCAGCTGGTTATCACGTACGCCCTGTACCGTGGTTAAATCACGAATCAAATCGGCTTTGGCCAGCAGGCTTACGCCCAGCAGCAGCGCCAGCCCGGCGCGTAACAGCGTTAACTTTTTCATTGAAACCTCTTACATCGGCGAGATGTTCAGGAAGAAACGCTGGAACCAACCCATGGTCTGCGCCTCATTGATGTAACCATTTCCGACGTACTCAATACGTGCATCGGCGACAGCGGTAGATAACACGGCGTTACTGGCGCTGATGGTGCGTGGGTTGACCACGCCCGAGAAGCGAATGAACTCCGTGCCCTGATTAATGGCAATCTGTTTTTCACCGACCACGTGCAGGTTGCCGTTTGACAACACCTGATCCACGGTGACGGTAATGGTGCCGGTAAAGGTGTTATTGGCGGATGCGCCGCCTTTACCTGCGAAATCGTTTTTGCCTTCTGCGCTGAGATTGGCTTTTTCGCCACCTGCACCCACCAGGCCAGCCAGACCGGTCGGCACCCCGCTCACACCAAAGCTGTTGCTGCCATCGCGGCTGGCATTGGCTGAGGAGCTTTTGCTGGCGCTGACGTTTTCCTGCAGCGTAATGGTCAGGGTATCGCCAATGTTGCGTGGACGACGATCTTCAAACAGCGGCTGATAGCCGTAGTTAAGCGGCGCGACGCCCTGGAATATAGAGCCGTTGACCACCGGTGGCGCGGACGGCATGGGTTGCGCTGTGGTTGCACCTTCGACCAGCGGAGTACGCGGGACCAGGGCACATCCGTTGAGAGTTAGCAGCAACGAGGCGACTAACCAATGTCCAGGCTTGAGAATCTGTTGCTTCGCCACGGCGTCACGACCTTATTAATGTCTTTGTTTCAGGCCAGCACGGGCTGGCCCTGTTCGGGATTAAAGCTGTGTTAATTTCGCCAGCATCTGATCAGAGGTACTGATCGCCTTACTGTTGATTTCGTAGGCGCGCTGCGTCTGGATCATGGTGACCAGCTCTTCCGCCACGTTAACGTTCGAGGTTTCGGTGTAGCCCTGATAGAGCAGACCCGCGCCGTTCTGGCCTGGGGTGCTGTCTGTCGGTGCGCCCGATGCCTGCGTTTCCTTGTAGAGGTTTTCACCCACGCTATCGAGACCGGCGTCATTCATAAAGGTGCTCAGGGTTAACTGACCCACCTGCGCGGCCTGAGCCTGACCCTGCTGCGTCACGCTGACCACACCGTCACGCGACACCGTAATGCTGGTGGCGTTGGCCGGAATGGTGATGCCTGGCTGAACCGGGAAACCGGAGTTGGTCACCAGCTGACCGTTCTGATCAACCTGAAACGCACCGTCACGGGTATAGCCAGAGGTGCCATCCGGCATCTGAATCTGGAAATAGCCCTGGCCGTTAATGGCGATATCTTTTGAGTTGCTGGTCTGCGACAGGTTGCCCTGAGTATGCAGACGCTCAGTGGTCACCGGACGAACACCGGTACCGATTTGCAAACCGGATGGCAGCGTCGTCTGTTCTGATGACTGGGTGCCCGGCTGGCGCATAGTCTGGTACATCAGGTCTTCGAACACGGCACGTGAACGCTTAAAGCCGTTGGTGCTGACGTTTGCCAGGTTGTTGGCAATGACGTCCATGTTCATCTGCTGCGCATCAAGACCGGTCTTAGCGATCCATAAAGAACGAATCATGTTGTTATCCTCGTGCCTTAACCCATGCTCAGGAGCTGGTTGGCTTTTTGTTCATTTTCGTCGACGTTGGTGATGACTTTCATCTGCATCTCAAAACGTCGGGCGTTGGCGATCATATCAACCATGGTTTCTACCGGTTTGACGTTGCTGCCTTCCAGCACGCCAGGCATCACCTGCATAGTGGCATCGGCCTGCAGCGCGGCACCGCGGGTCGCCTGCGTCGACGCAGTAGGACGGAACATGCCGTCATCACTACGCTGCAGCTCCTGGCCGGTGGCCCTGACCAGCTTCAGCTTGCCCAGCTGAACCGTGGCGTTCGGTGAATCACCGGCATTCAGCCCGGTGATCGAGCCGTCAGCCGCAATGGTGATTTCCGTGCCCTGCGGGATCACAATCGGACCGCCATCGCCCATCACAGGATTGCCCTGAACCGTCAGCGTACCGGTCGGACTGATTTGCATATTGCCGTTGCGGGTATAGGCTTCGCTGCCGTCAGCGGTACGCACCGCCAGCCAGCCATCCTGCTGCACCGCCACATCGAGCGGACGCTCGGTGTAATCCATCGCGCCCTGACTCATGTCGGCGCCAGGTGTAGAGGCGGCGACCAGCGTACGGGTCGGCAGCGACCAGCCACTCACCGGAACTGCGCGCAGCGCATTCAGCTGCGCACGAAAACCAGGTGTAGAGGCGTTGGCGAGGTTGCTGGCGGTCACCGCCTGCTGATCCAGCGTCTGGCTGGCCGCGCCCATCGCGGTATATATCGCGTGATCCATATGGCAATCCTGTTAGCGAATTAACGTAAGTTAACCAGCGTGTTGAGAATCTGGTCCTGAGTTTTGATGGTCTGCGCATTCGCCTGATAGTTACGCTGCGCCACAATCATATTCACCAGCTCTTTACTCATGTCGACGTTGGAAGATTCCAGTGCGCCGGCGGTCAGTGAACCAAAGGTGCCGGTGTTAGCCAGACCGACTGCTGCCTGACCAGATGCGCTTGAAGCCTGCCAGACGTTGTCGCCCTTAGACTGCAGACCTTCCGGGTTAGAGAAGCTCGCCAGGACAATCTGACCCAGCAGCTGGGTTTTCTGGTTTGAGTAGCTGCCGGTGATGGTGCCGTCATCATTGATCGCGTAGCTGGTCAGATCGCCAGGTGCATAACCATCCTGGGTCGGACTACCAAAAGAGGTTGCGCCGGTGTTCTGCTGCAGGCTGCCCAGCATGCTCAGGTTGATGGGCTGATTGGCGACCGCGCCATTGGCGCCGCCCACGTTCAGCGTCAGGCCGACGGTGCCATCAGTGGTAGGCGTGCCCACTACCGCGCCGCTGGCATCCAGCTTAGAGACGCTGGTCAGCTTACCGCTGGTGTCAAATGCCATTCTGAAGTCACCCGCTGAGGTGCCGGTGGTGCCATCAATGGTCCGCACGGTCCAGCTGTTGCTGGTGGTGTCTTTCGCGAAATACATGTCGAGCGCGTGATCATTACCCTGCGAGTCGAACACGGTTACCGTGGTTTTCTTGTTGTAGCTGTCCGCGTTAGCCGTCGAGAAGGTGGCCACAGATGGCGTTGCATCCGTTGAGTTCAGGTTGGCAACCAGACCGGCAGTGGTGGTGGAACGGGCTGACATCTGCTCGGTAGGAATACGCAGCGCGACCGGGTTAGCACCTGCCTGGATAGTGGCCGGTGAACCGCTGGCCGGATAGCCGGTCACGTTCAGACCCTGGGTGTTGACCAGGTTACGGTTGGCATCCAGCGTTAACTGGCCGTTACGTGAATAGAAGACGCCGCCGCTGCTGTCGGTCATACGGAAGAAACCGTTACCGCTCAGCGCAACATCCAGGCCACGGCTGGTGGTGGTGGTCGCGCCGTCGTTAAAGTTCTGGATTACCGCAGCGACTTTGGTGCCGAGGCCGACGTTTGAGCCGGCAAACATATCGGCAAACGCAATGGTGCTGGATTTAAAGCCCGCTGTTGCGGAGTTAGCAATGTTGTTACCGATGACATCAAGGTTACTTGAAGCAGCACCAAGGCCGCTGACCGCTTGGGAAAATGACATTTATTTGTTTCCTGTCTACAGGTTAATCAGAGAATCTGACGTACGTCGTCAAGGGTGGCGGAGCCCATGGTGCCGAGATCCAGTTTTGTGGTGTTGTTCGCAGTACTCACCCCATTGACGTAGGCGTAGTTAAGCGGTTGTGCCACCAGTTGTGCGTTGCCATTACTTGCGGCAATCGCAACGCTGTATTTACCATCCGGCGCGACAGAACCATCGGTCAGCTTGCCGTCCCACGAGAAGGTGTGCACGCCAGCGCTGAGCGCGCCCAGATCGACGGTGTCGATCACGTTGCCACCGGCATCTTTAATCGTGGCCGATGCGCCGGTTGAGGCAGAGGCCAGCTCAACGCCAAATGGCGTTGTGGTGCCCTTGCCGACCAGAATCTGTCCGCCATTGACCATCACGCCATGCCCAATCAGCGTGGAGCTCTGCAGTGACTGGCTGGTGGTGATCTGGCCGGAGATCGATCCCAGCGTGGTGTTCAGTTTTTCAATACCGCTCAGGGTATTGATCTGTGCCAGCTGTGTGGTGAGCTGGCTATTGTCCATTGGATTGGTTGGATCCTGGTTCTTTAACTGCGTCACCAGCATGGTCAGGAACTGGTTCTGCAGATCCTGCGCATTGTTGCCGGTGCCACTGGTGTTGGAAGAGCTCAGGACCGTGGGGTCCAGCCTTTCGTTAACGCCTACCGCGATAGCCATAAATTTTCTCCGTTATTGCCCGAGGGTCAGGGTTTTCATCATCATCGACTTCACGGTGTTGAGCACTTCGACGTTGGCCTGGTAACTGCGTGACGCCGACATGGTGTTGACGCTTTCAGAAACCACATCCACGTTCGGCATCTTCACGTAGCCTTTGGCATCTGCCATCGGATTGCCTGGGTCATAGACCAGCTTCGCTGGCGTGGGGTCATCTACGACTCTTGCTACTTTCACGCCGCCGGTGGCTGAACCTGGCGCTGCATCGGTCTGGAAGACCACCTGCTTGGCCACATAAGGCTTACCATCGGGGCCGGTGACGCTGTCGGCGTTCGCCAGGTTACTGGCACTGACGTTTAATCGCTGTGATTGCGCGGTCATCGCTGAGCCGGCAATGTCAAAAATATTCAGCAAGGCCATAATTATTGCCCTTGTAACACGCTCATCATGCCTTTGATCTGGCTACTGATGAGGGTGAGGTCGGTTTGATATTTCAGGCTGTTATCCGCGAACTGCGTACGCTCACGGTCCATATCTACGGTGTTGCCGTCGGCAGAAGGCTGATCGGGAATGCGATAAAGCATATCCATCGATGGCACGCCGTTTGTCTGTGCTTCAATGTGGCGAGCTGACGTGACTTTTAACGCCATGCTGCTGCCTTCCGCACGGCCATTGGACATCACCCGACTCAGCTCGCTTGCAAAGTCGATATCCCGGGCCTGATAACCAGGGGTATCGGCGTTGGCAATATTTGACGCCAGGATCTCCTGACGTTGAGCACGCAGGTTGAGGGCCTCCGTACCAAATTTCAGCGCCGCATCCAGTTTGTCGAGCATGTTTCCTCCGCGTATGAAAATTTTGAGTTCGCAGCTTAATTTGAAAAAGCAAGTCGTCATCGTCTGAATAGGGCCTCAAATTACCGCTATTTTGACAATTAAGGATTTTTCTTAAGGGGTACACTTGTCGCCATCATCAGTGAGGAAATGCACAATGCGTCGATATCTGACCCTGCTGACCAGTCTGCTGGTCGTGATCGCCCTGCCGGCTTCTGCCGGTGATCTCAATGCACAACTGAATCAATTTTTTAAAGCGCGTGACGCCCAGCATGCTGATGGCATGGTCGTGGTGGTACGCACGCCGAAGGAACAGTGGCCAGCCTGTGAAACGCCAAAGTTCACTCTGCCCGGCAACAGCCGGTTGTGGGGCAATATGAGCGTGGCGGCAAACTGCGATGAGAACCGCCGTTATATTCAGGTTCAGGTTCAGGTCACCGGTTCTTACCTGGTGGCGAACCGGTTGCTGAGCCAGGGTAGTAGCGTCACCGAGAGTGATTTCACTCTGCAGACCGGCCGCCTTGATACGCTGCCCGCCCGCGCCCTGCTGAATGCGGACTCGATCGCCGATGCTGTCGTGCTGCGCGACATCCAGCCAGGACAGCCAATTAATCCGTCTACGCTGCGTCAGCCGTGGCGGGTCAAGGCAGGTCAGAATGTGATGGTAATTGCCAGCGGCGATGGATTTGACGCCAGCGGTGAGGGTAAAGCACTGAATAACGCCGCCCGTTCGCAGTCGGTCCGGGTCCGGATGGGAAATGGTCAGGTTGTCAGCGGTAAGGTACGAGAAGATGGGAATATTCTTATAACGCTGTAAAGTGTTAAAGAAGCCCGTAGTGCTGCCGATAGAAGAATCAACGAAGCGATAACGCTATTCTGATTCAGGTGGCAGACTTCCCCTGACCGTACAGGAGCCCGAACATGAGCATTGACAGAACGCAACCTCTGAAACCCGCCAGCACCGTACAGAGCCGCGATAGCAGTGAGTCCGGTAACAGTAAAGTGCGCCAGAGCGCCAGCCCGGTGGCAGCAGCCACGACGCCTGCAGCAGCTCAGGTGAGCCTGAGCAGCGCACAGTCGCAGCTGATGCAGCCGAGCAGCAAAGATATTAACGTCGAGCGCGTTGAACAACTGAAAACCGCCATTCGTAATGGCGAACTGAAGATGGATACCGGCAAAATCGCCGATGCGCTGATTGCCGACACCAAGGCGTATTTAGAGGGTAATTAATTCCCATGAGTAATTTGCAGACCACATTAGATAAGATGCAGGACGTGCTGGCGTCGCTGTCAGCCGTGCTGGAAGAAGAACAGCAGCAGCTGGCTGCCGGAAACATTAACAGCAACCTGCTGCAGCGTATCACCGAAGATAAAAGCGCGCTGCTCAGCACGCTGAACTATCTGGATGAGATGCGCCGCACCGCTGAACAGAGTCAGGCGACATCGGCACCTTATCGTGGGCAGAATGACATGGCGCGCCGCTGGGACAGTATTCAGCAGCATTCCCGTCGTCTGCAGGATGCCAATGTCCATAATGGCATGCTGCTGCAACATCAGATTCGCTACACCGAGAATGCGCTTGAAGTGCTGAAGCCGCATCAGACCCAGGCCTTTTATGGCCCGGATGGTATGGGTAAAGGCCAGGCGACGTTAAGCCGTAAAGCCTGAGCCGAAAAGTAGCGTAAAAAAATCCCGCCTGGTGCGGGATTTTTTATTGTCTTATTTTATTGTAAGGTGCTTTGCCTTACACAGCCGTGCGCCGTGCATAGTCGCGCAGCCGGAAGCCCAGCAGCCCCAGCGCCAGGAAATAAGCCCCACCGCCAACCGCACAGACCGCAGCCAGACGCAGCAGTCGCCACAGCATCGAACCCTGCTCCCAGTCTGGCATCCACTGCAGCATGGCAAACAGCGCGCCAGCCATCACTACCACGGCGATCAGCAGGCGGATCAGGAAGCTGCTCCAGCCCGGCTGCGGCATAAAGATCTTCTGCTTACGCAGCTGCCAGTAGAGCAGCGATGCATTCAGACAGGCCGCCAGACCAATCGACAGTGACAGACCAGCATGTTTCAGCGGGCCAATAAACGCCAGGTTCATTACCTGCGTCATGATCAGCGTGATAATCGCGATTTTTACCGGCGTTTTGATGTCCTGACGGGAATAGAAGCCCGGTGCCAGCACCTTGACTACAATCAGCCCCATTAGTCCGACGGAGTAGGCAATCAGGGCGCGCTGCGTCATCAACGCATCAAAAGCAGTAAATTTACCGTACTGGAACAGCGCTACAGTTAGCGGGCCGGAGAGCATACCCAATGCCACCGCGCTGGGCAGCGCCAGCAGGAAGCAGAGACGCAGACCCCAGTCCATCAGCCGGGAATATTCATCATGGTTGCCGCTAGAAAAACTTTTGGCCAGCGATGGCAGCAAAATGGTGCCCAGCGCCACACCCAGCACGCCGGAGGGGAACTCCATCAGACGGTCGGCATAGTACATCCAGGAGACGGAACCTGAGACCAGAAAAGAGGCGAAGATGGTGTTAATGATCAGCGAAATCTGGCTGACGGAGACACCCAGAATGGCGGGACCCATCTGACGCATAACCCGCCAGACGCCCGCGTCACGTAGATTCAGGCGCGGCAGCACCAGCATCCCGAGCTTCTTCAGGTGTGGCAGCTGATAGCCGAGCTGCAGCACGCCGCCAGCCACGACGGCCCAGGCGAGCGCCATAACCGGTGGATGGAAATGTGGCGCGGCAAACAGCGCAAAGCCAATCATGCTGACGTTCAGCAGGGTCGGCGCAAAGGCTGGCACCGAGAAGCGGTTCCAGGTGTTCAGCACCGCACCCGCCAGCGACGCCAGCGAAATTAGCATAATGTAGGGGAAGGTCACCCGCAGCAGCGAGCTGGTCAGCGCGAACTTGTCGGGACTGTCGGCAAAGCCGGGAGCCGTGACCATGATGACCCAGGGCGCAGCGATCATGCCCGCCACGGTGACCAGCGCCAGCGCCAGCGTCAGCAGCCCGGAGACGTAAGCCAGGAAGAGTTTGGTCGCCTCTTCACCCTGCTTGCTTTTATATTCAGCCAGTATCGGCACGAAGGCCTGAGAAAATGCGCCTTCAGCAAAAATACGCCGCAGCAGATTGGGAAGTTTAAACGCAACAAAGAACGCATCGGTCGCCATTCCGGCGCCAAACACCCGCGCCACGATGGCATCACGGGCAAAGCCCAGTACGCGGGAAAACAGGGTCATAGAACTGACCGCTGCCAGCGATTTCAACAAATTCATAATTGACGGCGCATCCTGAAAAGAATCGGCAAAAAAGGAGAATTAGCGCGGGCACCTGAGGATGCCCGGCGACAGTCTACTGCCACGGAGGGAAATGACCAGCACGGAGTGTTACAAGGCGTTATTCGCGGGTCGCCTCACGCCACAGTTTTTCTACCACACGCTGCGCCATCAGTGCCTGCTCACCGCTGGTTTCAGGCTTCGTCTGATTTTGTACGCAGTCGATAAAATGACGGGCTGCACCGCTGAAACCGCGCTGCGTCAGATGGCTCTGCCAGGCGGGTGGTGGCGTAATCAGCAGGCCATCGCTGCTTTCTTCCTGCCAGTCGCGCATCTCACTGATGTCGATGCACTTACCATCACACACCGCGCTGACCCGCTCGCGCTGGCTGCCCGCACGCCGGTGCATGCTGGTGGTGATCGTTAATCCTTCGAGGTTGAAATGGTGCTCGGCATAGAGCATCTGGCCCTGTTCGTTGGTGTCGATGCGTCCCTGAACCTGGCGCAAGGGTTTGCCGCCCAGCCAGAGTGCGGTGTCCACCACATGCAGGTAGTCGTCGAGCAGGGTAAAGCGGAGATCCTGTGGCCCGACGCTGTCGCTGCGGTGCTTTTCAATCCGCAGAGAGGCGGCGTCAGCCATCTCTGCCCGCAGCTGCTGATAGCGCGGAGCGAACCGCCGGTTAAACGCCACCATCAGTTTGCGCTGGCGTTTTTCCGCCAGCGCCACCAGCGCCTCGGCCTGCTCCAGGGTTTCAGCCAGTGGCTTATCAACGCAGACATCTTTTCCTGCCAGCAGCAGCGCTCTGACTACTTCATAGTGCGTGGCGGTGCTGCTGTGGACAAAGACCGCGTCACAGGCAGCAGCCAGATCATTCAGTGACCCAAAACATTGCATTCGGTAGCTGTCACAGATCGGGCCGGCTTTGGCCTGGTTCGGAGAAAATGCGCCCACCAGCGTCCAGTCTGTCGCGGCCGACAGCACCGGCAGCCAGGCTTTCTGTGCGATGCCGCCTAATCCTATCACGCCAATACGTAATGTCATCTCAGCTCTCCGGTTGCAGTAGTTGGGTGAGTTGTGCCTGAAGCTCTGCGACCTGCTGCTCCAGCGTGGCAACGCGTGCCGCCAGATCGCCCTGCTCTTCCGGCGCGTCAGCGGCCTGCGGCTGATCACTTTCTTCACCCAGCAGATGCATAAAGCGGCTTTCACGCTTGCCCGGCTCACGCGCCAGACGGATCACCTGAGCACTGTCGTCACGCTGCATCAGGCCTTCCAGCGTCTGCTCGACTTCGCTGACGTCACTGAACTCGTGCAGACGACCGCTGCGGGTGCGCAGTTCGCCTGGCGTCTGTGGTCCGCGCAACAGCAGCAGGGTCAGCAGGGCAACTTCCGCGCTATTGAGCTTCAGCGTGCCAAACGCGGAGTTACAGAAACGCTGCTCATATTTCACCACCCGCTGTCCGGCGGCGCTGCTGGCCGTGATGAGATGCCGTTTTTCCAGCAGGTCGAGCTGATTCTGTACCTCGCTTTCACTCAGCTCCATCACCGGCTCGCGGTTCGATTTCTGGTTACAGGCTACTACGACACCGTTTAGTGACAGCGGATACTGTTCCGGCGTCGTCACCTGCTTCTCCAGCAGGCAGCCCAGCACGCGCATTGCCTGCGCCGATAAAACCATCTTCATACTCGCATTCTCATTATTATCCACGCCGGTCAGGCGTCCATTCCCGCAGGGTTAAGGCTGTCAGCACGTGATCCTGCCAGCGTCCGTCGATGAGCAGATAATCTTTAGCGTACCCCTCTTTCTCAAAACCGAGTCGCGCCAGCAGATCGCCGCTGCGCTGGTTGTGCGGCATGTAGTTCGCCATGATGCGGTGAATATGCTGCTGGCGCTGCATATAACGAATAGCTGTCTGCAACGCTTCGAACATCAGACCCTGTCCCTGCCACTTTTCACCCAGTGAATAGCCGAGGTAGCAGGCGTGAAATGATCCGCGCAGCACGTTGCTGAAGTTCGCCACGCCGCGCACTTCGGTTTCATCGCTGTCCATGAGGATAAAATAGAAGGCCGTTCCCTGCTTGTGCATGTCGGAAATCAGCCCGAGCCGTGCCTGCCAGCCCGACGGGTAGCAGTGGCTGTCATCGCGCACCGGCTCCCAGGGTTTTAAAAACAGGCGGTTTTCCGAATAGTAATCTGCCATTCGCCAGGCATCACGTTCGTGAACCAGACGGACCACCAGCCGATCGGTGGTTAATCGCACCCTGGGCGCGGCAGAACGATAGCCAAACATCCTGACTCCTGAAATCAATGGCTGCTAGAACTGAGCCGTCATTACCCGGCTTTCACTATAACCGCCGCCTGAGCTGCGGTAAAACGTTACAGTGGTTGCGCCATAAAGAGGTTGATTTTGCTCTGTTATCCCAGCGGTCAACAAACTGTAAAGGCGGCTCTGACAGCGGGGCCTGTCACGCATCTGACAGGCCGGTTTGCCCTGTGGGGTAATCTCTTCCATACTTTTTACGCGCCCGAAAACAGGATGAATAGATTCACTCTGTTAAAACAGTAAACCTCTAAACCCGGGAGATCAGGATGAAGCTCTATATCTATGACCACTGCCCTTTCTGCGTTAAAGCGCGAATGATTTTTGGCCTGAAAAATAAGCCGGTTGAGCTGGTGGTGATGCTCAACGACGATGAAGAGACGCCGAAACGACTGATTGGTCAGAAAATGGCACCAATTCTGCAGAAGCAGGATGGCAGCGCGATGCCTGAGAGCATGGAGATTGTGCATTACGTCGATCAGCAGGATCGCGAGCCGCTGATCACCGGCGCGCTGAACCCGGCGATTGGCGAGTGGCTGCGTCATATGAACAGCTACGTCAATAAGCTGCTGCTGCCGCGCATTGCAGACGCCGCGTTTGCCGAATTCGCCACCCCGGAGGCGCGTGACTATTTCCGCACTAAAAAGCAGGCAAGTATCGGTGACTTCGACACGCTGAATAGTCACTCAGCCGGGCTGATTAAAAATGTCAGCCAGGATCTGCGCAAGCTGGACAAATTAATCGAACAGCCCAATGCGGTAAACGGCGAGCTGTCGGAAGATGATTTTAATCTGTTCCCGCTGCTGCGCTCGTTGACGCTGGTGGCGGGTATAGACTGGCCCGCACGGGTCGCCGACTACCGCGATAATATGGCCAAGCAGACCCAGGTAAATCTGCTCTCCTCAATAGCCCACTAATCCTGCCCCGATGAGAGACGCTGCGGCGTTTCTCATCTCTTTCCTGATGACACCCGCCACGCATTCAGGCAGGCTATTGCCTGTTTACTGGCTCTGATATTCAGGATAAAGATCGATGAAAAAGGCATTTTTCGGGCTGACGGCCCTGTTGATCGCGCTGCTGGTGAGCGGCTGTAATCAACTGACGCAATACACTATCAACGAACAGGAAGTGAATCAGGCGCTGCAGAAGCACAACAACTACGAGAAAGATATTGGCGTCTCCGGACTGGTTAACGCGCACATCGTGCTGAACAACCTGACCAGCCAGATTGGCCGCGAAGAGCCGGGTAAAGTGACGCTCTCCGGCAACGCAAAAATCAACGTGACATCGCTGTTTGGCCCGCAGCAAGCTGATATGCAACTGAAGATGCGTGCTCAGCCGGTCTATGACCAGCAGCAGGGTGCCATCTATCTGCGCGATCTGGAGATTGTTGATGCGCAGGTTGCGCCGGAAAAAATGGCCTCAATTATGAAAACGCTGACGCCTTACCTGAATCAGTCACTGAAAAGCTATTTTGATCAAAACCCGGCTTACGTCCTGAGTGCTGACCGCAGTAAAGGCGAGTCGCTGGCGAAGAAGTTTGCCAAAGGGCTGGAAGTGAAACCCGGCGAACTGGTCATCCCCTTTACGCAGTAACCCCAATCTCCGCGCCCTCCGGCGCGGATTTTCTTTGTCGGCATAAAAAGCAGGTGCAAACGGTTGCCTGAATCCTTATGCTTATACCCCGGCCAAAACACGCCTTTTGTTTCCCTTCTGCCGGAGCTTCACTGATGACAGCACAACCTCAGCAACTTACCCTGCGTCGCCCTGACGACTGGCATATTCATCTGCGTGACGATGAGATGCTCAAAACGGTCCTGCCCTATACCAGCGCGGTGAATGGTCGTGCCATTGTGATGCCTAACCTGGTGCCACCGGTGACCAGTGTGGCGGCAGGTGAAGCGTACCGCGCTCGCATCCTGGCGGCGCTGCCCGCCGATCACACCTTTATGCCGCTGATGACCTGCTATCTGACTGACTCGCTGGATCCTGATGAACTTGAGCGCGGCTTCACCGCCGGTCTGTTTACCGCGGCTAAGCTCTATCCGGCGCACGCCACCACCAACTCCAGCCATGGCGTGACCAATATCGCGTCGATCGCCCGCGTGCTGGAGCGGATGCAGAAACTCGGTATGCCGCTGCTGATCCACGGCGAAGTCACCGATGCGCATATCGACATCTTTGACCGCGAAGCCCGTTTTATCGAAACCGTCATGGTGCCGCTGCGCAGCCAGTTTCCGGCACTGAAAGTGGTGATGGAGCACATTACGACTCAGGACGCCGCTGATTACGTCGCTGATGCTGATGAGACGCTGGGCGCGACCATTACGCCACAGCATCTGATGTTTAACCGCAACCATATGCTGGTGGGCGGTATTCGTCCGCACCTCTACTGCCTGCCCATCCTGAAGCGCAACGTGCATCAGGAAGCGCTGCGCAAAGTGGTGGCAAGCGGGAATCCTCGCTTCTTCCTCGGCACCGACACCGCGCCGCATCTACGTCACCTCAAAGAAGCCAGTTGTGGCTGTGCCGGCGTCTTTAATGCGCCGACGTCGTTGCCCGCTTACGCCACCGTTTTTGAAGAGCTGAACGCGCTGGAACATTTTGAGGCGTTCTGTTCTGAAAACGGCCCGCGTTTCTACGGCCTGCCGCTGAATGAAGGGACGATTACCCTGGTGCGTGAGCCCTGGCAGGTGCCAGAGTCTATTGCGCTCGGCAGCCATTCACTGGTGCCGTTCCTGGCGGGTGAAACACTGAACTGGCGCATAGCATAATTTTACTTGCCTCCGGCCTGCCGATACTGTAAATATATACAGCATCTTAACCGGAGGCTATTATGCGCGTTGAAATTACCGTATCCAATACCCGACCTCTTCCTGCTGGCGCGATTGAAGCGTTAAGCGATGAATTATCGCGCCGCATTGATGAACAGTTCCCTGACTCGACCAATCACGTCAAGGTACGTTACGCCAGTGCCAACAATCTCAGCGTGCTGGGCGGTGGAAAAGAGACGCGCGACCAGATCAGCGAAATCCTGCAGCAGACGTGGGAAAGCGCTGATGACTGGTTCATTACTGATTAACCGCCACTGTGCTTTTTTTTCCGGGTGTCGCCACCCGGTTTTTTTATCTTTTCTCCCCTCTCGCACTTCCCCCTCTCTGCATCTAGACTCTTAATGATCAATGCCCTATCCTTGCGCTCGTCACGCATAACAGGAGGTGCGCACCATGACTACTGATAAACCGGAAGAGGCGATGACCTTTGGTGAGTTGTTAGCACTGATTGGTGATCAACAGCGTCGTTTAACGGTGCTGGAGAATGCTTTTTCCAGTCTGATTTTCTGTCTTGACGATCGTGCCAGTCAGCTGCTGGTGCACAATCTGTCGCTGGAAGCCCAAAATCAAAACCATGATGAGCAGCTTCAGCAGCACTTTGCCCGTCTGGCAGAAAACCTGCAAAAACGCGGCGGCGGTATCGTGCCGGAAACCCCGACACTCTGAGCACGCACATGCGGCTTAACCCGCTATTTGCCGGCCCATTGAATAGTGATTAAAATGCCTGCCCGCCAGGCATTTTATTTTTTCCTCCCCTCCTTTCAAACGCAAATATTCTGTGAGAAGCTGACTCACGGCATTTTTTAAACAGTGATGCACTGGTTTACTGTTATAATAGTTTTGCTATTGGAATAAAAAAGCCGCATTGAACCTCACCATGCACTTCGTTTAACGAGTAATAAGGAGGTTATAATGGACAGAAGAAAAGACGTTATTCAGACTCATCCGCTGGTGGGCTGGGATATCAGTACCGTTGATAGCTATGACGCCATGATGATCCGCCTGCACTCGCTGTCGTCGCAGGATCAAAAAGAAGAAGAAGCGGATGTTGGCCCGACTTACTGGCTGACAACGGATGTGGCAAGGCAATTTATCTCGATTCTCGAAGCGGGTATCGCCAAGATAGAATCAGCCGAGCAGATAGAACGACTCCTCAAAAAGCATTAATTTCTGCCGCATCAAAGAGGCGCCCTCAGGGGTGCCTTTTTCGTTTCTGTTTCTGGTATGCTTTTGATTATCTGTCCCTTTAGAGCGTAGTTACCATGATTTATGATCTTATCGTCGTCGGCAGTGGCTCAGTGGGCGCGGCGGCAGGCTACTATGCCACCCAGGCAGGTTTGTCGGTACTCATGATCGACAGCGCCCATCCTCCCCACAATCAGGGCACGCATCATGGCGAGAGCCGTCTGATTCGTCACGCCTATGGTGAAGGCGAACGCTATGTTCCCCTGGTCCTGCGGGCGCAGTCGCTATGGGATGAGCTGGAACAGCGTGCCGGAGAGCGCATCATGCATCGCAGCGGTGTACTCAACCTTGCGCCGCTTCAGTCGCCCTTTATCCAGAACGTTATCGACAGTGCCTCCCGCTGGCAGCTCAACATCGAGGTCATGCAGCCCGATGAAGTGCGCAAGCGCTGGCCGCAAATCAACGTACCTGAAGGTTATCTGGGCGTCTTTGAGCCGGAGTCCGGTTATCTCAAGTGCGAGCAGGCCGTTCGCAGCTGGATCCAGCTGGCGGAACAGGCGGGCTGTGCGCAGCTGTTTAACTGCCCGGTCACTGAACTGGGTCGTGATGGCGATCTGCAGCAGGTTACCACCCTGGATGGTATCTACCGGGGCCGCAAAATGCTGGTCAGTGCCGGAACCTGGGTTGGCAAATTAGTGCCTGGCCTGCCGGTGGCGCCGACCCGCAAAGTGTTTGCCTGGTATCAGGCCGATGGCCGCTACAGCGAAAATAATAAGTTTCCCGGCTTTACCGTGGAAATGGCGGATGGCAGCCAGTTTTACGGCTTCCCGGCGGATAACAACGCACTGAAAGTGGGTCGTCATGATGGCGGTCAGCTGATGCAGCAGCCTGAGGATCGTAAACCCTTTGGCGCGGTAGCCGCAGATGGCAGTGAAGCTTTTGGTTTCCTCCGTCAGTTTTTACCTGGCGTGGGTGTCTGTCTGCATGGCGAAGCCTGCAGCTACGATTTCAGCCCGGATGAAGACTTCATTATTGATACTCTGCCGGGTGAGCCTGATCGCTTATTAATTACCGGACTTAGCGGACACGGGTTTAAATTTGCCAGCGTATTAGGCGAACTGGCTGCGGAATTCGCCCAGAAAAAACCGTTCTCATTTGATTTGGCACCTTTCCGTCTTTCACGCTTCTGACTCTGATAACGGGTGGTATCAGACAGGTGCCACCCGATTGACATTAACTGAAGGAAGCTGAACGTTATTGACATAACAGCGCTGATTTGTTTCGCCCTTATGGTTAATTCCCGCCCTTTTTAGTTGACGAGCTTCCTGCCCCAAAATACTCATTCAGTAATATTGAGCATTTTCTGCCCTTTTTATTCAACCTTTTCAGGATAGAAATTAAAACTTATAGAAGCGTAAGGAAGGTTGCTTTTATATTTCATAATGTGGATGCTTATTTCAGATTATTTCCTTATGAAAACCACATTATGTTATTACGCAATTCACCTCATCAGTTTGGTCTGGTTGCCGTGCTGCTACACTGGTCAATGGCGCTGGCGATCTATGCCATGTTTGCACTGGGATTATGGATGGTAGGCCTGGGATACTACGATAGCTGGTATCACGACGCGCCGGAAATTCATAAAAGTATTGGTGTGATTCTGTTGCTAACGCTGATTATTCGTCTGGTGTGGCGCGTTATTTCACCGCCGCCAAAACCGCTTAGCAGTTATTCTCCGCTGGTGCGCATCAGTTCAGTGGTGGCTCATCTGTTGCTGTACACCCTGCTGCTGGCCATTCTGATCAGTGGCTACCTGATCTCCACCGCCGATGGCAAACCGATCTCTGTATTTAACTGGTTTACCCTGCCCGCGCTGTTCAGCGGTGCAGGCGAACAGGCTGATCTTGCAGGCGACATTCACCTCTGGCTGGCCTGGACAGTTGTGGTCCTGTCGGTACTGCATGGTCTGGCTGCGGTAAAACATCATTTTATCGATCGCGATATCACCTTAAAACGGATGTCAGGTTTACGCATCCCTTCTCCCTCTGAAAAGGATAAATAATATGTTCAAGAAGACTCTGCTGGCGATGACCGGTGCCAGCCTGCTGCTCGGCTCGATGACTGCTAATGCTGCGGACTACAAAATCGATAAAGAGGGCCAGCACGCTTTTATTCAGTTCCGTATTCAGCATCTGGGTTACAGCTGGCTCTATGGCACCTTTAAAGACTTCGATGGCAGCTTCACCTTTGATGAGAAGAACCCTGCCGCAGATAAAGTCAACGTCACGATTAACACCAGCAGCGTCGATACCAATCACGCGGAACGTGACAAACATCTGCGCAGCGCTGACTTCCTGAACACCAGCAAAAACCCGCAGGCCACGTTCAAATCCACAGAGGTGAAGAAAGAGGGTGATGAACTCAAAATTACTGGCGATCTTACACTGAATGGCGTGACTAAACCGGTAACGCTTGAAGCGAAAATGTTGGGTGAAGGTAAAGACCCGTGGGGCGGTTACCGCGCCGGCTTTGAAGCCGAAGGGGAAATTGCACTGAAAGATTTCAACATGACCAAAGATCTGGGGCCAGCTTCGCAGAAAGTTCAGCTGATGATCTCGGTTGAAGGTGTGCGTCAGTAAAATAACACGCCGCCTGAAGCTGACTTCAGGCGGCGACGTTTATTTCTTCAGTGGCGAGGGAATGGTCATATTTAACAGGCCACGTGACTTGTTAAAGATCTTGTTGCCATTCTCACGTCCCGCCCGACGAGCACGCTGCTCTTCCGGAGAGAGTTTTGCCTCTTCCTGACAGATCGGGCTGCAGCAGTTCTCAAACTTCTCTGCGCAACTTTTGCACTGAATAAACAGCAGATGACAGCCGTCATTCACGCAATTAACGTGAGTGTCGCAAGGTTCGCCGCACTGATGACAGTTCGACAGCACGTCGTCAGAGATGCGCTCACCCATCCGCTCATCAAACACAAAGTTTTTACCTTTGAAGCGTACTGGTAATCCCTGCTCACGCGCGCGTCGGGCATACTCGATGATACCGCCTTCGATGTGATAGACATCCTCAAAGCCGTTATGCCGCATCCAGGCGCTAGCTTTTTCACAGCGGATCCCGCCAGTGCAGTACATCACGATTTTTTTGTCTTTCTTACCCTGCAGCATATCAACGGCCATTGGAAGCTGATCGCGGAAGGTGTCAGCAGGCACTTCCAGCGCATTGTCAAAGCGACCCACTTCATATTCGTAGTGGTTACGCATATCCACGAACAGGGCGTCAGGATCGTCCAGCATGGCGTTAACTTCCGCCGCTTTCAAGTACTGACCCACATCGCTGGCATCAAAGCTTTCGTCTTCAATACCGTCTGCGACAATGCGATCGCGTACTTTCAGACGCAATACCCAGAACGATTTCCCATCATCATCCAGCGCAATGTTCATGCGCAGGTTGTTCAGCGCCGGGTCAAAGCCATACAGCCACTCTTTCATCTTTTCATACTGGCTGGCAGGTACGCTGATCTGCGCATTGATACCTTCGTGCGCCACATAGACGCGGCCAAACACTTTGAGTGCCGTCAGGCCAAGGTAGAGCGCGTCACGGAAGGCTTTGGGATCGGCAATCTGGAAATATTTATAAAAAGAGACAGTGGTGCGCGGCTCAGTTTCAGCCAGCATGCGCGCCTTCAGCTCTTTATTGGAAACGAGGTTATGTAACACTGGCATGGTGTTCTTTCCTGTTATCAATAGGAGAAATTTAGCGGGCACATGATACCTGATTTCACCAGGATGCAAAGACCAGTGTCAGAATTGCTCATTAATTGCTGTTTTTTCCGGCGCTATCTGTTGTGTTAACAGCAGCATGCTCTGTCAGTAATATTTATACGTACGGTAAAAACTGGCACAATGGGGTAATTCAATGAGATATCAGCACCGCACGGTGCGCGACGCAGGAAAAATTACGTTCACATGACCCAATTGCCTCAGTTTTCACGAGAACTGCTTCACCCGCGCTATTGGCTGACCTGGCTAGGTGTCGCTTCTCTTTATGTTTTGGTGCTACTTCCTTATCCCCTGCTCTATGTTCTCGGCTGCAATATTGGTCGTATTGGGATGCGTTTTATGAAGCACCGCGTCAGTATTTCCCGGCGTAATCTGGAATTGAGTTTTCCGGATATGCCGGTCAATGAACGCGAAGCGATGGTTAAGCACAATTTCGAATCGGTGGGCATGGGATTAATCGAAACCGGTATGGCGTGGTTCTGGCCTGACTGGCGCATCAATAAATGGCATAAGCCTTCGGGGCTGGAGCATATTCAGCAGGCGCGCGACAGTCAGCGCGGCGTGCTGCTCATCGGCATGCACTTTCTGACGCTGGAAATTGGTGCGCGCATGTTTGGTATCCACAATCCAGGTATTGGTGTCTATCGCCCTAATGACAACAAATTGATCGACTGGCTGCAGGTTAAAGGCCGGATGCGATCCAACAAAAGCATGCTGGACCGTAAAGATCTCAAAGGCATGATCCGGGCGCTGAAGCACGGAGACATTATCTGGTATGCACCCGATCACGATTATGGCCCGCGCAGCAGCGTCTTTGTGCCCTTCTTTGCCGTGGAAAAGGCGGCAACCACGGTGGGGACTCATCTGCTGATCCGCACCGGTAAACCGGCTGTCATTCCTTTCGTGCCGCGTCGTCTGCCTGGCGGCCGGGGTTATGAACTGATGATACTGCCCGACATCAGCGGCGAATTTACACTGGAAAGTGATGTCGCCACCGCAGCCAGAATGAATCAGGTGGTTGAAGAGGGTGTGCTACTGGCACCTGAACAGTACATGTGGCTCCACCGCCGCTTCAAAACCCGCCCCGAGGGTGAACCGTCCCGTTACTAATCTGTTCGCGCTAAATGTCCGTCAGGCATTTAGCGCGTTTTACCCCACTCCCTGCTAAATAAATACGTCACGCATTGCTGGCTCAGCTTTTAAGCTAAGTCGCAGGTCCAGCAATTAATAAACCCCCGTATTCATAATATAATTTATCTCTGTTTAAAGTTAAAATTGCTAATCAATTAGCAGGCTGGCAAGGGGCATTCAGCCTCTTTCGGTTTTTATTAATTAATATTGCAGCGACCAGTATGAGATGTGTTATGGCGCTGATTATTCTGCATGCCAGGTGCTAATCCTATTTAGCCGCTCTTAACGGTGTCTCACCGCTTATGAATCGATAAAAATTAACTTACATTACAAGCTATTGCCTTAGGAATTTGGCTTATATTCCATTTTACATTTTTTTAACAGCCCGATAGACCGTTATGTAATTTGAAGTCATTTACGCTTATCGGTAATTTCTTACGTAACAGTCAGACCTTTAACCGCTCTGGCCAAAATTATAAAAAAGACAACACAGCAAACCTCTAACGGGACATATAATATGAACAAAGGTCTCTACTATTACGTCACTATTGGTACCGATCAGGACAATTATCATTTTCTTCATCGTAAGGGTTGTAAACGTATGCCTGACAAAGAAGAGGTCATATTCATCGGCACTTTATATAATCTGAGTCAGGCACTCTCTATCGCAAGAATTAATTTTAAGAAAGTTAAACCCTGTATAAAATGTTGTATCCGTTACTCAGCACCCGTGATTCATGACTCCGTTCAACCCGTCCTGCATTTCCCGCAAAAGATGATCTGACCCTGACTGGCGGGAAATGGTTTATTTCCCGCCAGTTGCACCGGCCCGCCCTTTCCCTCCCCTGAATTTCGTCTATCCTTCACTGAAATCCAATGAATCTGCAGTTAATGAACCCGGTAAGGAGAAGATCGATGAGCATGTACAGTACGTTAGAGGAAGCGATTGATGCTGCACGTGAAGAGTACCTCGCTAACAATCCTGAGGTAGATGAAGAGGAAGCATCGATCAGCCAGTTTGGCCTGCAGAAGTATGTGATGCAGGATGGCGATATCATGTGGCAGGCTGAGTTTATGGCCGATGAAGGTGAAGCAGGCGAATGTCTGCCCTTCCGCAGCGGTGAAGCCGCACAGGCCATTTTTGATGCTGAATTTGATGAAGTTGAGCTGCGTCAGGAATGGTTAGCGGAAAATACCCTGCACGAGTGGGATGACGGCGAGTTCCAGCTTGAGCCGCCGCTGGACACCGAAGAGGGTGAAGCCGCAGCGCAAGAGTGGGAAGATGATAACAGCGACTCCGATCGCAGTTATTCGTAAGGGCCGTGACTGGCATCCACAGGTAACAATAGGGTGTCAACCACCAGCGACAGCGGCAAATCGAGGATCGTTAAGACCCGCCATCCGCTGTCGCGTACATCCCACTGTACGCCGGGATAATATTGATTACCGTGCCCCTGCCCGGGGATGGTGCGACTGATAATACTGCCGCATCCGCTTAAGCAGAGCACCAATGCTGCGACAACTCCCGCCTTTAAGAATGCTTTCACCACTGATATCCGCCATGAACAGCCGTTGAGATCGTCACACGCTGCTCGCGGTGACTGCCAGCAATTAATTTATCAACCAATCGCTGATTTAATCCGATAAAAAAAGCGGCATCGCTGCCGCTTTTTCAGATTACGCGTTTTTTGCCAGCGCGTTCGGGTTGAGGTTAAGTTTCTGATAACTCTCTACCCACTGATGATACTTGTCCGCATTTTCCCACAGTCGGGTATGAACACGGGCCAGCACCACCGGATCGCTGATCAACTGCAGACGCTGTTCGCGGCCCAGTTTATCCGGCGAATCGCTCAGCGCCTGATCCACACGGCGGTCACGTGCATAGTCCAGTAACTGACTCTGCCTGTGGCGGGATGTCGCCAGTGCCGTTGCCAGTGCGTTAAAGGCAGGATGGAACAGGGCATGCATAAAGCCATTTTCCAGCGCGCGTTCACGGTTCAGCAGCACATAGCGATCGGTATCCACCAGCTCCTGCGGCGGCGAATACTCTTCCGGGATCAGGAACAGTTTGGCTTTCTTGCTCTTAATACCCAGGGTTGAGCGGCTCGACATCACCGAAACAAACGGCGACAGGATCAGTGAGAAGACAATCGGGGCCAGCCACCACAGGAAGTTAAGATCCAGCAGTCCCATACCCGTCGCCCACACCAGACCCAATGCCATCTGCGAACCGTGACGTTTAAACGCCTCGCTCCACGGAGTCGCATCGTCATCACGCTGAGGTGAGTTCCATACGACTTCCCAGCCCAGGAAAGCACTGACTACGAATACCGTATGGAACAGCATACGCACCGGTGCCAGCAGCACTGAGAACAGCGTTTCCAGCACCAATGAAGCCAGCAGGCGCAGAGGACCACCGTAGGCCTTCGATCCTTTAAACCAGATCAACACCACACTCAGCATCTTCGGCAGGAACAACAGCACCATAGTGGTCGAGAACAGCGCTATCGCCAGCTCCGGACGCCACTGCGGCCAGACCGGGAACAGCTGCCGTGGCTGCAGGAAATAGGTCGGTTCCATCAGCGTATGCACCACCTGTAAGGCAGTAGAGAGCGCCAGGAACATAAACCACAGCGGAGCCGACAGGTAGGACATGACACCGGTCAGGAACACCGCACGGTGAACCGGGTGCATCCCTTTTACCAGGAACAGGCGGAAGTTCATCAGGTTACCGTGACACCAGCGACGGTCACGCTTCAGCTCATCCAGCAGGTTCGGTGGCAGCTCTTCATAGGAACCCGGCAGGTCATAGGCAATCCAGACCCCCCAGCCAGCACGACGCATCAGCGCAGCTTCTACAAAGTCATGCGACATGATCGAACCGGCAAAGGAGCCCTCGCCCGGTAACGGAGCCAGCGCACAGTGCTCAATAAAGGGTTTCACGCGGATAATGGCGTTGTGACCCCAGTAGTGAGACTCGCCCAGCTGCCAGAAGTGCAGACCTGCCGTAAACAGCGGACCGTAGACGCGGGTCGCGAACTGCTGACAGCGCGCATACAGCGTATCCATACCCGATGCTTTCGGCGACGACTGGATGATCCCGGCATTCGGGTTAGCATCCATCATGCGCACCAGACCGGTGAGACACTCACCGCTCATGACACTATCGGCATCCAGCACGACCATGTAGCTGTAGTTGCTACCCCAGCGACGGCAGAAGTCATCGATGTTGCCGCTTTTACGCTTCACACGACGACGACGACGACGATAGAAGATCTTGCCTGCCCCGCCGACATCCCGCACCAGTTCCATCCAGGCTTTCTGTTCGGCAATGGCGATATCCGCATCGTAGCTGTCGCTGAGGATGTAGACATCGAAGTGTTCAGCGTTACCGGTGCGAACCACAGATTCCCATGTTGCACGTAAACCGGCATAGACACGCTCAACGTCTTCATTACAGATCGGCATAATCAGTGCGGTACGATGTGCCGGATTGAGCGGTTCATCTCCAACCGTTGAATACGAGATACTGTATTTGTCACGTCCAATCAGCAGCTGCAGGAAGCCCATCAGGGCCGTCCAGAAGCCGGCAGAGACCCAGCAGAAGAGTATGGCGAACAGGAACAGGATCCCGGTCTGCAATAGATAAGGAAGAATCTGCATCACTGACTGCTGCCAGTTCTGATTGATCATCTCCATCGGGTCCAGAAGCGTCCAGCCCTGATAAGGCAGAATACTCTTCATGTACCAGGTGGCGACCACGGTCTGGAAAATGGTCAGGATCAAGAGAATGTAGCGGCGAATTGAACCGACATGACGCCACTTCTCCTCGGCACGCCGCTCTTCCGCATTGGTATAACGCGGAATCGTTTTGTGTCCACGCAGTGAGTCCCAGGCACGGGCGACCGGGTTGGTACGCCACGCTTCCGGGAACATCAGTGAGCGTTTGACCTTCGGCATCGCTTTCAGCGTGGTGCGGTCGAGGTAATCTTTACCCAACTGCTGACCGTCGGCCAGCGAATCGGGCCAGGCCATTTCAACCCGCGATGAGACCGATTTTAACGGCGCATCATCCGGACGATCACTAGCTGCGACATCCCTTCCCAGCGCATCATGGATGAAGTGGAACTCGCCGGCATTCTGCAATGAGACGCTCAGGCGAGCCTTCTCTGCCGCATCCAGCGGCAGAGATTCCACATAACGTTGAGGTGTAAAAGTCGATTTATTCATTGGCAGGTAACTGATAGCTCCAGGTTTCCGTCAATGTCTTGTCGCCGCTAACCAAGGCCGCACGCATTTCTGTGGACTGCTTGGCATCTTTCACACGCAGACGCAACACCAGACGCCAGCCTTTGGTGACCGGGTTATAACGTACGCTCTGCTCAACCACATCAGCATTTTTACCGACGCTGACCTGAGGTGCCACCTGACTGTTTTCCGCCATCTTGCTCATGTCTTTACCCACGAAATCGATGGTGAAAGCCACGGTGCCATCCGGCTGACGTACCAGATTAGACTGCTTCACGTCACCCGCTGAACGCAGGGTATTTTTGACCCAGGCGGTATCATCGGAATGCAGCTGGTTTTCGTCGCGCGAGAAGTGCAGACGATACTTGAAGTTCATCTCTTTGCCAGGCTCAGGCAGCGTCTCTGGCGTCCAGAAAGCAACGATGTTGTCGTTGGTTTCATCTGCCGTCGGGATTTCAACCAGTTCAACCCGGCCTTTACCCCAGTCGCCGATTGGCTCAACCCAGCCGCTTGGACGCAGGTCGTAGCGGTCATCGAGATCCTGATAGTTGTCAAAGTCACGCCCACGCTGCAGCAGACCAAAACCTTTCGGATTCTCGATGGTGAAAGTGCTCACCGCCAGATGACGCGGGTTATTCAGCGGACGCCAAATCCACTCTCCGTTGCCATTATGGATAGAGAGTCCATCTGAGTCATGCAGTGCCGGACGGAAGTTGTTCACCGTCGAAGGCTGATTCTGACCAAACAGGAACATACTGGTCAGCGGTGCGATACCCAGTTTGCCGACGTTATCACGCAGGTAAACTTTAGACTGCACATCAACCGTTGACGCTTCCCCCGGATGCAGCACAAAGCGATACGCACCCGCCGCACGCGGCGAATCGAGCAGTGCGTAGATCACCAGCTGCTTGTCCTGTGGTTTAGGACGCTGGATCCAGAACTCTTTGAAACGCGGGAACTCTTCACCGGACGGCAAGGCCGTATCGATGGCAAGGCCACGCGCCGACAGGCCATACACCTGACCGGCACCAATTACACGGAAATAGCTCGCGCCCAGGAAGCTGGCGATCTCATCGTTTTTACCCTTGTTGTTAAGTGGGTAAAGCACTTTGAAACCCGCAAATCCGAGGTTTTTCACCGCTTCCGCGTCATGTTTTACATTACCGAAATTAAAATAATCGGGGTTGTATTTAATCTCGCGCACCGCGCTGCCGGTCACTTCGTTGATCTGCACCGGGGTATCGAAATACATCCCCTGATGATAGAACTCCAGCTTGAATGGCGTGCGCAGTTTGCCCCAATACGCTTTATCGTGGTTAAACTGGATCTGCTGGTAATCAGCAAATTTCATTTCACGAAATTGAGAGGGTAAATTGCTTTTAGGCGCTTCGAAGCTTTTCCCTGCCAACGCTTTGGCTTGTTTGGCTACATCATCGATGTTAAACGCCCAACTGTTATTGGCGTACAACGCCAGCAGAACTGCAGTACCAATCCAGCGTACCTTCATCAGTCCGGCTTTATTTTTTTCTTTAGTCAGCACATCCCCCCCTTTCGTGTGCTTAAATCAAACCCGTTTATCTTAAAGGATTATTCGGTTTTCCGACAGCTTATGCGCAACATTGTTCCCGCATTTCGTCTGGCATTACGCTACTTTTAGGACAATTAGACACTACGGATTCCACTGATAGTATACCTGGTTTATCCCAGGTAGAATTTTCACAGAGCATAATCCGGTTTCAGGGTGAAACCGGCCAAACGTACTAACGAACTGGAACTTTATGAGTACTGTAAAACCTGAACGTGAATACTTCCTCGACTCCATCCGTGCGTATCTGATGTTACTGGGGGTGCCGTTTCACGTTTCCCTCATCTACTCCGCGCAGAAATGGGCAGTAAACAGTCACGAAGCGTCTTTATGGCTGACGCTGCTGAATGATTTTATTCATGCGTTTCGTATGCAGGTGTTTTTTGTCATCTCGGGATACTTCTCCTACATGCTGTATCTGCGCTATCAGCCACGCCGCTTCCTGAAGGTGCGTCTTGAACGCGTGGGGATCCCGCTACTCACCGCCGTTCCGCTGCTCACGCTGCCGCAATTTTTCATGCTGAAAGAGTGGACAGATAAGCTGGCTGACTGGCCGCGTTTCACGCCCTATCAGAAGTTTAATAACCTGATGTGGGAGTTGATTTCGCACCTGTGGTTCCTGGTGGTGCTGGTGATGCTGACCACGCTGGGCATGGTGACGTTCCGCTGGCTTCGCGATCAGCATCGCACCATTGATTACACGCGGGTTGGCTGGGGCGCACTAGCCGCTGGCGTGCTGGCGTGGGCGTTGGTGTGGTGTGTATTCCGCCGTCTGGTGTTTATTTTCCAGCCCGACTGGCTGATGGATGGCCTGTTTAACATTATTGTGATGCAGACGCTCTTCTATCTGCCGTTCTTTATGCTGGGCGCGCTGGCGTGGAAGCATCCGCCGCTGAAGCAGCTGTTTGTGCGGTTTAATCCGGTGATGTGGATCGGCGCGGTACTGATGTTTGTCGCCTACTGTGCTAATCAGCGTCTGAGCAGCGGTGAGGGCTGGTTGTATGAGCTGGATGCGATTATCACGACGCTGATGGGCCTCTGCATGCTGAACGTCTGCTTCTGCTTTGGTCATAAGCTGCTGAATTCGCATTCGCCGCGCATCATGTATCTGGTGAATGCTTCGCTGTTTATCTATCTGGTGCACCATCCGCTGACGCTGCTGTATGGCATTTACGTGACGCCGCGGATTGAAAACAACACGCTGGGCTTCTTCGTCGGCCTGCTGATGGTGTTTGGCATCGCGTTTCTGCTGTATGAAATTCACCTGCGAATCCCGCTGCTGCGGTTCCTGTTTTCGGGGAAGTTTGAGCGTAAAGAGGTCTGACAGGGTATGTAGAGGTGCGGCGCAGGGACTTTTAACGCCGGGCGCTTGCTGAGCAGGCTCAGGGAGGTTGTGCCTTACGCAAAGACGCAAAACCGCCATCCCTGGCAGGCTCAGCGCGGGCGGTTACGCTCCACATCCCTGAGGTGCGCCCGTAGCCGGGCCAACGCGTTGCGTTGTTCAAAAACGCTCCCGGCGTTTTTGTCCCTGGCCCGCGATGCTTTGCTACAGGCGCAGACTTACAGCAGCCACTCAATCGGCAGTCGCCACACCAGCCTTACCTGCAGGCGCTGCCACCAGGAACAACCCGGCTCGTGTTTATGCACAATCTGCTGCGGCTCATCCGGATACTCCAGCCAGTTAACCCTTCCCCACTTATCCAGCCTTAGCGTCCATGCCCGATCACGCATGGAGTGGCTGAAGCGCTGATGCGTCTCTGCGGCCAGCGCCGCACTCTCGATGACCAGACCCATCTCGGTATTCAGCACAGCAGAACGGGGATCGAAGTTAAATGAGCCGATAAACAGCGTCTGTTGATCCACCGAGAAGGTTTTAGCATGCAGGCTCGAGCCAGAATTACCGGTTAACCCCCGGTCGTGCGGTGCATCGGGCACGCCCGCCTGCGGTTTCAGCTCATAGAGCGCGATGCCATGTCGCAGCAGTTTCTTGCGCCACTTGGCGTAACCAGCATGCACAATCGACACATCGTTGGCCGCCAGCGAGTTAGTCAGAATGGCAATTTTTACCCCTTTTCGCCTCAGGGTCAGCAGCTGCGCGACGCCTGCGCGGGTCGGCACAAAGTAGGCAGAGATAATATCGAACTGCTCCTGCGGGGTACCAATAACCTCCAGCATCCGCTGCGGCAGCAGGCTTTTGGCGCGCGCTTTGCCCAGTCCTTTACGCGGATCATCGCTCAGCAGCCGCGCTTTTGCCCAGGTCAGGTCCAGCATGCCCTCTTCCAGCTCCTGCAGCAGCGACGAATTTTCCAGTCGCTGGAGGTAACGCTGCACCGGTTCACTGTGACGCCATTCTGGTGGCAGACTCACACTGTCCTCTTCCGGTTCATCTTCATCCAGCACCTGCTGCAGTGGCGACACCGGCTTGCTCCTCCAGTAGCGTTCGAAATCCTCTGCGACCTCTTTTACCACCGGACCAATCGCCATCACGTCGAGATCGGCAAACAGAGGTTCATTGCCGGTTCCGAAATATTCGTCGCCAATATTGCGTCCGCCCACCACGGTCGTGACACCATCCACCGTAAAGCTCTTGTTGTGCATGCGGCGGTTCAGACGGGCAAAATCAGTGAGATAACCCAGCGCACGCAGAGTGCGAAACGAGAACGGATTAAACAGTCGCACTTCGATGTTGGGATGGCGGTTGAGCTGAGCCAGCGTATCATCCAGGCCCGGCGTATTGTTGTCATCCAGCAGCAACCGCACCTTCACGCCGCGACGAGCCGCCTCCAGCACGGCGCTGAAGAGCAACCGGCCAGAGAGATCGTTTTGCCAGATGTAGTATTGAATATCGAGTGAACGCTCCGCTTTTTGTATCAGCAGATAGCGGGCAGCAAAGGCATCCAGCCCGTCGCTCAGCTGATGAACACCGCTCAGCCCTGGATGGCGCTGACATTCTGGCTCCAGCTGTGTTTCCAGCCAGCTGCTACGTTCCGATGGCTGGAAGAGCTCAAACGCTTCGGTCATGACAATTCCCTGTAAAATGCAGTTATTTTTATTATTCCCCGGCCCGACCTCTGGCGCTATACCTCTGTTCCGAACAAGTGAGCGGTCACGGGCGTTTTTTAGTCTAGACTTAACCGGACGATCTGTGACCGGCATTAGCCCGGCAGGAGAGGAATATGTCTCATCAACCCCTTACAGATACCCGCCAGCGCTACCATCCCAGCCTGTTTCGCAGCTTTTTCCAGGGAAGTTTTCCGTGCTCTACCGCCTGCCGTACGCCGGGCAAACGGCTGGATATGGTTTTCAGCAGCGGCCACGATATGCTGCTCGAAAAAGATTATGCCGCGCTGGCTGAGCAGCACCTGCTTACTGCCCGCGACGGTGCGCGCTGGCATCTGATTGAAAAGGTCCCCGGCCAGTATGACTGGCAGAGTTTTCTGCCGATGGTAGAAGCGGCGCGACGTCAGCAGATGGAGATTATCTGGGAGCTGGCGCACTTTGGCTATCCCGATCATCTTAATATCTGGAAAGCCGAATTTGTTGACCATTTTAGTCGTTTCGCCCGCGCGATGGCACAACTGATGCGCGACGAGGGCATCGAACGCCCCTTCTTTACACCGGTGAATCAAATCTCATTCTGGTCATGGGCCGGAGCGGATGTGGCCTGGTTCAATCCTCATGCTGCGAATCGCGGTAAAGAGCTGAAGCGTCAGCTAGTCCGCGCCTCGCTGGCGGCAATTCATGCCATTCGCGAAGTCTATCCGGAGGCACGTTTTGTCCTGACCGACCCGCTGGTACAGATTGCCCATCATCCCGATAATCCGGACAGCAAACCCTACGCCGATGCACAGCATCAGGCGCAGTTCGAAGCCTGGGATATGCTGGCCGGTCGCGTCGATAAAGAGTTAGGCGGCAGTGAAGATTGCCTGGATATTCTCGGGCTGAACTACTATCCCGACAACCACTGGTTTTTCCCCAATCAGCCGATGTCGCTGGATGAGCCGGCGCGTGTTCCGCTGCATATTTTGCTGGCGCAGTGCTGGCAGCGCTACCAGCGCCCTATGCTGATTGCCGAAACCGGCGCAGAGGGTGACGCACGCGCGCCCTGGCTGCAGGAGATCAGTGAAAACGTGGCGGTAGCGCTGGATCAGGGCATTGCGGTGGAGGGCATTTCGCTCTATCCGGTGGTGGAGTATCCCGCCTGGGCGGATGACCGGCGTTCTCCTGGTCCGCTGCTGGGATTAGCCGATCCGAATGGCAACCGTAACCTGCATGAGTCACTGGCGCTGGTGTTACGCAGTCAGCAGATTAAATTCGCCACGCGTAATGCGTAATCAGACATGCTGAGAGGGGAGCTTTTTGGGGTAGCAAGAGCGAACGTCGAGAGAGGGATCGGCAGGATGACGTACGTCGGTCAGCCACACCATGGTAAACAGGAAGGTGACCCCGATAAGGCAGGCTGCCAGCAAACCGATAATTGCGATTAATTTGTCATCTCCGGAGTCCATCGCCTTCTCCTTATTCAATCCGTTGAATCCTGTGCGTGTCAGCTCATCCAGAGCGTAATCATCAGGACAAAGATTATAAGCGTTACCGAGGTCACCGCAAGCACCACTATTGCAAAGTGCGCATCGTCAAGTGACTGGCGAATTGGCTCATCGTGCTCGTCGGGTGGCGAGGGCAAAGACATAACTATCCTGTGAAAAATAGGGGCCGCCGGGGGTGAAGCGGTAAATGACAGTGTAGATGAAAGGCTGTTTATCGTCCGGTTCTTTCGTTCGGGAAATAAACTGGCCCGTGCCAGCGCGGCACGGGCCTGAGATCAGACGCCGCGCCAGCGTTTGAAGATCAGTGAGGTGTTTATCCCACCAAAGGCAAAGTTGTTGCTCTGGATATAGTCGGTCTCCAGCTCTCGCGGCTCGCCCATGATGTAATCCATCTGACCGCCGTCGGCGGCCGGTTGCGTCAGGTTAAGGGTTGGGGCAAACCACCCTTCCCGCATCATCTCAATGCTCATCCAGGCTTCCAGCGCCCCGCAGGCACCCAGCGTATGGCCAAAATAGGACTTCAGTGAGGAGATCGGCGTTGATTCGCCAAACACCGCTGCCGTCGCCAGACTTTCGGCCATGTCACCCCGTTCAGTGGCGGTACCATGCGCATTGACATAACCGACCTCTGCAGCCGTAATACCGGCGCTTTGCAACGCCCGCTCGATGCAAATCTGCATGGTTTCCCGCTGCGGCTGCGTGATATGCGCGGCATCGCAGTTGGTGTGGAAACCGGTGAGCTCCGCGTAAATCGTGGCGCCGCGCGCCTGGGCATGTTCCAGCGACTCCAGGATCAGGGTGCCGGCGCCTTCGCCAATTACCAGACCATCACGCTGCTGATCAAAAGGTGCAGGCGTAGTGTGCGGTGCATCATTACGCTGGCTTGTGGCAAACAGGGTGTCGAACACCGCCGCTTCCGACGGACAGAGTTCTTCCGCACCACCGGCAACCATCACCGTCTGATAACCGTGACGAATCGCTTCCCAGGCATAGCCAATCGCCTGACTGCCAGAGGTACAGGCGCTGGAGGTCGGGATCACCCGGCCACGCAGGCCGAAAAACAGCCCGGCATTGACGGCCGTGGTGTGCGGCATCATCTGCACATAGGTGGTGCCGGTAATATTGTTGGTGTGCTTTTCCGTCAGCATGGTGGCGAACTCGCTGACCGGCCCGGTGCTGCCGGTCGAAGATCCGTAGGCGATACCTGTTTCTCCGCTTGTCAGCACCGGATGGTCAATCAGGCCCGCCTGGGTCAGCGCCAGCTCAGTCGCGCGCGTTGCCAGCAGCGAAACGCGACCCATAGCGCGGATACGCTTGCGGGTGTAATGCGCAGGCAGTTCAAAGTTATCCACGGGCGCGCCGAGCAGGGTATGCAGCCCGTCGTAGATCTGCCACTCCGGCATAAAGCGCACCGCATTGCGGCCAGCACGAATACGCGCCGACACTTCAGCCCAGGACTCACCAAAGGCGGTCACGCCACCCATACCGGTTACGACTACTCGCTGGATCACAGCATGCCTCCATTAATCGAAATTACCTGACGCGTCACGTAACCGGCGATATCGGACATCAGATAGCTCGCCAGTCCGGCGACCTCTTCAGCCGCGCCCATGCGCTTCATCGGCACGATCTTCATCGCTTCTTCAATCACCTGGGGTTCCAGCCCTTCCATGCCGGTGTCGATCAGACCCGGCGCGATGCAGTTAACCGTGATTTTGCGTTTAGCCAGCTCAATCGCCAGCGCTTTAGTCGCCCCGATAATGCCCGCTTTCGCTGCGCTGTAATTGACCTGACCGCGATTACCCATCATCCCGGAGACCGATGAGAGCGTAATAATGCGGCCACCGCGCCGCAGGCCGATCATCGGCATCACGCAGGGCTGGATCACGTTGTAAAAACTGTCGAGATTGGTGTGGATCACGCTGTCCCACTCCTCATCCGTCAGGGCAGGAAACGCCGCATCACGGGTGATACCGGCATTACTCACCACGCCATAATAGGCCCCGTGTTGCTCAATGTCCGCTTCCAGCGCGGCGCGGGTTGCAACCCGGTCAGCCACATCAAATCCCAGTACACGGCCGCTGCCGCCTGCGGCTTCGATCTGCTGCAGGCACTGCTCAGCACCTGCGCGATCGCGGTTGAAATGCACAATAACCTGATAGCCATCCTGGGCGAGACGCAGCGCAATCGCGCGGCCAATGCCTTTACTGGCACCCGTGACCAATACTGAATCTGTCATGGCTGATTTCCTTGTGACAATAATTGCTGTAACTCTGCTTCATTGGGTTGATAAGTGTTCAGACGACCACTGGCAAGCCGTTGCGTGCCATAACGAATGTCGCCCTCAAAGCTGCCCATGCGGTCATCGCGCATCAGCAGCGTCATTCGGATATCCAGCGTGACATTAGCGGGAAAGCGCGGCTGCTCAGCCCGCCAGCCGCGTCCGCCCAGCAGCATACCGGGCGGGATCAGGGTTGCGCCGCCCTGCTTTGCATGCCAGCCCGACCAGACGCCCACGGTCTGCGCCATCATCTCGACGCCAAACCAGGCGGGCAGTTCACCCTGAGACGTCAGAAACGGTGTCAGTACGCCTCCGGCGCAGGTCGAAACCTGACAGTGGACCTGCTCATCATCAACGGCGATCAGCTGATCAAGCAGCAGCATCGGCGCAGCGTGCGGCAGCCAGAGTGCCGCGTGCGAATTAATAACCATCAAGGCGTCCCAGAATCAGACAGGTGTTATTGCCGCCAAAGGCGAAAGAGTTAGAGGCGATGACAGGCCGTTGCAGCGCCTGCGGCTGTAATAACAATCCGCAATCCGGCAGCGTCTCATCCTGCGCCGCCCTGGTGAAATCCTGCGCGGGCAGCGGCAAATTCTGTAGCAGGATTAGCGCGCTGAGTGCGGCTTCACACACGCCGGCCGCACCGAGCGTATGGCCGGTCAGATGTTTGGTCGAGCTACATGGCACGGCATTGCCAAACAGACGCGTTATCACGGCCGCTTCCATCTGATCGTTCAGCGGCGTCGCTGTGCCGTGCAGATTGATATATCCGACCTGCTGCGGCAACAGATTCGCCTGCTGCAGCGCCATGCGCATCGCCCGTTCAGCGCCCTCACCTTGCGGATGGGGCGCGGACATGTGCCAGGCGTCAGAAGATTCGCCTGCGCCCAGTAACGCCAGCGGCTGTGGTTGCCGCGTCAGCAGCATCAGCGCGGCCCCTTCGCCAATCGAAATGCCGTCACGGTCGCGGCTGAACGGCGCGCAGCGACGCTCAGAGAGCGACTCCAGGCTGTCGAAGCCGTTAATCGGCATCCGGCTCAGCGAGTCCGCACCGCCCACCAGCGCGACATCCGCCAGCCCCGCCGCAATCAGCCGCTCGCCACTGATAATGGCGCGGGCGCTGGAGGAGCAGGCGGTGGAAATGGTATAGGCCGGGCCATCCAGTTGCAGATAGTGAGCCAGGAAACGTGACGGATCGCCCAGTTCCTGCATCTGATAGTGATAATCGGACTGGTTGCCGCGAATCTGCTGATCGCCCTCATCCACGCCTGAGGTGCTGGTGCCCAGCACAATCGCCACTCTGCTGGCACCATAGCGGGCGATCGCCGCATCGAGTGCCGGACGGATTTGCGCCAGCGCGGCCAGCAGCAGCTGGTTATTGCGGGTGTTGTGCGCGCTCAGGGCCGCAGGAATGGGTGGCAGCTCGCCTTCAACCCGGCCGAGCCAGCAGGCGCGGTCACCGCTCAGCCAGCCATGGCGCAGTTGCATGCCGGGTGCCTCACCCTTTTTCAGGCTGTCTGCAATCTGCTGACTGTCATTACCCAGGGCATTCAGCATGCCGATGGCAGAGATGTAAATCATGAGGCGTCCAGATGTTGAATGCGGATCTGATAGCCAAAGGCATGCTGCTGAATGCTGATCGGCTGGCGCTGATTACCACGTTGCAGATAATCAATTTCGGTCACCAGCTGGTTATCGGCATCAATCAGCCGTCGCTTTAACCCCTGATCCTGCAGCGTCCAGCCTGCCGGCAGCTGTTTTTGCCAAACATCCAGCGGCCAGTAACTCAGCATGATGTCCGCCAGCACCTGACTGGCAGGTGGCATCTGCGGCAGCGGCATCAGCTGCTGAGTGTGAATACCGCTGGCATCGTAGCGCAGGCTGAACAGGCGAATACCCACCGAGGAGAGCCCGGCCAGATCGATCTGCTGTTCATCGGCGCTGAGCAGTACCAGCAGTGACTGACTCTGACCTTTAACCTGCCCGGTCAGCAACTGCTGCTGCTGGAAGGCGGGACGGATGCCCGGTGGCGGCAGCGTCACTTTCACGCCCGGCTTAAGCCAGGCGGTGGGACGGCTGCTATCGGGTGCAGGTCCGGCACAGGCGCTGAGCAGCAGAGCCGTCAGTAGAATAAAGGCGGCGCGAATCATCGTTTACTCCTTGTTCGGGTAGGTCGCATCGCCAGCGGCGACAGCAGGAAAGCGCTGAAGATGCCGCTGCATAATACGGTGCCAAAACTGGCAATCGCGCTGGTGCTGCTGAATACCAGCATTCCCAGCGTCAGTAAGGTGGTGATCATCGCCAGCGATACCGCCAGCAACGAGGTCAGCGGCGTACCCTGCGGGTTGCTGAAAAATAGCGTGTAGTTAATGCCGATGCCCAGCACCAGAATCAGCGCCAGCAGCGCAAACAGGTTGAGCGATGCGCCGATCCAGCCCAGCGTTGCCAGCGCCATCGACAGCGACAGAACCGACGGCAGCACGCTGCGTAAGCCCGCCTTTAAGCCCAGCCGCAGCACAAAACTTAGGGTAATCAGCAGCAGCGCCAGCGCCAGTAATCCGCCGAGGAGGGTTCGCCAGAAGCTGAACAGCGAATCGTAACTGGATTTGCGGTCAATCCAGCTGACACCCGGATGCTGCTTCGCCAGCTCTGCGAGTGCGGCGCTGTTTTTGACGCCGCTGGTGGGGATCAGAACGCCGCTCTGCCCGTCCGGCAGCGTCAGCCACAGCAGACGCCAGCCTTCACTCAGCGGACTCGCCAGCCAGTCATCCGGCGTCACCGGCATCGGGGTCAGATCCGGCGCGGCAAGCGCAATCCCCGCCTGCTGCAGGCGGGCTGTAATTGTCGGCGCAGCCTGCTTCAGCAACTGCAGATCCTGCTGTTGCTGCGCCAGCGACTGCAGAGGCAGCAGACGATAGCGCTGCAACCAGCCCTGCTGCTGCGCCTGGTGCAGGTCCGGTGCCAGTTTTTCCAGTCTTTCCAGCGTCTGCTGAGCGTCATCGCCCCAGACCACAAACCAGGTCTGATCAGCACGCTGACCGGTCAGGGTAGCGAGCTGGCGATCCTGCTCCATCAGTTGGGCCGGCGCACTTTGCAGATGCGCGATGTCATCATCCACTTTCAGCTGGGCGATCCCGGCCAGGGCGAAGATCGCCATCGCCACGGGTAATCCGACACGCAGCCCGCGCTGACGACGCCAGGCAGCAAGCCAGCGTGCCAGGGGTACCATCAGCGGCACCGGGCGCACCGGTAATCCGCGTACCAGCCACGGATAGATCAGAATTACCGTCAGGCAGGAGGCGGTTAAGCCGCTGGCGGCAAAAACCGCCAGCTGACGCAGCCCCGGAAATGGTGCCAGCAGCATCAGCAGCCAGGCGATGGCGGTGGTTGCGAGCGCCAGCAGCAGCGTGCCACGGACTTTACGCAGGCTCTGCCACGGCGTCTGCTGATCGCCATGAACCATCCGCTCGGTAAGGTAATAAAGCGTGTAATCTGCCGAGATGCCGACAATACTCAGGCTCATCACCAGCGTCATCAGATGCAGCTCGCCAAAGCAAAACAGCGTCATCACCGTGCCCGCCATCGCGCCGATCGCCACAGAGGTGACGGTCAGCAACAGCGGACGCAGTGAGCGGAATACCAGCAGCACCAGCAAGACGACGCCACCCAGTGTCACACTGCCCAGTGTTTTGACATCATGCTGCGCACGCTGGCTGGCGTTGTCGCTGAACAGTACCGTGCCCCGCGTTAGCAGTTTCGCCTGCGGCCAGCGGTTTTTAAGCTGCTGTTCCAGTGCGCTGAGCCGGTTCACCAGCGCATGACTTTGCTGCATACTGAAAGCGTTGTTCGCCAGTTCGCCATGCAGAAAATACCACTGCTGGCCCTGTTCATCTTTTACGGTCAGCCAGCCATCATGCAGCGTCATGCGCCCGGCGTTCTGGGCCAGCGCCAGCTGTGAACCGCGCACCAGCATCAAAGGATCGCCCTGCAACTCTTTGCTGCTTACGCCCGAGAAGGCTGAAAAGAGCTGCGCCAGCAGCCAGTCCGCCTGCGCCTCGCCACCGTTCTGCAAGCGGCTGCGCGTTGCCTCATCAATCAGGCCGTTACGATGTTGCCAGGCAAAGCGGCCCCACTGCTGCTGCTGCTGCGCATCAAGATCGCCCTCCACCTGTTTCAGGTCTGGCAGCGCACGCAGCTGAGCCAGCCACCAGGCCGCGACCTGGGGATCGTCCTGCTCACCAGGTGAAACCAGCCACACCATCTGGCGATCCAGCCGCTGCATAAAGCCCTGCTGCAGCGCAGGTGGTGCCGCGCCCAGATTCTGCTGCGGCAGCATTGCCAGCACGCTGCTGTTAAGCTGGCTGCGCGGAAGCAGAAAGGCGAGCGCTGCCGCCAGCAACAGACAGAGGGCCAGCCACAGAATGGCCAGCAGCCGATCGTTACGGCCCGGCAAAACGCGCCTGCTCCTCATCGCTTAACTGCGGCGGTTCAATACGGGTGTTGCTGAGCTGAATCTGGGTTTTATCACCCTGCTTATCGTCCAGGTTAATGCTATCCAGAAAGGCGCTGCCTGCCAGCGAGATACGGTTGAAAATTTTGTTGAGCGGCGCGGCTTTGGGCGTCAGATCCAGCGTCCAGGATCCGTTGCCGCGATCGCTGAAGGCCACGCTGAAGTTTTCGTTCAGTACCTTCTGATCGGCCTGGAACAGCGCCCGCAACAAGTGATTGAACTGGAACATCTGCGGATTGCTGTCGGCGGTGATCACCTGTGGCTTCTGGCCGCTGAGGCTCTGTACCATGCGCTTGTCATCCAGCAATAGCGTCATCACAAACGGCGTCTGCTGATGCCACCATAACCCCTGCTCGCGGGCGATTAGCATCTGCCCATGCGACACCAGCGGCTGACGCATACCTGAAATGGTGCGCGTTTGGGTAAAGTCTGCCCGGATCACCGGCTGGCTGGCAAAACGCTGCTGCAGCTGATCCAGGGTGACCGCGCTGGCGGCACTGGCCCACAGCAGCAGGCCGGTAAGCACTATTTTTAGCATCCTTTCACTCCTAAACGTTCCAGTAAAATGTCGGGCGAAACAAAGCACAGTGCCTGACTTTCCTGCTCCACGGCCACCTGCAGCGTATGCGCTTTAGTAGTGATCTGACCGGCAGCGTTTCGCACTTCATAGTCGATGCGCAGGCGGTTCTCATATTCGGTAATCCTGGCGCTGACGCGGATCGTCTCTTCGCAGCGCAGTGGCTGGCGGTATTTGACCCGCGTATCGACCACTGGCCAGACGTAGCCGCTGGCGGCCATCTCGGCATAACTGTAGTTAATGCTGCGCAGCAGGGCTTCACGCGCCACTTCGAAAAAGCGGAAATAGTTACCGTGCCAGACCACGCCCATCGGGTCGCAGTCGTGGAATGAGACGGTCAGCACGACTTCAGCATGATGTTCAGTCATGGTCAGACTCCTTGTGGTGCGCCTGTTGATCAGGCAGCGTCCAGAAATCGAAAAAGTTGAACCAGTCGAGCGGAGCCAGCAGCGCGTAATGGGCCAGCCGTTCCGCGTAGCGATCGACCGCCTGTTGCAGCGCCTGCTGACGTTGCGCCCGTGGCAGCAACAGCGGATCGGCAAACGGCTCACAGTGGATATGCAGTTTACCCTGTTGCTGCAGCGCAAACATCAGCAGCACTGGACAGCGTAATGCAGCCGCCAGCACAAACGGCCCCTGCGGAAACGGTGCGGCCCGGCCCAGAAAATCGCTCCAGATTACCCGACGCTCACCGCCGCGCTGCGGATTCACCGCGGTGCGATCCCCGACAATCGCCACCCATTCGCCCGCATCCAGCTTCTGTTGCAGCAGGATCGCCGTCTCCGGCCCGATATCACTAACCGGCATCAGATTCACCCCCGCCTGCGGAGCGATGGTTTCCAGTACCGCCCGAAAACGTTGGGCGTTGTCGGTAAATACCAGCGCATTAATCACCAGTCCGCTGACCTGCTGCGCCATCGCGCGACAGGCTTCGATGTCGCCAAGATGGGAAGCAAGGATCAGCTTGCCCTGGGTTGCAGGTGCGCGGATCACCGCTTCCGCGCCTGGCGCAAAATCGATATCCCGCCCCCAGCGCAGATCGCCGCGCCAGCTGGCGACTTTATCCAGCATCGCCCCGGCGAAGCGCAGGAAATGGCGATAACTGTTAAGCCGGGGCGGTAACGCAACCTGCCGCTGCTGTGCGGCGGCGGTGACCTGCGCCAGCCATTGCCGGGAAGCGCTTCGCGCGCGCTGACCGCTCAGCCAGTAGACAGCCACCACAGGCCAGAGCAGCAGCGTAAAGGGCAGCCGTCCGCCGTAGCGATAGACCGCCAGCATAAAGCGTAATCCCCACTGTCCGCGCCGCTCTGTTTCCACCGACCAGTGCGCTGGCGCTTTGCGCATCGCCAGCAGACGAGGAATGCGCGGCAGCATGCCGAAAAACAGCCGGGTATGCATCCAGGAGATACGCAGGTTGTCGTAGAGCGCATCGAAGTGTGACAGCCCGCTGGCCGGATAGGTGACGCGGGTCGGGATAAAGCGACTGCGGGTTCCCTGCCAGTAGAGCCTCACCATGATCTCGGTGTCAAAATCCATGCGCTGACCG
This sequence comes from Pantoea sp. RCC30.1, assembly GCF_058148845.1. Taxonomy (NCBI): domain Bacteria; kingdom Pseudomonadati; phylum Pseudomonadota; class Gammaproteobacteria; order Enterobacterales; family Erwiniaceae; genus Pantoea; species Pantoea sp. RCC30.1. The sequence goes on along the minus strand of NZ_JBXUHX010000013.1, from coordinate 55,742 downwards.
ATGGCCCGGCGATCGCACAGCGCCAGCGTCGCAGCCAGCGGATAGACGCGGAAGCCGCACATGCTGTCGCGGATCGACAGCGACAGCGTTTCAATCCAGACCCAGAAGTGGGTGATGTAGCGACCGTAAAGGCGGGATTTGGGGATCGAGTCGTCATAAAGCGGCTGACCGGAGATCAGCGCGTCGGGATAACGCTCAGCTTCCGCCAGCATCAGCGGCAGATCTTCCGCCTGATGCTGGCCGTCCGCGTCGAGCTGCACCGCATGAGTGAAGCCACGTGCCGCAGCGGCCCGCAAACCGTGGATCACCGCAGCACCTTTGCCCTGATTGCTGTCGAGCCGCAGCAGGCTGAGCTGCGGCGCGTGCAGCGTCGCCAGCTGAAGCTGAGTGGCCGCATCGCTACCGTCATCCACTACGATCACCGGCAGGTTAAAGGGTGCCAGCCGCGCCAGCACCGACGCCATCATCGCGCCGTGGTTGTAGCAGGGGATCACCACGCAGGGTGAAAACGCGGCGCTTAACACAGCGCGATCTTCCCGCTGCTGGCACTCTGCTCACCATCATCATTCAGCAGGCTGTAACGGAAACTCAGGCGCGATTTTTCAGCGTCCCAGTCAAGACGCAATTGTAATAGCGAGTCGGGTAACACCGGCTGCTGAAATTTGATGTTTTCAATGGCGGCAAACTGTTTGCCGGGCGCAAGCAGTGATATCCCGTAGTGCATCACCCAGTCGAGCTGCGCCACACCGGGCAGAATCGGCAGCGCCGGGAAGTGGCCCTGGAACCAAAACAGGCCGGCCTCAACCTCCAGGGTCAGCGTCACGCTGTCAGCCTGCCGTACCCGGCTGCGTTCAATCGGCAACATGAAAAAGTTCCTCTATTTGCGGCCAGGCGCGTTTACTTTGGGGAGTGACCGGAATGGTGGCGACAATCCGCCAGTAGCGCGGCATCGCCAGCGGTTCGAGCCAGCACTGCAGCTGACGTTTCCACTGCTGCCTGCGCTGATGCAGAGCCGCCTCATCCAGCGTGCTGTTCAGCGACAGCACGACGCCAATCGCCTGACGCTCATGACGCGTAATCACCAGCGCCGCGGCATCCTCGATTTCCGGCAGATCGGTCAGACGGCGCTCGATCTCGCTTAATGAGATACGCTTATCACCGATCTTCACGATGCGGTCGTGACGTCCTGCCAGCTGAAATCCGCCGTCCGGCTGCATATTCAGCCGGTCATCAAGTGGCAGACCGTTGTCACCGGCAATCAGCGGCGACCAGACCTGCCAGCGTTCGGGCGTCACCTGCTCCAGCCTGACCTGCGGGAAGCTGCACCACGACGCCTCGGCCCGATCGCACTGACGCCAGGCCAGAATGCCGGTTTCGGTGCTGCCATAGATTTCACTGACCTGACAGCCAAAGCGCTGCAAGACCTGTTCCGCATCCGACCCGCGCAGCGCACCACCGGCAGAGACAATCAGTTCACAGGGGGGCGCGACAAGCGTGCTGTCCAGCCGCGATAAAAAGGCCGGGCTGCTGATAAAAGCATAGCGACAGTCGCGGGGAAGCTGGGCCAGCTGTTCGCCGTAAAACAGCGGCAGGGCGGAGAACGGCAGCCTGAGCATCATCGGCAGGAAAAGTCGGAATGATAAACCGTAGAGATGCTGATGGCTGACCGAGGCGATGACCCGGCAGCCCCGTAACTGTTCGCCCCATAGGGCGCTGAGCCAGCGGCTCTCCTGCTCCATCACCGCCAGCGACTTCATCACCTGACGCGGCGCACCGGTCGATCCCGAAGTGAAGAGCACCAGTTCTGCACTCTCCGGCAGCGGCGGCAGCTGCCCCGGCGCTTCTGCGTCGTCGCACATCAGCAGCGGCAGGCTGACCACCAGCTGGATGTCACACAGCACGCCATCCAGCTGCTCCTGCATCTCATCCAGCAGGGCAGCACGGCAGTGACCCGGCATCACCGGCGTTTTACCGGCATACCAGCATGCCAGCAGCGCCACACAGAAACGATAGCTGTCATCAAAACAGAGCGCCCAGCGAGTGCCCGGCTGTGCCGCTAAGCGCTGACTGAGCGCCAGTACCTGACGATGCATCGCGCTGAGCATCAGCGGTTGAGCGCCTCGCCAGGCGACCTCGCGGTCGTCTCCCTTAAGCCAGTCGGCCACCTTCATGCTTTTCGCCTCACGCGCTGCCGCACCAGCCATTCAGCGCCCATCAGCGCGCCGATTAACAGGTAGCTGATGCCGCCGTTCCACAGCGTCCAGAGCCGCAGATCGCCATGCAGACAGGTATAAAGCGCCATGCTGCCGTTGCCGATAAAAAACAGGCACCAGATTTGAGTAACTCGGCGGGTGTAAGGCACTGCTGCGGCAGGGAGTTCCGGCTCACGCAGCCGGGCAATACGCTCCACCAGCGGCATCGCGCTCCAGAGAGAAGCACCAAACACCAGCAGCATCGCCAGATTGACTGCCACCGGATACCACAGCAGCAGATGCTGAGCGCGTAACAGCTGGCTGCTGATACAGAGCAGCGCGCCAGCCAGCGCCAGCCAGCCCATGACTGCACCCATCGCGTTTTGCTGACGACGCAGTTGCAGCCAGCGCAGGCCAAACAGTAGCGCCAGCAACCAGAAGAGTCCCTGCCAGCGCGGCTGAGTCAGTGCCAGCCAGACCAGCAGGGGCCAGGCCAGCAGCGTAAGCAAATTGAGCAGGCGAAGAGTAGCAGCAGGCACGACGGCTCAGGCGTCTTCGCGCATCAGTTGTTCTACGGCATCCACCACATCCTGCACAGTACGCACCGCGCGGAAGGTTTCCGGCTTGATTTTACGGCCGGTACGCTTTTGCAGGTGAACCACCATGTCGACGGCATCAATGCTGTCGAGTTCGAGATCTTCGTACAGACGTGCCTCGGGATGGATATCCTCAGGTGCAATTTCAAACAGGCTGGTGAGCAGCGAAGCCACTTCCTGATAAATCTCTTCTTTGTTCATCATAAGATTGTCTCCGCTTTCAGCTGCGCTGTTGGTTGACGAACGCTGCCAGCGTCGCAACAGAGAAGAAATGGGCACGCAGGGTTTCACTCTCCGCAGAGAGTGCCACGCCGTAACGATTTTTCACTGCCAGACCCAGCTCCAGTGCATCAATTGAGTCCAGCCCCAGTCCATCGCCAAACAGCGCAGCGTCGGTCTCTATATCATCAGGGCTGAGATCTTCAAGGTTCAGCGTGTCGATAATCATCTGTTTGATATCGTTAATTAATGAATCCATACCGGTTTTCGTCTTACCTGTTCTGGGGGACCAGCGCCTGCTCTAGATGGCGGGTCAGGCGACGCGCGGCCAGCGGCTGCGCATCGGGATTGCTTTCACAAAACAACTGACTGTCGATTCGTGACTGTACTCGCACGGTAAACAGCGGCTTAACCGGCGGAATCTGATACCAGCGGCTCTGTTTATCGAGCATACGCTGGGTGCAGGTGATGTGAACCACGCGCAGATCGCATCCGGCACGCACCGCAATATTCGCAGCTCCGCGCTGCAGGGTCAGCGGCTGACCGTAGCGGGTGCGGGTGCCTTCCGGAAAGATCAGGATATTGTCGCCGCGCGCCAGTCGCTGCTGGCTGTCCGGCAACAGCGTCTCCGCTTCACTGTTAATCAGATAGTCAGCGGCGCGGATCACCCCGCGCATAAAAGGGTTCTTCTGCAGATCGGCTTTCACCAGGCAATCCATCTCCGGCAGTACCGAGGCGATCATCACATAGTCGATAAGAGACGGATGATTGGCGACAATCAGGCATCCGCGATCCTGTTGCAGCAGCTCGGCACCTTCAATGCGGTAGTCGTAGACGCCAAACGTCCGGCAGAAACGCAGGAAGCAGCGGAAACTAAAGGCGATAGCGCGTCGGGCCAGCAGGCGGCGGCGCAGCGAATCGCGCTGTACCAGTAGCAGCAGATTGAAACCAACCAGCGACAGCAGCAGGCCACCCAGGCCAAACAGCGTAAAACTCACCGCCGTCATCACCAGCCGCCAGTAATAGTTAACGCGGCTGCCCGCGAACTGCGCCGGTTGTGAACAATCAGCCATGATTTTTCTCCCAGTGCCATATCAGGCGTTCGCCTGCCAGGCTGAAGGTGGGTGACTCCGCCAGCCACTGCTGCAGAAAACGCAGGCTCTGAGGCAACCGTGTTTCTGCCCTCTCCTCTCCGACGGCGCGGCCCGTGCAGTGCAGCTGTTCGCCCGCACGCAGCAGCAGCGCTACCGCATAGGGAAAGTTCACGCTCTGTTCCGCCAGCCACGGCAGATAATAGTCAGGCACGACGCCGTCAAAATCGACCAGCAGCACCTGCTGATAGCCCGCCTGATGCAGGGCGCTGACTTCAATCAATCCCTGCTGAAAAGAGTCGATACCGGCTGCAATAGAGGTGGAGACCAGCGGCGCTTTGGCCGCAATGGTCAGGCTACCAACCGCCGAGTTATGAACAGACATGGCAAAATCTGTGGGTGACATCGACTGCTGATCTGCCAGCGTATGGAGAATTCGCAGATTACGCTCCAGCTCACCGTGACGACTGGTAAAGACGATAGCATCTACCTGTTGCCGCGCCAGCAGGGCCAGCCCGCACTCTACCGCCGCACGACTGCCGCCGCTCAGACGACGTGCCGTCATCATCGGTAAAAGTTGCGGTTTCGCCATCGCCTCTGAGGGGTCAATAACGTTGCCCTGTTGCGCCCAGTCATGCCAGGCATCGCGCCCGTGTAATCCCGGAGCCAGAGCCTGCCAGTCGACCAGTGAGTAAGCGAGTTTCATCTAAACACTCTTTTCGTCATACGTGTGGAGTCGGCGTTCATCGGATCGTCACCCCTGCCCTGTGCAAAAAAAGTGCGTACCGCTAAACCTCTGCCGATCCCGTATCGGACCTTCACGGTAGAGGGTTATTCAGTGATTCAGCAATAGCAGCTCATCTGATTTGTCGGCCGGCTACCGCAGAACTTTATGCTTAGATCGTCTGTCGACAAATCATTGCGACAGCACAGACATTACTGAGCGGCCAGGGCCGACAGTCGTAACTGAATATCCTGGTCGAGATTGGTGATCCAGCGGTTGTAGTTATTGTGGATCTCACCCTCTCCCGCTTTCAGGTTTTCACTGCTGACATAATCGATGCGGTAGTTCTGGCTGGTGTAAGTGATACGGATGTTCGCCACGAAATCACGCTGCGCCAGACGGCCAGTGATCACGCCAGGAGAAACAGGAGTCATTACCCATTTCCGGTTAATACCTGCCTCAATGATCGCCAGTTTCATCTGGTTGTCGGTATAGCGCTGAGTGAGGGTCTGATTCACATTGTGAATCGGTGCAGTGCGCGCGCAGCCGGTTAATAACGCAGCAACAAAGGCCAGCGTGAAAATGGTTTTTTTATTCATGATGAATCCCTTCTTTTATGATTTATATCAGTTAATTAAACGGATAACTCGCCTGGCACTGTTTTAACTTTACGTGCGTTTTTCCGTCTGGCTGGTTTAAAACCCGCGCATGATACCATCGAATGTAAAGACAGGTAAGCAGAAGTATGCGCAGGTTTTTAGTGGATATTTGAAGGATTAAGACGGGGCAAAGTGCGCAGTCGCCGCGACAGCGCAGAAGCCGATCCCGGCCGCAGAAACTCTGGCTGCGGCTGGATCGGCCGCGGCAATTAGGGTGTGGAAGCCGGTGTCCAGCCACCGCCGAGTGCACGGTAGAGATCAATCTGCGCCAGCAACAGGTTATTTTTGACGGTCACCCGATTCAGCTGGGTTGAAAACAGGGTTCGCTGCGCATCCAGTTCATCCAGATAAGAGGCGTAGCCGTTCTGATAACGATTGCGGGCAATGCGCAGCGCCTCTGTCACATAGGCTTCCTGCTTTTGCAGCTCCTGAAGCTGTAACTCACGCTGCCGGATGGCGTCGATTGCATCGTTAACTTCCGAGAAGGCGTTGCGCACGACTTTTTCATAGCCATACAGCGCCTGATTGCGCGTCGCCATTGAGACATCAACCTGCGCTGTCAGCGCTTCACGGTTCAGCAGCGGCGCCAGGATGCTACCACCCACGCTCCAGAGCCGGAACGGATCGTCCGCTAACTGGTGCAGCACCGAACTCTGAAGGGTACCGGTGGCGGTGAGGTTCAGCCCCGGCAGCAGCTTAGCCCGCGACGAGGCCAGGCTGGCATCTGCGGCCAGCAACTGACGCTGTGCCTGCACAATATCCGGGCGGCGATTAAGCAGCTCGGAGGGCAACAGCGATGGCATCTGCTGCGGTAAGATCTGGTCGAACTGCTGACGACGAGCAATGTTACGCGGGTTCATGCCCACCAGGATGCTCAGCGCATTCTCCTGCTGAGTAATCTGATGCTGCAACTGTGGCATCTGCGCTTTGGCCGACTGATATTCCGAGGCGGCCTGCATCCACTCCAGTCTTGAGGTGTAGCCGGTTTCAAACTGGCGCTGTGCCAGCTTCAGCGAATTGTTGCGGGTCGCCAGCGTCGCCTCCGTGACCCGCAGTTGCTCATCCAGCGCGCACAGGTTGAGATAACCCGACGCCACCGAACTGGCGATCGTCAGCTCGGCGGCAGATGCGGCGGCCTGCTGCGCCGCAAGGCTCGCCTGCGATGCTGTGATGCTGCTGCTGCGCGCCCCCCAGAGATCGACCTCGTAGTTCGCCTGTAGTAAGCCCTGGAAAACATCGGTTTCATACGGCTGGCCAGTGACTGACGAGAGCGTGCGCTCACGGGTCGCGGCCACCCCCGCGCTCAGGGTCGGAAAGTTATCGCCCTGCGTGGCGCGCAGCTGGGCGCGATACTGATCAACGCGGGAACGCGCCGTGAGGATATCGGGATTATTGCGCAGCGCCTGCGTTACCAGCCGGTTGAGATACTCATCATGAAACGCGCGCCACCACTCCGCTTCCGGCGCAGCCGTTGGCCCGACACTATTGCGCCAGGCCTCAGGGATCGGCAGAGAGGCCGGGGCCTTTTCAACCTGCGTGGCGCAGCCGGATAGGAGAAGTGCCAGCGCGCTTACCAGTAAGCCGCGCCGCATCATCGCGCAGCCTCACCGGCGGGCTGGGCGGCGGTGTCAATATTGACTTCAACCGACATACCAGGGCGCAGCTGATGCATATCCTGATCGTTGATGCGGATGCGAACCGGAATGCGCTGCGCAATTTTAACGAAGTTACCGGTGGCGTTGTCGGGAGAGATGGCGCTGAACTCCGAGCCTGCGGCCGGAGAGATAAATTCCACCTGACCGTTAAAGCGTTTGCCATCCAGCGCATCAACCCGAATCGTCACCGGCAGGCCAGGACGAATGTTAGCCAGCTGGGTCTCTTTCAGGTTCGCGATGATCCATTTGTTATTCGGCACCACCGAGGTCAGGCGCGTACCCGCCGTGACATAGGCGCCGGTACGCACCGACAGCTGACCGAGCTGACCATCGTCGGGCGCGGTAATTCGGGTATTCGCCAGATCGATCTCCGCCAGCTCCAGCGCGGCGCGGGCGCTCTCGACATCGCCCTCCAGCGCGTCGCGGTTGACGATGACGGTCTGCAGATTCTGCTCGGCGACAGCGATCTGGGCGGCAGCCTGACGCACCTGCGCCTGCGCCTGCGCGTTGGCGGCACGAGCGGCATCACGCTCACGCACCGACAGCGATCCATCCGCCGTGAGATTTTCAACGCGCTTCAGATCGAAGCCACCTTTCAGCGCCTGGGCTTTGGCATTCTCCAGCGCGGCTTTATTGCTCTCAATAGTTGCCTGCGCGCTGCGCCGCTGCTGCAGGTTATTGTTCAGGGCCGCCTGCTTCATCGCCAGCTGCGCCTGCGCCTGATGGACCCGCTGGCGATAGATACGATCGTCAATGGTCATCAGCAGCTGCCCTTTTTTCACCGGCTGCAGATCGATCACCTCAACCGAGGTGAGATAGCCGTTAACCTGCGGACTGATGAAGGTCACCTGGCCGCGCACGTAGGCATTCTCGGTGCTTTGTATTGCGCTGGTGAAGGGCCAGAGTTGCCAGGCATAAAGAATAACCAGTACGCCAATCACCACAATGCCGCTGCCCGCGGCGATTGAAAGAATACGGCGGCGATTCGCGCGTTCGCGTTCCGCCGCCTGTAGCTCATCCTGCTGACTCATTGTTTCTCCGTTGATTCCTGTAATGCGGCCAGCTGTTGCTGCTCACGCAGGTTAAATTGTGCCTGACGCCAGTCAAGGTACCGACGCCGCGTTAAACGCCACATCACCCACATCAGGGTGACCAGTGCCAGCGCGGCAGTTAACAGGTAGGTATCGTTATAGGCGAGCACGTTGGCCTGCAGCGTGGCGACCGTCTGTAACTGGCTGGTGCTCTGCGCGCCGCGCAGAACGTCGTCACCCACCAGCGAATTAAACAGCGCATTGTACTGGCTGAGCCGTTCGGTGACGTTGGGATCGAGCAGGGAGAGTTGATCGCCCAGCAAGCTGGAGTGATATTTTTCACGCCAGACCTGAAACGTGCCCAGAATAGCCGAGCCGATCAGCCCGCCAAGATTCTGGCTCATGCCAAACAGCACCACAAAACTCACCAGGTTTTTCGGCTGGGTCACCACGCTGCCAATGCCCATCAGCATCGCAGGCGCCATGAAAAAGGCGCTGCTGAAGCCGAGCAAAAACTGACTGAAATACATCTCGGAGCCACGGGTCAACGGACTGGATTGGGCATCCATCAGCGAGGCGATAATCATCACCACCAGCGAGGCGACAATGGGCCAGTTTAGATGATTGGGCTTGATGGTCAGCGCACTGGCGGCGATGCCCGCGATTACCCCGGCCATAATCGCCAGCGCCAGACCGCGCATCTGATCGTTCTGCAGGCCAATCTGCTGTAGAAAGCCGATTGCGCCGGTGTTCTGTTCCGCCAGTACGATACGGATCATGATCATCACAATGCCAAGCCGCAACATCATGCCGCTGCTGAGCCAGCGAGTATTGATCAGCGGATTACGCCGGTTATGTTCTATGACAATCGCCGCGACAATCAGTGTCAGGGCGATCGCAGTGCAGATACCGAGCCACGGCGTGGTGAACCACCACTCAATACGGCCCAGCGTCAGTACGCCGCACAGCAGCGCCATGCCGGGTGCCAGCAGGATGAAGGTAAGGAAATCCATCTTTTCAAAGGTTTTGATGCGATCGCCCGGAGGCAGTTTGACCAGCAACACCCCGCCGAGCGCAATCAGCGCCAGACCGAGTTCAAACAGATAGAGACCGCGCCATTCGTTGAGCTGCAGCAATTCAGACGAGAATAAGCGCGCCAGCGGAATAGCCAGTTGCGATACCGTCAGGCCAATCACCAGTGCTTTAAGTCGATGTTTCGCGGGCCAGGCCTGAACCTGATAGAAGATCCCCAGTGAGCTGAGTGCCGCTGCCACCATGCCATGAGCGGTGCGCACAATGATCGCCGAACTGAGGTCGTTGGCGAATAAGTGGAAAAACGCTACCAGCACATAGAGCACCAGAAACGCCTCGGTGAAGACACGCAGACCAAACTGCTGCCGGAACTTGACCAGCAGCAGATTAATAGAGATGTTGCCCATTACGTAGACCGCAGGCAGCCACGCAATTTCATTCGACCAGGCGCCAAAGGTACCCTGCAGGTTAACCAGGTTCGCCGTGACCAGCGCGTTACTTAGTGCACCCGTGAGTGAGATCAATAAACCGATCAGACCAAACGCGACGCGCTTTGGCATCGAATGCAGTGGCGTCGAAGGCGAGCCCGGCATCATCGGTTTTTCGTGCGGCAACCACTCGCGTGCAGCGTAGGGATTTCGTTTTGCCACTGCTACATACTTCCCATACGGCTCAGCAGTTGTTGCAGTACGCGTTCGGTCACGGCCAGATCATCGGGATCGATATCGGCCAGCATTTCAGTACGGAGTGCATCAGCCTCGGTTTTCACTTTGGCGAACGCTTCGTTGCCCTTGTCAGTGAGCACCAGGTGGCGTTTACGTCGATCTTCTGGCGGCTGTACCCGCGTCAGCAGCGACTGTTTAACCAGCCGATCCACCAGCGGCACCATGCTGGCATCTTCCAGCCCCAGCATCTGTGCCAGTTCGGTCTGCGTCATGCGCTGTGGTTCACTGGCAATCAGGCCGATCGCCATCCAGCTGCTCATGCTTAAGCCGCTATCTTTAAGGTGACGATCCACCGCCAGGCGCCAGGCATGTGCGGTCAGATGCAGTAAGTGGGTAAAGGTACGCGTGTTCTGTGACAAATGTTAGCAGCCTAATAGTAAGAGATCTAATTGAGAGTTAACGTTATTATACGCAAAGCTAATCGCGAATGAAAAGCGCACGGTCTGTTAAAAATTAGTGGATCGCGGCAGAATGTCCAGAGGCCGCAATCAGGAGCCGGAGAACATGAAACAGGCATCAGGAAACTGGGTTGATCTGCGCCGTGACGCCGTCAGCGGTATCGAGGCTCTGCGCGCCCATTTTACCGGTCACGCCTATGATCCTCACTGGCACGACAGTTATCTGATTGGCGTGACCGAGCAAGGTGTACAGCAGTTTCATTCGCGGCGCAAACAGCATCAGAGCCGTCCCGGCACTGTTTTTATGCTGGAGCCAGAGGAGCTGCATGATGGTGATGCCATCAACGACAGCGGTTTCACCTACCGGATGCTCTATCTTTCACCGCAGCAGATTGCGCAGCACCTCACACCCGAGCAGAGCGATGGCCCCTCGCCGCGCGAGCTACGGTTTGCCACCACGCTGCGCGACGATCGCCCGCTAGCCTATGCCGTCTGGCACGCGTTTGATGCACTGTGGCACAACCATCCCGCCATCATCAAAGAGGCGGCGATGGATCGGATGTTCGGTCAGCTTACTCCGCATCGGCAGTGGTCACTCCCCGCGCAGTCCGTGGATAAAGATGTCCGGCAGGCGCTGCAGGCGCGTGACTGGCTGATTGCCCATCATGCAGACAATCCCGGCCTTTTGCAGATGGCGCAGCAGCTGCAGATCGATCGCTTTCGGTTGTCGCGCCTGTTCCAGACGCACTGGGGTTTGCCGCCCCACGCCTGGCTGGTGCAATGGCGGCTGAGCCAGGCGCGTCGTCAGCTGGCACAGGGCCAGCCCGTCGCCGATGTCGCTGCCGCGCTGGGCTTCGCCGATCAGAGTCACCTTGGCCGCTGGTTTAAACGCGCCTGCCAGCTCTCCCCTGCGCGTTATCAGCACGCCTGCACAAATCTTCCAGACCCAGGTTAAGCCTCTTGCCACAATGCGTTTTTTTAGTCAGGAGAAGCGCAATGCAAGACCCACGATGTGTGATGATACTCAATGCCACGCTGCCGCCAGGCAAAGCCACCAATGCCGCCGCCGTGATGGCCTTAACCCTGGGTCAGCGGCATCCCGCGCTGGTTGGCGTCAGCCTGCAGGATGCGGAGAGCCGCCCTTCTCCCGGTTTGATCACTACCGGGATTCCGGTGCTGTCCGCCAGTGACGAACAGCTCAGTGTATTGCGGGAACAGTGTGAACAGGCTGAGTTGGATCTGGTGCTGTTTCCCGAAGAGGGACAATCCACCACCGATTATCAGGCGCTGTGCGCGGTGCTGCGACAACAACCGCGTCAGCAATGGCGTCTGCTGGGAATCGCCATCGTTGGCGATAAAAAAGCCCTGCGTAAGCTGACGGCAAAACTGGCGTTATTCAGCTGATTTTTTTGCGGGAAGCGGGCCACCGTTTCCCGTTTTACCCCACTCTGCTCGTCCACCCGCGACTTGTACAGGTTACTTGTACAATTTTTGCTTCGGAATAATCATTATAACTTACTGATAAATATCAAATAGCACAATTTGCCAATGTTCCGATTGTACAGATCGGCCTTCATTGTATAAGTTTACTGCCACGAGTTGCCATGCGACTCTGTAACGAATGATGCACTTGCGTCACCTCTGAAGGTGTCAGTGGATTTCCACCTTCAGAGGTTATTTTTTTGTTTGCTCAATTTGTGACACTGGTACCATCGCATCTGTCCATGCGGTGGTTTTTTTGATCGCTTTTGTCCTGACATCCGAACCGGAATCGGGCTGTTCTGAAGGGCTTACATATGCAATATATTCTTCCCCGGACCAATCAGGAAATCGCTGATTATTTTAACCCTGCGGCCAACAAGCCAGCCAGTGAGATGGAAATGCTGGGTATCCTTGTTGCAGAAATTTTGCAGTCAGGTATGCCTGTCAACAATAAAGCCATTATTTCCAAACTCATTCATCGGCTGGAACTGGAAAGTGACAGGGAGATGCTGGATATCTACCGACAGCTGCTCGAACTGGTAGTCCATAAAACCCCGGACGATTTTTCACTGTAAGACTGACTCCACGGAAGGAGTCGCCCCCCTTTTTCTGGCATCTTCGCCAGTCGCCCGGTACTATCTGCCCCTCACCATTATCAAAATCTTCCCGCCCTTCGCGCGGGAGCAAAACAACTTAAGAGCCTGCAAACCTTTATGACTCATTCCAATGATGTTGCCGCAACCGACGTTGTGGCGGGTGATATCAGCGTGGGCCGCGTTCTGCGTTCGCCTGCACTGCTGACCCGCGAATGCCTGGCCGGGGTGATTACCGCGCTGGCATTAATCCCTGAAGTGATCTCCTTTTCCGTTATTGCCGGTGTAGACCCTAAAGTCAGCCTGGTTGCCTCCGTCGTGCTCTGCCTCACCCTGTCGATACTGGGCGGACGCCCGGCGATGGTTACGGCAGCTGCCGGCTCTGTAGCGCTGGTCATCGGGCCGATGGTCCATCTGCATGGCGTGGAATATATTCTGCCTGCGGTGGTGATGGGTGGCGTGATCCAGATTCTGTTTGGCCTGGCCGGTCTGGCGCGAATGATGCGCTATATCCCCCGCTCAGTGATGCTGGGATTTGTGAATGCGCTGGGCGTGCTGATTTTCTTTGCTCAGGTACCGCACGTCTGGGGCCAGTCATCGCTGGTGTGGATCTTCTTTGCGGTGACCCTGGCTATCGTACTGCTGCTGCCACGCCTGTTAAAGAGTGTTCCTTCGCCGCTGATTGCCATTGTGGTGGTGACGGGTGTTGCACTGCTGATGGGCTATCGCATGCCGAACGTGGGCGATGAGGGGCCGATGAGTCCAGGCCTGCCCGGTTTTAATAGCCTGCTGGTGCCGCTTAACCTGCAGACCCTGCAGATTATCTGGCCTACCGCACTGAGCATCGCCTTTGTCGGACTGATGGAGTCACTGCTCACCGCCAAACTGGTCGATGATCTGACCGATACCCCCTCCAGTAAACGTCGTGAATCCTGGGGTCTGGGTGTGGCGAATATTCTGGCGGGATTTTATGGCGGTATCGCCGGATGTGCGATGATCGGTCAGACCATCGTCAATGTTGAACTGGGCCGGGCGCGCAGTCGCGTTTCTACCGTGGCCGCCGGTCTGGTGCTGCTGTTACTGGTGACCGGACTAAGCCGGATTATGGCGCAAATTCCGATGGTGGTGCTGGCCGGGATCATGATGGTGGTAGCGGTGAAAACCGTTAACTGGCATAGCCTGCAGCCCGCAACCCTGAAACGTATGCCGTGGTCAGAGACGCTGATTATGGTGCTGACGGTGGCGGTGACAGTCTGGACAGGTAATCTGGCACTGGGCGTACTGGCTGGGGTGATCCTGGCGATGCTGCTGTTTGCCCGCCGTATTGCGCACGTGATTCATGCGGAACGCCAGCTGAGCGAAGATGGCGAGTCGGTATGCTATGAGGTACGCGGTCCGCTGTTCTTTGCCAGCAGCAACGATCTGTTTGAGCATTTTGATTATGCACATGACCCGAAAAAGGTCATCATCGACTTAACGCACGCGCAGATCTGGGATGCATCCAGCGTCGCGGCGCTGGATGGTATTGAATATCGCTATCAGCGTTATGGTAAAGAAGTGATGATTGAGGGGCTGGATCCACGCAGCACTGACTTCCATCAACGCCTGACCGGTAATTTCGGCTAAAAGACTTCGTTCTGCTGCCTTTCCGGCAGCAGAATTTACTCGGCCTGTTGTCGCCGCGCCCGGTAGCGGCCAACCATGGTGATCAGCGCCTGATAGATTAAACCGGCGTAAAGACTTGTCAGAATCGCCAGACCTGGCTCTTTGCCCTGCTGATGCCATGACATAAACCACATGAACACGCCCCACAGTACAGAAAACACCAGCCATCCGCGGACGAATTTCATAATGCCATTCATAACGACTCCTCTTAAATGAAGCGCTACCTTAGCGTGCTCCTGCCCGAAACGCATTGCCATCATGCGCGAGTTGCGAGGCGTCTCATATAATCGCCACTCATTCTCCCTGCGGTTAGGATGTTTAGCCCTGTCCGGGCGATTTTGTGGTGATTCTCTATACTCAACGTTCCGCTTAACTGATCAGGGAATTACGATGAAACGTACTGCTTACCTGCTATCGACACTGGCTATCTTTGCCACTCTCACCGCCTGTGCACCACCACCACCAGGAAGAGACGCCCCACCACCACCAATGCCAGGCAAAGCAGCACCGCCTCCACCGAGCGGTCAGCAGCCGGTTGGCGCACCGGGCGGTGTCGGCCCGGCAGGACAACCGCAGGCGTAACATTATTCAGCCAGTCTGCGTTACAGGCTGGCTAATGCCGAAATGCGCAGCCACAGGCTGACATCTCACCAGGCACGATTTTGCCGAAATGGGAGTGACGCTGCTTTAATTGTCCCTGTCCAATGCTGTTTTCTGCCTGCTGGCCAAGCCAGCGATCTATTGCGTTGCCCGTGATTTGCCTGATATCAGGTGACCAGCTGGTAAGATGCCAGGTAGAGCTACGGGCTTCCTCACTATCTCCAAATCCTGCCACCGCAAGATGGGTACCCTGACCAAAATCACGAATCGCCTGCATCGCACCAAAGGCCAGTAAATCGCTTTCACAGAAGAGTGCCTGAATACGCTCAGAGGCACGGGTCTTTTTCAGATAGTGCATCATCGCCTGATAACCGCCGTCACGATCAGCATCCTCCGTAGTAAGTTCTACGTTCAATGCCCTGCCCGCCGCCTGCAACGTGGTGCTGTAGCCCTGCTTTTGGGCGCTTTCACCGGGCTGACTCTGCATAAAGCCAAACCTCTGATGCTCCTGTGCGAGCAGTAACTCTGCTGTCATTTTCCCCGCCCGCAGCGCATCCGACTGCAATGCAGGCTCAGCGTCAATCTCAAGTACCGGCAGATTGCAGGCATCCGTCACCCTGCTGCCGGGTAATACCAGCAACCCCCGCAGCGCAAGGAGTGCGGCCTGCCGGATGAGTGCGGTCAGCGCCACTTCCGTTTCCGCACTCAGCAGCACGGAGATAACACCGCGCGCATTCAGCTGGCGTGTTACTTCATTCAGCATTTTCTGTTGATATGGGTTGAGCAACTGGCTTGTAACAATACCGATAACCGGGGGTAAAGCCGATCCCGTTAAGTCAGGCGTAGAAGATGTGATCATGGGTTTCTCTGCGACGGCAAACGATACCCACCACTTTACGGTAAACCAACCTGTTTCAACAGGTTATGGCATTCGATGCAGGCCGCAAAAATGAGTGAAATCAGATGTAATTGAGTTTGCAGTGGCAGAGCAGCAGGAATGAAACAGACGTCACGAGATGCAGAAGATGGACCGGGCAGCAGGAGTTGAACCCGCATCGTCAACCCATGAAGAGTTGCAGTAATACCTTTATACCATGCCCGAATGGCGTGCCTGGAAAAGCCGCGCTGTGTGAACAAGGGTAGTGCCACTCTGTGATCAGGCAAGCGCAAGCGGCAGCTATTTTTAGCAACCGTCGTCTGAAACTAAAAAAGTGGTGCCTTCGCCTGTCGGCATTGATTATTCAGCTAACCTTAAGTTTCAGGCAGCCTGTTCCGGTCGGGACGTATGGCCATCATCAAGCAGAGGTCAAGACTATGCCTTCAGGACAATTTTACGTGGTTGATCAACCCGAACTGAATTTTACGGCCAATTATCATATTGATACGGTCAGTGACAAACCTTACTCATCTAGGATGGTACTGGAGATCCGGAAGCAGTCACAGCCCACCGACGCCTTTGAGGCTATCAGCATCGGACATGAAGTGACCTTTGTTTCATCCAGTGGTGAGGCGCAGAAAATGGTGCTGGTGAGTGACACTGATGATGAGCTGGTGTTCAGCTCCCGGGGCTCTGATGCCAGCTTATACCGCTAAACGAAGGTTGCAGTGGCCGTATCCGCCAGATTACAGACACAAAAAAACCGCCCCTGGGCGGTTACGACATTACTGCATATTACTTTTTATTCTTTTGTCTGCGGCAGAAATATGGTGCCCGGGGCGGGACTTGAACCCGCACAGCCTTACAGCCGAGGGATTTTAAATCCCTTGTGTCTACCGATTTCACCACCCGGGCAGGGTGTAACTGGAGGCGCGTCCCGGAGTCGAACCGAGGTACACGGATTTGCAATCCGCTGCATAGCCACTCTGCCAACGCGCCTTAAACTGATGTGCCGTCAGGATAACCTGACCTGCGAATCTGGAGCGGGAAACGAGACTCGAACTCGCGACCCCGACCTTGGCAAGGTCGTGCTCTACCAACTGAGCTATTCCCGCAATTTTCAGTAATATCATCGAACCTGCTGATTTTACTTATCTTCTGGCAGACTGGCTGCCGTTCGATGCGATGCATTCTACTTAGATGGCGCAATGAGTCAATAAAATTATCCTCACAGCGCGTCCGTTTGCTGCTTTTTAAATCGTATCGATCACGGTTCGAGCAGATCGCCGCGTGCGGCGCTTAAATACTGAAACATCGACCAGAAAGTCAGCACGGCCGCAATGTATAACGCCACCACGCCAATCGCCACAACGGTAGCATCCGGACGCCATAACAGTGCAAAAAGAGACAACATTTGTGCCGTCGTTTTCACTTTACCAATCCAGGAAACCGACACGCTGCTGCGCTTGCCAATTTCCGCCATCCATTCACGTAGCGCAGAAATAATGATCTCACGGGCAATCATGGTCGCTGCAGGCAGGGTAATCCACCAGGCGTGGAAATTTTCTGCCACCAGTACCAGCGCGATTGCGACCAGCACTTTATCGGCAACCGGATCGAGAAATGCCCCAAAGCGCGTCGTCTGCTTCCAGCGGCGCGCCAGAAAACCATCAAACCAGTCAGTAACAGCAGCAAAGATGAAAATCAGTGCGGTAGCCAGCGGCGCCCAGGTGAACGGCAGATAGAAAGCCAGCACAAAGAACGGGATGAGCACGACTCGAAACAGGGTGAGACACGTCGGAATGTTTAATTGCATATGCCGGTAACTGTCTGGATATAGGTAGAATTTAGCCTATGTTCCTACATTGCCCCCCCCGTTTCAATGCTAGTGTTTCAACGAGTAGTATATTTTTTCTGCCAGAGCGTGTGAGATACCGGGTACATTGGCGATCTCCTCCACTGATGCATTCATCAGCGGTTGCAGGCCCCCCATGTACTTAAGCAGTTGCTGACGCCGTTTCGGCCCCACGCCTTCGATGCTTTCCAGGGCACTGGTGTTCTTCACTTTGGCCCGTTTTTTACGGTGACCCGAAATAGCATGATTGTGAGCGTCATCACGAATGTGCTGGATCACATGCAGCGCTGGTGCATCTGGTGGCAGTGAAACGCCCTCGCCTTCCGCCTCGAAGAACAGCGTTTCCAGTCCAGCTTTACGGTCGCTGCCTTTAGCGACGCCGAGTAAGATGGGTTTATTTTTATCCCATGGTACATCCAGCTCCGCGAAGACCTGTATCGCCTGAGACAGCTGGCCTTTGCCGCCATCGATTAGAATCACATCCGGAATCTTATCTTCTTCAATCGCTTTACCATACCGGCGACGCAACACCTGGTTCATGGCGGCGTAGTCATCACCCGGTGTAATACCAGTGATGTTGTAGCGACGATAGTCGGCACGTAGCGGACCATTCTGGTCAAACACCACGCAGGAGGCGATGGTCTGCTCTCCCATAGTGTGGCTGATATCGAAACACTCCATGCGTTTGATCTTGTCGAGATCAAGAAACTCCGCCAGCGCCATCAGTCGCTGATGAATCGTGGAGTGTTGTGCCAGACGCGTGGTTAACGCCGTGGCGGCGTTAGTGCGCGCCAGCTTGAGATAACGGGCACGATCGCCACGCGGCTTACTCTGAATGTTAACCCGACGTCCCGCCAGCTCGCTGAGCGACTCCGCCAGCAGTTCGCGCTCCGGCAGGGTAAAGTCCAGCAGGATGTCACCAGGCAGCGTACGTGCCTCACTGCCCTGCAGGTAGAACTGCCCGACGAAGGTCTGTACCACCTCGGCCAGATCGGTATCCACTGGCACTTTAGGGAAGTAACTGCGGCTGCCCAGCACTTTGCCCTGACGGATAAACAGCACGTGGAGACAGGCCATACCCGATTCATAAGCCACACCCATCACATCCAGGTCATCGCCCTGATTCGAGACAAACTGTTTTTCGGTGATGCGTCGCACGGCCTGAATCTGATCGCGCAGGCGTGCCGCCTCTTCGAAGCGCAGGCCAATGCTCGCCTCTTCCATGCGTTTGACCAGCTGATTGAGGACCTGATCGTCTTTACCGGCCAGGAACAGGCGCACGTAGTCGGTCTGCTCGGCATACTCCTCCTCACTGACCAGTCCCGCGACACAGGGACCAAGACAGCGGCCAATCTGATATTGCAGACAGGGACGTGAGCGATTGCGGTAAACGCTGTTTTCGCACTGGCGGATAGGAAAGACTTTTTGCAGCAGACCCAGCGTTTCCCGCACCGCATAGCCGTTCGGGAACGGGCCAAAGTATTCGCCTTTGGCATGCTTTGCACCCCGGTGCATCGCCAGTCGCGGATGGGTATCGCTGCTGAGAAAGATGTAGGGGTAAGATTTATCGTCACGCAGCAGTACATTGTAGCGCGGCTGATAGAGCTTGATGTAGTTATGCTCAAGCAGCAGCGCTTCGGTTTCGGTGTGGGTAACGGTGACATCGATGTGCTGGATATTGCTGACCAGCGCTTCGGTTTTGCGGCTGCCGACCTGAGCGCGGAAGTAGCTGGTCAGACGCTTCTTCAGGTCTTTGGCTTTGCCCACATAGATGACGGTGCCTGAGGCGTCATACATGCGGTAAACACCGGGTTTGCTGGTTACCGTACTCAGAAAGGCTTTGGAATCAAAAACGTCATTCACTACTGATTAACGGCTCCGCATTATAGAGGCCATGTCGTATGGCCAGATGCGTTAACTCTACGTCACCACTGATATTCAGCTTGCTGAACATCCGGTAGCGGTAGCTGTTAACGGTTTTAGGACTGAGATTTAACTGCTCGGAAATTTCCGTCACCTTTTGTCCTCGGGTGATCATCAGCATAATCTGCAATTCCCTTTCCGACAAACAGCTAAAGGGGGATTCCGCCTTTTGCGGCTCAATCTGACTCAATGCCATCTGTTGGGCGATGTCTGATGCGATGTAGCGCTGACCGGCATTCACCGAGCGAATCGCATTGATCACTTCCTGCGGCGCTGCCCCTTTACTGAGGTAGCCGGCTGCACCCGCCTGCATCACTTTAGCAGGCAACGGATTTTCCGTGTGAATGGTCAGCATGATGATTTTGATATCAGGGTTGTAACGCACGATTTTGCGCGTCGCCTCCAGTCCGCCGATTCCAGGCATGTTCATATCCATAAGGATCACATCAACCTGGTTGGCACGGCACCACTTAGCCGCATCTTCGCCACAGTTGACTTCTCCGACCACGGCCAGACCTTTGACATCCTCCAGGATGCGACGGATACCGGCACGGACAAGTTCATGGTCATCAACAAGAAGCACACTGATCAACGGGGAAACTCCAGAGGCTAAAAAAACAGGAAGCAATTAACGATTGCAAGCGGTAATCATACCCGTTTTTACCTCAAAAGCACATCAACAAAGCAAAACTGTCCCGCCTTAACATCATTACTTTTACCCTGGTCCAGCCAGCGATAACAGACATTTCTTACAACAGACAGCGCCGCTGCATAATCCTTAAACTCTCACCATTTCATGATATTAACAGCTTGTACTGCAGGTGCTCGCCGCCGCAGACGCGAGTTATCTCAGGCCCGGTAACGGCTATGATTACTTTCAGCGATTGATTAGTTGTACTGGACAAACCAGCTAATCCTGGCGAAGCGAACCGGCTGCCTCAGCAACTTACTGACCCTGTGATATACTCACGCACTGCTGTTCGGACAGATTGCCGACACGTTGTCATTCACCAAGGAGAAACGCATGAGCGATGAAGATTTTGCCACTTCGCAGGAAGCCCGGAAATTAGCGGATGAAATCGCGGGTCTGAAGATGATGATCACCCTGATCCTGAAAGGTATGGGCCAGGCGGATGCCGGCAAAGTGATTATTAACATGGAACGCTATGTACAGACGCTGGGCGATAAACCTCAGGCGGAAGTGTTTAGCAATACCATTAAGCAGATTAAAACAGCCTACCGTCAGTAAGCTTTTTGCCCCCAGCGGCGGGGGCAAATATTCTAACTGTGCGCCTGCCAGTTAACCGAAACGCCCAGCGTTGGCAGTACCTCTTCCGGACTAAAGCGCCGTGTTCCCCGATACTTCTCAGCCAGCGCTGGCTGAACCACCGGAATACGGATCGCAAACAGATTATCTTCTGACAGAATGAGTCCCGGCGTCAGCGGCTCGTACACCACTCCATGCTCTTCAAACATCTTCTCCAGCATCGGCGTTGCCGAACTGATGATGTACGCCATGCCGTTCAGTTCTGCCAGCTGCACCGCGTGCCAGAGAATGTTCAGCGGCAGTTCAGCATCGACGTCCAGCCGGGCCGAGAAGCGCGACATCTCCCACACTTTCTCATGGCTGAACGGCAGCACGATGCCTTCGCTCTGCTCAGGTTCGAACCAGGGCATCAGACGCGCACAGCCACTGATGCCCTCGCGCGCATTCCATGCGATAAGCCAGGTAACATCTGAACGATCGTAGCGATCATATTCCTGTCCTGGCGTGCTCAGGCGTGGCGGTATTGACCACCCTTCGCCGCGCGCAAAGACGCTGTAACGGTAGCTGCCGAGTTCGGCAAGCAAAGAGGATGGCATATCCTTTAATTGCGTTTGCACTATTTTCATCATGCGCCTCTGACATCCCCATGTTTGCAATGATTTCTTTGCGCCAGCCTGGCAAAGTCCCGGCGCAGGGTAGACAACAGACCTGTACAAAGGAACTGCCATATGTAGCAGTTGCTTATGTTCAAATCAGTCCGATTGCGGCTGCGTAGCAGGCAATCTGCGTTTTATTGGAAACATTGAAACGCTTTTGCATATTTTTTTGGTGAAAGTTAACGGTATGTTCAGAGATAGATAAAATAAGTGAAATTTCGACGGCCGTTTTTCCCTCGGCTGTCCATTTCAGAATTTCCAGCTCACGCTGACTAAACTCTTTTTTTAGTACCATCATTGCATCATCGCTAAAGCGTTCCAGCGTATCCAGGCTTAGTTCCGCTAAAAGATGTAGTTTCACCTCCAGCTCAGCATGACAGAGCGGGACAGAAATGGGCTGTTGCGACGATATAGATAATATACCAAGGACGCGATTTGGTGCCATTGCAGAGCAAGAAAATCCGCTCTGCAGCCCATATTCTCTCGCCTCACGCCAAAAATTGCCGGCGTCACCGAACAGCTCCTGCGTCCACGCCAGCCCCTTGCCCGGTCGCTGGCACAACCTGAGTACCGGATCGACAGCGTGATAATTCTGCTTTTCATAACGTTTAACCCATAATTTAGGATAAGTGCTATGTAAATGAATACGCGGTCGGCTAAAAGGCACCGGATGCTGAATCAAAAAGGCAAAATAATCGAAGCCAAATGATTCAGTAAATTGTTGCAATAACGGCTTCAATTCAGAAGAAGCCGTTAATGCCTGAAATTGTTCTTTCACCTCACTTCGCCAGGCGAAATAGTTTTCAGTACTCATATTGCCTCAGCGTTAATTTCACTCGCTCTTCCGGTATTATTCATTCGGATTCATCGGATAAAATAAACTAGCAAACGAAACTTAATTTATCTCAGCGGATGAATTTTTCATAAATGTACAGCCTATTTAACCTGTTGCCGTTGGAGCGAAGTGAAAAAGTGTCTCCGCCCTTACAATGTGAGGCCGATCACAGCAATTTCAATCACCCCAGGAGAATAAGATTTTTCTGATAGGATTTCAATCCCTGAGCTTCAATGCAATTTTATCTTATGCCCGAAAGTTCTGCTGAAAATATTGAATAGCGCTACTTATTGTTGAGTAAATAATGCGTAAACAAGGCGTTAATTAGCGCTCTAAAGCGAAGCGGCAGGTGCGATCTGTTGACATATTTTTTGTCAGGAAATAAGCGGGCTTCTGTCATTTTTACCTTAAGTCCAGGCGACGCCCTCCAGCACTGCGGCTGAAGAGAAATTCTGACTACAGGTAACCGACTCGCAGCCCATGCCCTGCGCTTTCGGGCAACAGCCCTGCCTTAATTTTTAACCTCAGTATTTTAAGCGAACCGATAGGCTGATAAACAAGGATATTCTGCACCCCCCGCTTTGGCGATACTCTCTGCTAAATCACTTGCCTCCTGCCAGGCTTTATCCACTTATCAGACTGCGGCAAACCAGCCCTCAGTAAAGCCTATTCGGGAAAGTCAGATTTACTTATCTCCTCTGTCTGAACATAAGCCCTGGCAAAGGTCACTATTTGTAGCAACAGCACGCAAACAGTGATTCTATTTTAATCACTTAATGACCTTACCGATAGTCACGCAACTGAATTATCCGAAAATAAATGACGCGATAAGTTCCGTTCATTTTCTTAAGGATACCTTCGTTATTTATACGATTAATCTGGCTTATTTTTTCCAGAGAGATCGTGAAGAGATTTCATTATGCGATCTGGCGTAATGGCGCCAGCAATGCTGATACTTTGCACAAGTGGTTTATTCTGCAGGCATCGTTTTATTACAACAAATGGTACTAAAAAAAGGCCTTTTATCAGCGTGCTGCTCTGCTGACAGACTATTTCAGCAGTGGATCAGGTTCAGCGATGATCGCTGGAATGAATTTGCTGTCACCATCAGAACATTTCTTAACCAAACACGGCCTTAATCCTGCCTGATGATTTATCGGCAATAGCCTGCACCTCGCATACCCAGATGAAAATGTGAGGCGTGCGCGGCGTTGTAGTCCGGGCCCAGCGCATTGCCAAATACGTCACAGCCGCCACGCCACAGTGCATGGAGCATCGCCGCTTTTTCTTCCGGCTGTTGCCAGTGACGACTGACCTCAAGCCGCTGTCCATCTGCCAGCTGAAAGCCTGTGACATCCCAGGCATCGGCGGTGGCATGTTCACTAAGACGCCCCTGTGTGCGGTGATAAATGTTACGACAGGCATAGCTGCCAACATGGGTAATTCGTACCAGTGGGCTGTGCATATCCCTGGAGGTCTGTTCACGACTGCGCAGCGCATACATGGTGCTGGCCACGGCCATCGGACAGCTGGCGAGGAAGCTGCTGCTGAGGCTGACCGGCCCAAATTTCTGAATTCGCAGCGGATGGCTGAGCGGGCAATTCCCTGTTACGGCCGGACGCTCGCTGAAGCTGACCCAGCCCGCCTGTTGAGCACCGCGCATCACCGTCAGACACGCCTCGGGATCGCTGGCCAGTCTTTTCATTTTAATCTGCGTCATCCAGCCCGGCGGATCAGTCACAGAGAGCGGCGTAAAAGGATTGAACTGCGGCGGCAGATGCTGCTTCAGCCAGGGCAAGCTGACCCATCCCAGCGCGATTAACAGCAAAAACAGGATAAGCGTGCGCATAGTCCCCTTTGCAGCATGATGATTAGCAAACGAAAAGTGTAGAAGCACATTGCCCTTCACGCCGTCGGCCTGACACAACGTGATGAATCATTACTCAGACTGACGCAGGATTAACCAGAATCGCCTGTAGCGATCGCATCTGAGTATGGCCGGTGTCACATCAGGTAAAAAACTGTTACCGGCTTTGGGGTGACTTCCTCTATCTTATCCGACTTGCCCTTGGGCAGACGCCTTAACTAACAGCCAGCAGAGCTGAAACAACATCAAGACAGGAAAGACAATTATATGGTTGATCAATATAAAGAAACCGCAGGCGCCCACGACGCGCCCGATAAGCTTCAGCGCAATCTGCACAACCGCCACATTCAGCTCATCGCCATTGGTGGCGCTATCGGCACCGGCCTGTTTATGGGTTCCGGTAAAACCATCAGTCTGGCCGGCCCCTCGATCATTTTCGTCTACATGATCATCGGCTTTATGCTGTTCTTTGTGATGCGCGCCATGGGGGAGTTGCTACTCTCCAATCTTGAGTACAAATCCTTCAGCGATTTTGCCGCCGATTTGCTTGGTCCGTGGGCAGGCTATTTTACCGGCTGGACTTACTGGTTCTGCTGGGTGGTGACCGGCATTGCCGACGTGGTAGCCATCAGCGCCTATTTCCAGCTCTGGTTCCCGGGCTTCTCGATCTGGATGAGCGCCCTGCTCTGCGTGGTAGTTTTTCTGGCGCTTAACATTGCCACCGTTAAGCTGTTTGGCGAGATGGAATTCTGGTTCGCGATTATTAAAATCGTCGCCATTGTGGCGCTGATCGTGACCGGCATCGTACTGGTGTCTATTCACTATCCTTCACCGGGTGGCGGCACGGCAGCACTGAGCAACATCTGGGATCACGGCGGGATGTTCCCGAAAGGACTCAGCGGCTTCTTTGCCGGGTTCCAGATTGCGGTGTTTGCCTTTGTCGGCATTGAACTGGTGGGCACGGCAGCCGCTGAAACCCACGATCCGCATAAAGTCTTACCGCGCGCGATCAATGCGATTCCTCTACGGGTGATTATGTTCTACGTGCTGGCGCTGATGGTGATTATGGCGGTAACGCCGTGGACCCAGGTAATGGCCGATCGCAGTCCGTTTGTTGAGATGTTCGTACTGATTGGTCTGCCTGCTGCCGCAAGTATCGTCAACTTTGTGGTGCTGACCTCCGCCGCCTCCTCCGCCAATAGCGGCATCTTCTCCACCAGCCGTATGTTGTATGGCCTGTCACAGCAGGGTGTGGCCAGTCGCGCTTTTGGCCGACTCTCTGCCCGCGCAGTACCAACCACCGGCCTGTTTTTCTCCTGCTTCTGCCTGCTGATTGGCGTGGCGTTGATCTACCTGATCCCGGATGTGATGAAGGTCTTTACGCTGGTGACCACCGTTTCGGCCATTCTGTTTATGTTCGTCTGGACCATCATACTGTGCAGCTATCTGGCTTACCGTAAAAAGCATCCGCAGCGCCACGCGGAATCGGCATTTAAAATGCCGCTGGGCAAGTTCATGTGCTGGGTTTGCATGGCCTTCTTTGCCTTTGTGCTGGTACTGCTGACGCTGCAGGAAGATACGCGCCAGGCATTGATGGTCACGCCACTCTGGTTTGCTCTGCTGGGTGTGGGCTGGATGCTGCGTACTCGCCGCCGCAGCTAATCGGTAACAGCATGAATAAAGCCCGGTCATCTGACCGGGCTTTTTTTACAGACGTTCACCCAGCGCAGAGAAAATGGCGGACAACGAGGGGCGTTCATAAGGTAAGCGCTGCGGCCGCGCATCGGGCTGCTGAGGCGTGCCCAGACCAAAAGTGAAGGTATAGTTATCGCCTTCACCCATGCGCAGATCGGCAATCGTCGTCTGCCCATCCTGCTCACGCAGGGAGAAGAAGCCGTGGCTGAACCAGGCGACACGTTCGGCATACCAGCTGCCCCGGAAGGCGTAGAACAGCTCAGGGTGACGCGGATACCACGTGACCTGCAGCGGCCGCGAGGGCGACAACAGCGACCAGTAAGCTTCGCCGTAGCGATCCGGCGTCATAATCACGCTGCGCCAGACCAGCGTGTTAAACGCAGTCGGCGTCACCAGCACTTTACTGGCCGCAATGCCCTGCTCCGTCAGCGAATCACGAATCTGCCAGCCTGCTACGCTCTGAATCATCACGCTCCAGACCAGATACAGTGTACTCAGCGTCAGTCCGACGCGGTTTCCCCGCAGACCTTTGTCACCGCGCCGCCAGAGCGCGATGCACAACCCTATAAGCAGCGGCAGCGTATAGAGGGGATCGACGATATAAATGCTGCCGATGGCAAACGGATAATCGGTGACTGGCAGACCAAGCTGGGTGCCATAAACCGTCATTAAATCGAGCAACGGGTGGGTAATCAGCGCCAGCCAGATCGCGGGCCACCAGAGCAGCCATTTCCCCCGCTGACGAAACAATCCTGCGACAAGCCAGGCAATTAGTGGCGATGCAAGCGTAAGCCAGAGCAGCGCATGCGTTTCCGTGCGATGCAAAGTCATGTTGCGTATCGCATCGCCGTGGTCAATAAACACATCGAGATCGGGTAAGGTGCCGCAGACACCGCCCACCAGCGCGGCCTGCCAGACCGGCACGCGACGTCCCATCACGGCGACGCTGACCGAGGCACCCAGAACGAACTGCGAAACAGAATCCATTGATTAACTCCGTTACTGAGCAGTGAATGTTTCCTGAATTAGCGAACGCGAATCCCTTCAATGATCATGCGCTGAACGTTATCAACGGCCTGGTCGAAAAACGCCGGATCGCTGAGCGTCTGACCGGTAACGGCTTCAACCTGGGTAGCAAAATCGGCGTAGTGCTGCGTGGTGGCCCACAGCATAAAGATCAGATGCTGTGGCTGTACGCCCGCCAGCCGTCCTTCATCAATCCAGCGTTCAATAATGGCCGCCTTGTCATCCACCAGTTGCTTGAGATCGCCCGCCAGCTCCCCTTTCAGCAGGGGTGCGCCCTGAAGCATCTCCAGACAGAACAGCCGGGAAGCCTGAGGATGATCGCGCGACACCTCCAGCTTGAGCCGGATGTAGCGCCGGATGGCGACCAGCGGATCCTGATCGTGCGCCAGCGCGCGCAACGGTGCCAGCCAGACATCCAGAATCTGTTTGAGCACAGCGACATAGAGCACTTCTTTAGAAGGAAAATAGTAGAGCAGATTAGTTTTAGAGACATCGGCCAGCTCGGCCACCTTATCGAGGCTGGTGCCGTGAATGCCAAACTGTGAGAAGAAGGTTAATGCCGCTTCCAGTATGGCGGCCCGCTTCGCTGCGACCGCACGCGAACGACGCGTTGGCTTTTTTTCATCGGTATTCACACGTTTACCTCATCCATCTGGTGTCAGCGCATCATAGCAAAGGGATTCATCGCTGCCCAATCCGGGCCCTGCACCTTTTTTGCTCAGCCTGCATGCAAAACGTGCAGCGAATTTTGACCATATGGTCTGAAATGGACCCGTCACTCCACATAACTCTTTTGGGTTATTTTTAACTCTTTGTTATTTAAGACAATAAAAAATGTGGCACGCAGTTTGCAGAATTGTGACTGAGCGCAGCCCACAGGGACGTAGCAGGATGCAGTGCCGCGCGTGAAACACCTTTCCCCCATCGCAACGAGGTTTCACATGAAGATAGGCGTCTTTATTCCGATTGGTAACAATGGCTGGCTGATTTCGTCCAATGCGCCGCAATACATGCCGACCTTTGAACTGAACAAAGCCATCGTGCTGAAAGCAGAGCATTACCACTTCGACTTTGCGCTCTCGATGATCAAACTGCGCGGCTTCGGCGGAAAAACAGAGTTCTGGGATCATAACCTGGAGTCATTCACCCTGATGGCAGGCCTGGCTGCGGTCACATCACGTATTGAGATCTACGCCACCGCGGCCACCCTGACGCTGCCACCGGCGATTGTGGCGCGCATGGCATCCACTATTGATTCCATATCAGGCGGTCGTTTCGGCGTTAACCTGGTGACCGGTTGGCAGAAACCAGAATATGAGCAGATGGGAATGTGGCCGGGCGATGAGTACTTCGGCAGCCGTTACGCTTATCTGACCGAGTACGTTACTGTGCTGCGCGACCTGTGGGGCACCGGAAAATCGGACTTTAAAGGTGAGTTCTTCACCATGAACGACTGCCGCGTCAGTCCGCAGCCGCAGCGCCCGATGAAGGTGATCTGCGCCGGACAGAGCGATGCGGGTATGGCCTTCTCCGCCCAGCACGCCGATTACAACTTCTGCTTCGGCAAAGGCGTGAATACGCCTTCTGCGTTCAGCCCGACCTCGATTCGCATGAAGCAGGCCGCCGAAAAAGCGGGCCGCGATGTCGGCTCCTATGTGCTGTTTATGATCATTGCAGCTGAAACAGATGAAGAAGCGCGGACTAAGTGGGAACACTACAAAGCCGGTGCGGATGAAGAAGCACTCTCGTGGCTCACCACCCAGAGTCAGCAGGACACCAAATCAGGCAGCGACACCAATGTGCGCCAGATGGCGGATCCGACCTCGGCCGTCAATATCAATATGGGCACCCTGGTAGGCTCTTATGCCAACGTGGCGCGGATGCTGGATGAAGTGGCGCAGGTTGAGGGCACTCACGGCGTGCTGCTGACCTTTGATGATTTCCTGGAAGGTATTGAGAACTTCGGTCAGCACATTCAGCCGCTGATGGCCTGTCGCAGCGCCCTGCTCGATGCACAGCAGGAGGTAGCATAATGAGTACCGTTTATTGTGCCCACACGCCGGATGTCCCGCAGGTTGAACTGCCGGCGCGGCCAGAGCCGATAGCCTTTCCGCCTGGCCAGACGGCGCTGATTGTCGTGGATATGCAGAACGCCTACGCCACCGAAGGTGGCTACCTCGACCTGGCCGGCTTCGATGTTTCCGCTACCAAACCGGTAATAGCGAAGATCCATCAGGCAGTGACGGCGGCCCGTGCGGCCGGCGTTCAGATCATCTGGTTCCAGAATGGCTGGGACAGTGACTATGTTGAAGCCGGTGGCGCCGGTTCTCCCAACTTCCACAAATCGAATGCGCTGAAAACCATGCGTAAACGGCCTGAACTGCAGGGTTCACTGCTGTCGAAAGGCGGCTGGGATTACGCGCTGGTCGATGAGCTTAAGCCACAACCCGGTGACATCGTGCTGCCAAAATCACGCTACAGCGGCTTCTATAACACCCCGCTCGACAGCATGCTGCGCAGTCGCGGGATCCGTCATCTGATTTTCACCGGCATCGCCACCAACGTCTGTGTGGAATCAACGCTGCGCGACGGCTTCTTCCTGGAGTACTTCGGCGTGGTGCTGGAAGACGCCACTTATCAGGCTGGCCCGCCTTTTGCTCAGCAGGCAGCGCTGTTCAATATCGAAACCTTTTTTGGCTGGGTATCGGATGTCGATACCTTCTGCGAAAGCCTGAATACCCGCTAATCCACTAAGAGGACGTCGCAATGCCGAAAAGTATTATTGTTCCGCCGGGCACCACCACACCTATCGCCCCGTTTGTCCCCGGCACGCTGGCGGATGGCGTGGTCTATGTCTCGGGTACGCTGCCGTTTGATGGTGACAATAATGTGGTGCATGTGGGTGATGCCGCCGCGCAGACCCGCCACGTGCTGGAAACGATTAAAAAGGTGATTGAGACCGCCGGTGGCAGCATGGCCGATGTGACATTTAACTCGATCTTCATCACCGACTGGTCGAACTACACCGCGGTGAATCAGGTTTATGCCGAATACTTCCCCGGTGAAAAGCCTGCCCGTTTCTGCATTCAGTGCGGGCTGGTCAAGCCTGACGCGCTGATTGAGATCGCCAGCGTGGCACACATCGGCAAGCCGGAGGTCTGATGCAGCTGGATATTCTGGGCCTGCAAAATCCCGAGGCACCGACACTGGTGCTCTCTTCCGGTCTGGGCGGCGTGGCGGGTTTCTGGCAGCCGCAGCTGGCGGCCCTGACGGCACGCTATCGGGTCGTGCTCTATGACCAGCGAGGCACTGGTCGCAGCGCGGACAGCTTACCGGAAGGCTACAACATGGCGATGATGGCGGCTGAGCTGGCCGACGCGCTGGCGCAAAACGGCATCCTGCGCTTCAGCCTGATCGGCCACGCGCTGGGTGGTCTGGTGGGAATGCAGCTGGCGCTGGATTATCCGGATCGGATCGAACGGATCGTAGTGATCAACGGCTGGCTGACGCTGCATCCGCATACCCGCCGCTGCTTTCAGGTGCGGCAGGATCTGCTGCTCAATGTCGGCGTCGAGGCTTTCGTCCGCGCTCAGCCGCTGTTTCTCTATCCTGCTGAGTGGATGGCCGAGCATCAGACGCGTCTGGAGCAGGAAGATAGCCATCACGTCACGCATTTTCAGGGGATGGAAAACCTGATGCGACGGCTGCATGCCCTGATGAGCGCCGACTTCAGCGTACGGCCCGCCGCAATTCCGCAACCGGTGCTGGTGATTGCCAGCCAGGACGATTTGCTGGTGCCGTGGAGCTGCTCAACCGAGCTGGCCACGGCGCTGCCTAACGCCACTGAACAGATGATGGCCTGGGGCGGCCACGCCATGAGCGTCACCGACCCTGAAAACTTTAATGCCCTGCTGCTGCAGTGGCTGGATCAGACTGATGACGTGCAGCCGCTGCAGCGCGTCGCCGGCTAACCCTTTCGCGGAGAACACTATGAGCCTGGAAACCCTTACCCCAGCCGTTGAGAAAACTGAGTTTCGTAATGCGATGTCGCGGCTGGGTGCTGCGGTCAACATCATCACGACAGAAGGCCCGGCCGGACGCGCAGGCTTTACCGCCTCTGCAGTTTGCAGCGTCACCGATTCGCCGCCGACGCTGCTGGTCTGCCTGAACCGCTCTGCCTCGGTGTACCCGATGTTCCGCGAAAACATGCAACTCTGCGTCAATACGCTGGCGGCGGGACACGAAGCGCTCTCCAATCTGTTCGGCGGAAAAACGCCCATGGCTGACCGTTTTATTGCCGCTGAGTGGTCGACGGCCGTGACCGGCTCGCCGGTGCTGAGCGGCGCAGTCGCCTCTTTTGACTGTCGTATTACGCAGATTGTCAGTGTCGGCACACATGACACGCTGTTCTGTGAGGTCGTGGGCTTAGTGCGCAATGACGACACCCACGGCCTGGCCTGGTTTGACCGGGGATACCATCCCCTGATGCGGCAGGATGCCTGTTAACGCTTCCCTGTAACTCACCGGCATTCATAACGCTCTGGAGTAGACGATGGCACGATCCTGGTTTCCGCAATGGCAGAAGAAGTCGGCACTAACAGAAAACGGTATTATCGCCCCGGATGAGACACTCCCTCTGGGACAAACGCTGGTGCTGGGTTTACAGCATGCGGTGGCGATGTTTGGCGCAACGGTGCTGATGCCGCTGCTGATGGGGCTGGATCCCAATCTGGCGATTCTGGTCTCGGGTATTGGCACGCTGCTGTTCTTCTTTATTACCGGCGGTCGGGTGCCCAGCTATCTCGGGTCGAGCGCCGCCTTTGTTGGCGTGGTGATTGCGGTAACCGGCTTCAGTGGTCAGGGACTGAATCCAAATCTCAGCGTGGCACTGGGCGGCGTCATCGCCTGTGGTGTTCTTTACACGCTGATAGGGCTGGTGGTGATGAAGTCAGGCACGCGCTGGATCGAAAACCTGATGCCGCCGGTGGTGACCGGCGCGGTGGTGATGGCGATCGGGCTGAATCTGGCTCCAATCGCGGTTCACAGCGTCTCCGCCTCTTCATTCGACAGCTGGGTCGCGGTGATGACCGTGCTCTGTATCGGTCTGGTGGCGGTGTTTACCCACGGGATGATTCAGCGTCTGTTGATTCTGGTCGGCCTGATTCTGGCGTGGGCGATCTATGCGATTCTGACCAACGGTCTCGGACTGGGCAAGCCGGTCGATTTTACGATGCTGTCACAGGCTGCCTGGTTTGGTCTGCCGCACACCACCGCACCGACTTTTGATCTGCAGGCGATGGTGCTGATCGCGCCGGTGGCGATCATTCTGGTGGCTGAAAACCTCGGACACCTGAAAGCGGTGGCGGGCATGACTGGCCGGAACCTCGATCCTTACATGGGACGGGCTTTTGTCGGCGATGGCCTGGCAACCATCCTCTCTGGCTCTATCGGCGGCAGTGGCGTGACGACCTATGCCGAGAATATTGGCGTGATGGCTGTGACCAAAGTCTACTCCACGCTGGCATTTGTTGCCGCAGCCATCATCGCTATCCTTGCCGGTTTCTCGCCGAAGTTTGGTGCGCTGATCCACACCATTCCGGCCCCGGTAATCGGCGGCGCATCCATTGTGGTGTTCGGACTGATTGCGGTGGCAGGCGCACGCATCTGGGTGCAGAACCATGTCGATTTAGGTCAGAACAGCAATCTGATTATGGTCGCTACCACGCTGGTTCTTGGTGCAGGGGATTTCGCGCTGAAAATCGGCTCTTTCACGCTGGGCGGGATCGGTACGGCCACCTTTGGCGCGATTATCCTAAATGCGATTCTGCGCCGACGCAGCGCGGCGCAGCAGGATAAGCCGCTGGCGCGACAGCAGGGCTGACTACTTCAGCGGTGTGGCAGCAGGCTGCACCGCTTTTTTTCGTTTCAGCCGCAGCTCACTGACGATTACCCCGCAGACGATCAGCGCCCCACCCAGCAACGCCAGCGCAGGCAGGCGCTCACCCGCAACACGTCCTACCACGCCAGCCCATACCGGCTCTCCGGCATAAATCACTGTGGCACGGGTCGGCGAAACGCTGCGTTGTGCCCAGTTCATGGTGACCTGAATCAGCGCACTGGCCGCACCCAACCCCAGCGCGCTGAGCAGCAGCGGTGTTGAGATCGCGGGCACCGTCTCTCCGTTAGGGATCATCAGCACAAAGGCACACAGTGACGCCACCGCCAGCTGGATCAGCGTCACGCGGCGTACATCGACCTGACCGGCATAGCGGCTGATTAAGATGATCTCGGCGGCAATCGCCAGCGTGCTGAGCAGCGTCGCTATTTCACCGGCATTCAGGCTAATGCGGCCATCCTGCGGCCCGGCCACCAGCAGCAAGCCGGTAAAGGCCAGCACAATCCCCAGCCACGACATCAAGCCCGGCGGACGGCGTAAAAACAGCCACTGCAACAACGGTACCACCGGAACATAGAGGGCGGTGAGAAAAGCGGACTGGCTGCTGGAGATGGTCTGCATTCCCCAGGTCTGAAGGCCATAACCTCCGGCGATCGACAGGCCAATCAGCGCGCCTGCTTTCACCTCCAGCCAGGTCATTCCAGCCAGATAACGGCGGAAAAACAGTGCCAGCAGCAACGCGGCGGTGGCAAAACGCAGGCCGACAAAGAAGAACGGGCCGGAGTGCTGCATCGCACGATGCACTACCAGGAAGGTGCCGCCCCAGATCATGGTGATAAAAAGTAATACCAGTTCCTGCCGCGTCAGGCGCAGGGTTAAACCGCGGAGTGTGTCCGACATAATTCACCTGATGATGGGTCTGGACGATATTGTGGGGAGAGCGAGGTAGAAAAGCAATGACGTTCACCGCCGGTCTGAACCGGCGGCAGTGTGAGGCTATGCGTCCGCTTTTTTAGGACTGCTGCGTCCGCCCTTTTCACCAGCACGCGCGGCACGCTGCGGATCATTTTTGAAATTACCACCGCTGTTTTTCCCCCCTTTACGTCCCGCTTCTGCGGCACGTTCACGGTTTTCAGCAAAATTTCCTGAACCTCCACGATGTGTCGTCATGATTTGCTCCTGTCGCGTAGTGCGATAAATAAGAATGAAATACAGAGGGCCGAAGCCGAATTCAGCCCATGCTTAAATAATAGCCAGATTCTGCTTTAAGTCGTCCCGCAGTCACATTTCGCAACAGAGTAATCACCAGCAATTTGATTAAAGAACGAACACTCTGTCGACATACAATCGATTAGCTGCAGATTTATTGCCCGACTCCTCCGCTGCGGCTTCAGCCTCACCTGCGTAAAACGAAAGCTCTTCTATACTTTTCCTGGATGTCAAAAACCGTCAAAAACACCTGGAGAGATTTATGGCCAAGATTCTGGTGCTCTACTACTCGATGTACGGACATATTGAAACAATGGCGAACGCGGTTGCAGAAGGCGCTCGTCGGGTTCCCGGCGCGGAAGTGGATATCCTGCGGGTACCAGAAACGATGGAGGCGGATCGCTTTGCACAGGTGGGCGGCAAAACCGATCAGCAGGCAGCTGAAGCTACGCCTGAGGTGCTGCCGCACTATGACGCGATTATCGTTGGCACCCCGACCCGCTTTGGCAACATGGCCGGGCAGATGCGAACGTTCTGGGATCGCACTGGCGGTCTCTGGGCGTCTGGCGCGCTGTTTGGCAAGGTTGCCAGCGTCTTTACCTCAACCGGCACCGGCGGCGGTCAGGAACAGACTATTACGTCAGTCTGGACCACCCTGGCGCATCACGGCATGGTGATTGTGCCTATCGGCTACGGAACCAAAGAGTTGTTCGATATTTCACAGGTTCGCGGTGGCACGCCTTATGGGGCCACCACACTGGCGGGCGGCGACGGTTCGCGTCAGCCTACTGAAGCAGAACTCAACATCGCCCGTTTTCAGGGTGAACATGTTGCCGGACTGACAGTCAAACTGCAGGACTGATTTAATCAAAGGAGAAAAGTATGTCTACTGAACAATCGAAAGCACATCACGTTGGCGAATGGGCCAGTCTGCGTCATACCTCCCCTGAAATTGCTGAGGCCATTTTCGAAGTGGCCAATTACGATGAAAAACTGGCAGAAGAGATCTGGCGTCAGCAAGGCAGTGATGACGTGCTGATTCGTGCCTTTGAAAAAACCGATAAAGATCTACTGACCTGGGATGACAAGCCCGTAGAACGCAAGAACGTCTGATTCAGGGGCGGGGCTTTCCCGCCCCCATTTTTTTAGATCACCAAGGAGTACGCTATGTCTTCCTATCAAAGCATTAATCCCGCAAACAACCAGTTGCTGAAAAGCTGGCCATCACACGATGAAGCCGCCGTCAGCCATGCCCTCGAAGTGGCCGATCGTCTTTTCCATTCTTCATGGAGCAAAGGTGATATTCAGCCACGTCTGCAGGTACTGACAAAACTGGCTGACCTGATTGATAGCCGCGCGGAAGAACTGGCCACCATCGCCAGTAAAGAGATGGGTAAACTGATTGGTCAGAGCCGTGGCGAAGTGAAAATCTGTTCACAGATTGCCCGCTACTACGCAGAGAATGCGGAACGTATTCTGCAACCGCAGTCCTATCCCAGTGAGCTGGGCGAAGCCTGGGTTGAGTATCACCCGATTGGCGTGTTAGTCGCCGTCGAGCCGTGGAACTTTCCTTACTATCAGTTGATGCGCGTGCTGGCTCCTAACCTGGCGCTGGGTAACCCGGTGCTGGCGAAACACGCC
This sequence comes from Pantoea sp. RCC30.1, assembly GCF_058148845.1. Taxonomy (NCBI): domain Bacteria; kingdom Pseudomonadati; phylum Pseudomonadota; class Gammaproteobacteria; order Enterobacterales; family Erwiniaceae; genus Pantoea; species Pantoea sp. RCC30.1. The sequence continues at coordinate 20,333 of NZ_JBXUHX010000013.1, read as the reverse complement.
AACATTGTGCCGCATTGTGCCGATGTCTTTGAAAAGCTGGTTCGTGAAGCGGGTGCGCCGGAAGGGGCATGGACTAACCTGTTCATCTCCACCGATCAGGTCGCCGATCTGATCGCTGATGATCGTGTTCAGGGTGTCGCCCTGACCGGTTCTGAGCGTGCAGGCAGCGCCGTGGCTGAGCAGGCCGGTAAGCATCTGAAGAAATCGACGCTGGAACTGGGCGGCAATGACGTGTTTGTGGTGCTGGATGACGCCGATCTCGACGAAGCCGTCCGTCAGGGCGTGCAGGCGCGCCTCAGCAACTGCGGTCAGGTCTGTACCGCCGCAAAACGTTTTATCCTGCATGAGAAGATTGCCGATCGCTTTATCAGCCAGTTCAGCGCCGCGCTGAGTTCTGCCACGCTGGGCGATCCACTGGATGAGAAGACCACCCTTGGCCCGCTCTCTTCCGCTGACGCGCGTGACCGTCTGGTGAAACAGGTAGACGAAGCGGTCACTAATGGCGCAAAACTGGTGACGGGCGGTAAAGCGGTTGAAGGTGCAGGTTGTTTCTATCAGCCAACCATTCTCACTGGCATTACCCCGGACAACCCTGCCTATTATCAGGAGTTCTTCGGCCCTGTGGCGCAGATTTATGTCGTGGGTGACGATAATGCGGCTGTGGCGCTGGCAAACGACTCGCACTACGGTCTGGGTGGCTCAGTCTGGACGCGGGATACTGCTCGCGGTCGTAAACTGGCTTCCGCCATTGAAACCGGTATGGTGTTTATCAACTCGCAGAGCGATACCTCAGCGGAACTGCCTTTTGGTGGTGTGAAACGTTCAGGCTATGGTCGTGAGCTTTCTGATCTGGGTATCAAAGAGTTTGCTAACCAGAAACTGGTTGTTGTAGCGGGTTAATCGCCCTTCAGCCATAAAAAACCCCGTCTCGACGGGGTTTTTTATTATCGGCCGGATAGCGCGATTACTGTGTTGCCACAGCCGGTGACTTAGATTCGCCGGTGTGCGCAGCTGCAGGCGTATTCGCAGCGTTAGCCTGGTCAGTTGAGGCTTTCGCGCCACTGGCTGAGGCTGCTTTGTCTTCCTTCGCTTTATCCGCTGCCACTTTGTCCGCTTTTGCCTTTTCAGCGGCGGCTTTATCCGCTGCCGCTTTGTCCGCTTTTGCTTTATCAGCGGCGGCTTTGTCGGCTTCAGCTTTCGCTTTGGCTGCGGTCGCTTTATCCGCTTCAGCTTTATCCGCAGCAGCATCATGCGTTGCTGCAGCTTTCGCACTGTCGTCGTCAGACTGCGCTGCTGCTGGTTGTGGTGCCGCCGCTGGCTGCATTGGCGTACCCTGCAGCGCAGCGTTCAGCGCCTGAGAGAACTGATCCCAGCTGCAATAGCCGTTGGCATCGGTCTCGCAACCCGCCAGCTGCAGCGTTACGCGCTTCGGTGGGTTCTTCAGGCTCAGCACGTCCGCGTTGCGCAGCTGATCGGCGGTCTGATAGACGTACTCGACTTTGAGCAGGTCTTTATCATTTTTCGCATCATGCCAGCGTTCGAAAACAACCTGACCGCCAATCGGCGTTTTTTCGTAAGTATCAGGCAGTTCATAAGGCTTAACCTGCAGTGCGCTCAGCAGTGAGGCAATGTTCGAGTCATGGCCGACCATCAGCGTGATTTTCGGCGCGTTGGCTTTGTCCTGATCCACTAACTGACTGCGGATGTAATCCACCAGCGGTGCAGCCACTTCACGGGAAACGTCCGGGCTGGTGAACAATGAGTCCTGATAACCATTTTTGATCGCAGACAGCTCTTTCCACTGTTCAGGCGTTTTGATCTGGCCCCATGCAACCTGATCCAGCGGGAAGCCTTCGTAATATTGCAACGTGAAGGCATCCATCAGGGAATTACCCACTTTCAGCGGGCCACTGACAGTCGGCTCTTTACCGTTTTCAGCGCTGAAGGTGTTCTGGCCGCTGCTAAGATCACACTGCTTTTTATTGTTGCAGGCAGGCGATGCTTTGTAGTCGACAATCTTTTCCAGCCGCTGGAAGGCAGGCTTCAGCGACAGTTTTTCATTCGCAGCAGCCATCGCGGCCAGTGCTTTCTTATTGAATGCATCGCTGCCGTCTGTGATGACCGGATTGAAGATAGGATCCATGGAACCCATTTCATCCTGATGAGTGACCGCGACGTCACAGCCAGGGAAGGCGCCATTGACAAAGAACTGGGCGGTGGCAACGGTACGCTGCAGGCTGTTCGCGTAAACAAAGACGTTATTGCTGTCAGGACAGCTGCCGTTCTTCACCAGGCCCTGCTGTGCCAGCCACTGACGGGTGTAGTTACCCATGTAGACTTCCAGCACGCCACCTTTGGTGGTCAGCTGTCCGCCGGGAACATCCCACTGCGGCCAGCTTTTTTTGGTGGACTGCTCCAGCACGCTGCCATTATCGGCCAGTGGCGCACGCAGATTGTGACGACTCAACATCAGCACCTGTTGCAGCTGCATATCACCCTCAGCAGCAAATGCTACCGTTCCGACCGGCAATGCAGCGAGCACTGACAATGCGCAAAGACTCAGTTTCTTGATCATTGTGCCTATTCCATTTATTCAGTAAAGAAACACTCTGGCTATCAACCGATTAGCTCGCCTCAGAGCGATGTATTTAACAGTGTAACTCAGCTCGCCTCAGAAAAGCGCCAGATGTTTGCAAAAACAGTGAGTGGACTATAGCAGAGATGCATCGGACAGATGAATGCACAGCCGCGCGTCATCAGCAGAGGCGCGCTTTTTTCGGACAGGAGGAAGAAACAGGAACGGCAGAAACGAAACAGGCCAGCACTGAGTGCTGGCCTGTAAAATGTGGCGGAGGAGGAGAGATTCGAACTCTCGGATGGTTTCCCATCGGCGGTTTTCAAGACCGCTGCCTTAAGCCGCTCGGCCACCCCTCCGTTTTGAAACTGTACTGCATCGGCAAAATTATTGATTTTTACCGCTTTATTGCTCGTGGCAGATAAAGTGGCGGAGGAGGAGAGATTCGAACTCTCGGATGGTTTCCCATCGGCGGTTTTCAAGACCGCTGCCTTAAGCCGCTC
>NZ_JBXUHX010000013.1:0-17156 GCF_058148845.1 Pantoea sp. RCC30.1 | reverse complement strand
CGGCCACCCCTCCGCAATGACGCGCACTATAAACACCCCGTTTAGGGATGTAAAGCATCTATCTGTTTATTCGCCTGAAAAACAGCCAGATTGTGATTTTTTGGTGTCAAAATCGCCACTCTGCTCAAACAATTAGCAGATTAGCGCGTAAAGAAGGGTAAAACGCCTTTTCCCTCCTTAATGGCCTGCGTATTCTCGGCACATATTTAACGATCTGCTTATTAGTGTTCTGCTTAAAGGAGCGCAACATGGAAAGAATTGTCACCTCATCGCAGTCATCATTGCTGTCAACGCACAGAGTTCTGCGTAATACCTATTTTCTGCTGGGACTGACCCTGGCCTTCTCGGCCGTCACGGCGACAGCCAGCACCTTGCTGGCATTGCCTGCGCCTGGCTTAATCCTGATGCTGGTCGGCTTCTATGGACTGATGTTTTTAACCTACCGTCTGGCTAACAGCCCGATGGGTATTCTGGCCGCGTTTGCGTTTACCGGCTTCCTGGGTTATTGCCTGGGTCCTATCCTGAGCTCCTTCTTAACCGCAGGCATGGGCGACGTGATCGCGCTGGCGCTGGGCGGTACGGCGCTGGTGTTCTTCTGCTGTTCAGCCTACGTGCTGACCACTCGTCGTGATATGTCCTTCCTGGGCGGCATGATGATGGCAGGCTTTGTGGTGCTGCTGGTTGCGGTGGTCGCCAACATCTTCCTGCAGTTGCCTGCCTTGCATCTGGCTATCAGCGCCCTGTTTATTCTGTTTTCTGCCGGTGCGATTTTGTGGGAAACCAGCAACATCATTCATGGTGGTGAAACCAACTACATCCGCGCGACGGTCAGCCTCTATGTTTCATTGTATAACATCTTCGTCAGCCTGCTGAGCCTGCTGGGTTTTGCCCGCAGCAACTAAACGGCAATGACAGTCAGCCTGTAAAACCCCGCTTCTGCGGGGTTTTTGCTTTTACTGCCTGCCAGGTTTGCTAAACTGCGCCGTCATTTACAGAGAGGACATCACGTGAATTTTAACGGTAACGAAATCGCCGTCGATGCCGAAGGCTATCTGAAGAGTACCGACGACTGGAGTGAAGCGCTGGCGGCACACATTGCCCGACTGGAAGGTCTCACCATGACCGAGGCACACTGGGAAGTGGTCCATTTTGTGCGCGCATTTTATCTGGAATTTAACACCTCACCCGCCGTTCGGATGCTGGTAAAGGCGATGGCGCAGAAGTATGGCGAAGAGAAAGGCAACAGCCGCTACCTGTTCCGCCTGTTCCCTGAAGGGCCGGCTAAACAGGCGACGAAAATCGCCGGTCTGCCTAAACCGGCGAAATGTCTTTAATTAACCGGTTCTAAAATCGCGGGGCGGCTCTGCGGGCTGGTGCGGCTCCACCAGAACTTTATCAACGCGCGCGCTGCGTGGCCCGCCCGCTTTAAGCCAGCCGATTAGCGCATCGACCTGCTCAGCCTCGCCCCAGGCCAGCACCTCGACACTGCCGTCATCCAGATTTCGCGCGTAACCCAGCACGCCCAGCGTCCTGGCTTCGGCCTGAGTACTGTAACGGAACCCGACGCCCTGAACGCGGCCATGAACCCATGCTTTAAAACAGGCTGCTGACATTATTCTCTCCTGCTGCTGTTCGTTGCAATTTCCCGTTATCCACCGGACAATGGCGCCTCATTTTTTCAGGTAAGCATAGCAAACTATGACAGTCAGATTGATTCTCGCAAAGGGACGTGAAAAGTCCCTGCTCCGTCGCCATCCATGGGTCTTTTCAGGTGCCGTTGCGCGTCTGGAAGGAAAAGCGCAACTGGGTGAAACCATTGACGTTTGTGACAGCAACGGTAAATGGCTGGCTCGCGCCGCTTATTCACCTGAGTCGCAGATTCGCGCCCGCGTATGGAGCTGGCAGGCCGATGAATCCATTGATATCGCCTTCTTTGTCCGCCGTTTTGAACAGGCGCAACAGTGGCGAAAATGGCTGGCGGCCCGTGATGGTCTGGACAGTTATCGCCTGATTGCCGGTGAATCTGATAATTTGCCCGGCGTCACCATTGACCGTTTTGGCAACTTTTTAGTGATGCAGCTGCTCTCGGCTGGTGCGGAATATCAGCGTGCGGCGATCATCACTGCTCTGCAACAGTGTTTCCCTGGCTGCGCCATCTATGATCGTTCTGACGTCGCCGTACGTAAGAAAGAGGGTCTGGAGCTGACGCAGGGCACCGTCACAGGTGAACTGCCACCGCCGCTGCTGCCGATTACAGAACATGGCATGAAGCTGCTGGTTGATATCCAGGGCGGCCACAAAACCGGCTATTACCTTGATCAGCGTGACAGCCGTCTCGCCACGCGTCGCTATGCGCAGGATGCCCGCGTCCTTAACTGCTTCTCTTATACCGGCGGATTTGCGGTTTCTGCGCTGATGGGCGGCTGTAAAGAAGTGATCAGCGTGGATACCTCCCAGGAAGCGCTGGACGTTGCCCGTCAGAACGTTGAACTGAATGAACTGGATCTCTCCCGTGCGCGCTTTGAGCGTGATGATGTGTTCAAACTGCTGCGCCGCTATCGTGACAGTGGCGAGAAATTCGATCTGATCATCATGGATCCGCCGAAGTTCGTAGAAAACAAAAGCCAGTTGATGGGTGCCTGTCGCGGCTATAAAGACATTAATATGCTCGCCATCCAGTTGCTGAATCCGGGCGGGGTGTTAATGACCTACTCCTGCTCCGGTCTGATGGCCACCGATCTGTTCCAGAAGATTATCGCCGATGCTGCACTGGATGCGGGCCGCGAAGTGCAGTTTATTGAGCAGTTCCGTCAGGCAGCCGATCATCCGGTGATCGCCAGCTATCCGGAAGGGCTCTACCTGAAAGGTTTCGCCTGCCGTGTGATGTGACTTGAAAAAATGGCTCCTGCCCCCATATTGGTAAGAGAGCTTTTTTTCGGAGGTCACAATGATTGCCAGTAAATTTGGTATTGGTCAGCAGGTTCGTCATCGTCTGTCCGGCGTACTGGGCGTTATCGTCGATGTCGATCCTGAATACTCGTTAGATGAGCCTAAAATTGAAGATGTTGGCGCGGAAGAGAAATTGCGTACCGCGCCCTGGTATCATGTGGTGATGGAAGATGAAGAAGGCGATCAGGTGCATACCTACGTCGCGGAGATTCAGCTGTCCGGTGAGACCAGCATTGAACACCCTGAGCAGCCTTCAATGGATGAACTGGCGGCGTCAGTACGTCAGCAGTTGCAGTCACCTCATCTGCGACATTAATCTGTGGCGGCACGCTTTGCCGCCACGCTAATTTTTAACGCGTTATCCCCAGACGCGGAATTTCAATCTTCGGGCAGCGATCCATAATGACCGTCATGCCCGCATCCTGCGCCAGCACCGCCGCCTGTTCATTAATCACACCCAGCTGCAACCATAATGTTTTTGCCCCTACGGCGATCGCTTCCTGCGCTACGCCCCATGCCGCTTCTGAATTGCGGAAAACATCCACCATATCAATCTCGCCGGGTACATCCGCCAGGGTGGCATACCCCTGCTGCCCCAGCAGCGTTTTACCGGCCAGTTTCGGGCTGACCGGGATCACTTCATAACCCTGATCGAGCAGATACTTCATCACACCGTAACTGGGACGTTCCGGGCGATCGCTTGCCCCGACTAAGGCGATACGTTGGGTACGCGTCAGCACGTCACGAATTCTCTGGTCGTTCATGTTTATCTCCTTTCAGGCCAGTGTTGAGTGTAGATTGGCGCGCTCTTTTGCGGGTAAGTCCTGAGTGCAATTAATTGAACCCGCGCACGAATAAATATGTTTAAATGTAAATTAACTGCCATAATGTAAGAATTTGCTACACATCATCCTTTGTACCATCTGTTACCGGAGTAGAAATGAAGCTGTCGCTGGCTGTAACGGGGTTATTAACTCTCCTCGTTTCGGCGTCCTGTTCTGCCATCACATTGAAGCTCGATCCACAGATCGATCTGCTGGTGCTGGATGGTCGAAAAATTTCAGGCTCGCTCCTCAAAGGAGCAGACAGCTTAGAGCTGGATCGTGGTCAGCATCAGTTTCTGTTTCGGGTAGAGCAGCAGCGCAAGGGTCAGAAAGAGAACGTCATCTTTTATCAGTCGCAGCCGATGATCGTCACGTTTACCGCAGTAGCCAAAACCATCACCATCCGGTTACCGGCGCTGGAGACAAAACGGGAGCGATATCATTTTGACCGCAGCCTGAACTTTCAGCTGGTGGATGAAAAAGGTAATGAGATTATCAGCGTGCGTGACCACCTGCCGGCCACCACAGGCGCTGATATGGAAAAAGCGATGCTGAATTATAACCGTACCCGCCAGGTTGCCTCTGTGCCCCGGTTTGCAAATTCCGCTTCTGTACCCCCCTCTTCTGTCCGGCTTACCGCCGATCTGGACTGGACCACCCAGGCCGAGCTGCCTTCGCTGCATCGCTGGTTTCACCGCTTCGATGAAGCCACGCGCCAGCAATTTCTGACACTGGTCAAAATGCTACGTATGAGTTGATAGAGTCGAAAGGCCAGAGGTAAACTCGTGCTCTCTCTTCTTGCGCATGAGCCTTATCAGGACGCCTTTATGGAACAGACTGTTCGTACCCTTGGCACCATAAAACATATCGCGCTGGTCGCCCATGACCACTGCAAAGCCGCCCTGCTTGACTGGGTAAAACAAAACCAGCCCGCGCTGGAATCGCACATCCTCTATGCAACCGGAACTACCGGGAATCTGATTAATCGCGATACCGGCCTGAATGTAACAGCCATGCTGAGCGGCCCGATGGGCGGCGATCAGCAGGTGGGTGCGCTGATTTCGGAAGGAAAAATTGATGCACTGATTTTTTTCTGGGATCCGCTTAACGCCGTGCCGCACGATCCGGATGTTAAAGCGCTACTGCGTCTGGCGACCGTCTGGAATATCCCGGTCGCCACAAACCGCTCTACAGCGGACTTTATTATTCAGTCGCCCCTGTTTGCGCAAAGCGTGGAGATTATGATCCCGGACTATCAGCGCTATCTGGCCGATCGCCTGAAGTAAATCAGGCTTTACGCAGCACCGGCACGCCCAGTTCGCGGAAATGATCGACAAACGGTGACGGCGCTGCCTTATCGAACATCAGAAAGACCTGCTGGCGCGCGCGCGTCAGCGCCACATAGGCCAGACGGCGCTCTTCCGCATCCGGGAATGCTTCCGGCTGCGGTAACAGGCCCTGTTCAATAATCGACTCACGGACTTCCGCCGGGAAGCCCTCTCTCCCCTGCTGCAATCCCAGCAGAATGACGTAATCCGCCTGCTGACCTTTGCTGGCATGGATCGTCATAAATTCCAGATTAAGCTTCGGCCAGCGGGTTCTGGCTTTATCCAGTAAGTCTGGTCGCAGATAGTGATAACGCGCCAGCAGCAAAATGCGCTCATCAGGTTTCGCGTAACCGCTGAGTTTGTTCAGCAAGGGTTCCAGCTGATCCTCCGCCAGCAGCGAAATCGACTTCTTATTACCTTTGGTGACGCTGTTGAGCGGTTTTGCCAGCTGCTGCGGATTCTGCTGGATAAAGCGATTAGCAATATCGCCAATGCGGTCGTTAAAGCGGTAGGTTGTGTCCAGCACGCAACGGTCGCCCTCACCAAAATAGTGATGGAATGCGGTAGTCAGCGTCATCTCTGCACCGCTGAAGCGATAGATAGCCTGCCAGTCATCGCCAACGGCAAACAGCGCGGTGCGCTTATTTTGCTGGCGAAGTGCGCTGAGTAACGCGGCACGCTGAGGCGAGATATCCTGGAACTCATCCACCAGAATATGTTTCCACGGACTGATAAACCGCCCTTTTTCCAGAATGGCAATCGCCTGGTGGATCAGACCGGAAAAATCGACTGCGCCCTCCTCTTTTAACGCGCTCTTCCACGCTTTCAGTAACGGTGCCATCAGTTTGATGCGTTTACTGAAGAGATCCCGCACCTCTTCCGGCACATCTGCGATCATGGCCGCCTGCGCACCGCCATGCATGCGCATCAGACCGAGCCAGCGCTCCAGTCGTGACGCCAGCCGGTTTGCCAGCCTGTCGTCCTCCCAAAATGGCCCTTCCGGTAACTCCCACTCCAGTTCGTCACGCAGCCACTGACGCCAGCCGTTTGCCATCGCCTTCTTCTCATGGCACTGATGCCGCCACTCCTTTATCAGTAATGTGCGACGCGCATCGGCATCGCTCTCAAGCTTGCTGATAAGCGGCTGCTTGTTACTGCCTTCGCGGATAATATGCAGCGCCAGAGAATGGAAGGTTCGCGCCTGAATATCACCGGCGGAGAGGCGTGACTGGATACGATCGTTCATCTCTTCGGCGGCCTGGCGGCCAAATGCCAGTAGCAGGATTTGATCAGCGCTGGCCAGCTTGCGCTGCATCAACCAGCCTGCCCGGGCCACCAGCACTGAGGTTTTACCGCTGCCCGCTCCGGCCAGCACCAGCAGAGAATCCTCGCCATTCACCACCGCCTCACACTGAGACTGATTGAGCGGCGTGCTCTCTACGCTGGCAAAAAACGCCTGATAGCGGGTCAGCATGGCGGCAGTCCAGTCGCGGTTTCGCTGCCGCAAGGCCACCTCGCCCTGATCCAGCCAGCGCTGGCAAAACGCCCAGTTTTCGCGGCAGTCAGGAAAATCCTTCAGGCGGATAAGCGGCATCGGCAACGCATCGAACTGTTTGAGAATTTTTGTCTTCAGCGCCTGCAACTCATGGCGGTTGAGCCAGCGATCCTGCGCGCCAAACGTCTCGATTTCATCACGTAGCGACTGGAGTACCTCGCGGCACACCGTGCTCATCTCCAGACTCCAGTTCTGCCAGGCCTGTATCAGATAGTGGTGAAAGCGCTGCGTCTCCTGCCATTCCGTTCCGTGCAGCCGAACCACTTTTTCATCGGCCAGCAAAAATTCCAGTTCGCCCCATACCAGCCCGCGCTTGCAGGCAATATCCAGTAACTGGTTAAAGGGGATCAGATACTCGTGCTTATCGCCACTGACTTCGACGCCCGCCGCCATCAGGCGAACACGATTGTAAGGATGCTGGGCAAGCCGTTTGCCCATCGAGGTTGCTTTCAGTTCCACGCCGACACCAACGTCAGATAACAGGATTAAGGGGAGTTTACCTGTCAGACCCTTAGCGCTCCAGCCTTAAAACAGGCTAAACTTGGCGTCACATCTTGCGGAATGCAAAAGGAAAAGAAGATCATGCGCACCGTTTTAAATATTCTTAATTTTGTCCTGGGTGGGTTTTTTACCACCCTGAGCTGGCTGTTTGCCACGTTAATCAGCGTCGTGCTGGTTTTTACCCTGCCGCTGACCCGCTCCTGCTGGGAAATCACTAAACTCTCGCTGCTGCCGTTTGGCAACGAGGCGGTGCATGTTGATGTGCTTCGTCCTGAAAGTAAGAGCCATATTCTGAATACAGGCGGAACCTTTCTGAACATCTTCTGGCTGATTTTCTTCGGCTGGTGGCTCTGCCTTTCGCATATCTCCGTGGGCATTGTGCAGTGCATCAGCATCATCGGTATTCCGGTAGGGATTGCGAACTTTAAGATCGCCGCTATTGCGCTCTGGCCGGTTGGACGTCGGGTAGTGTCAGTAGAAGAGGCGCGTGCTGCGCGCGAAGCTAATGCCCGCCGCTATTAATATGATGTCGGATGCAGTGCCAGGCTGGCGAAAATATTTGTTCAACAGTACGTGGCGTTATTTGCTACGGATCCTGTTTGCGCTGAGTGGCTGCGCTGCCATTCCCTGGTGGCTGCATCAGATTGAGTGGACGATTCCCTTAACGCTGGGGGTGGTCGCGGCTGCGCTGGCCGATCTTGATGATCGCCTGGCCGGTCGTCTGAAGAATCTGCTGATTACCCTGCTCTGCTTCTGCATCGCCTCGGTTTCAGTGGAGTTACTGTTTCCTTATCCGTTCGCCTTTTTTGTCGGGCTGGCGATCTCGACCTGGGGCTTTATTCTGCTGGGTGCTCTTGGCCAGCGCTACGCCACCATCGCCTTTGGTGCGCTGCTGATTGCGGTCTACACCATGCTCGGCATCGGCCTCTTCAGCCAGTGGTATATGCAGCCGATGCTGCTGCTGTTTGGCGCGTTATGGTACAACCTGCTGACGCTGCTGGGCCATCTGATGTTCCCGGTCCGGCCGGTTCAGGAACAGCTGGCCGGCAGTTTTTCACAACTGGCGCGTTACCTCGATGCCAAAGCTAATCTCTTCGACCCGGATTCGGGCGAACAGGATGATGCCGCGTTTATCGATGCGGCGATGGTTAACAGCCAGTTGGTGGCGCAGCTCAACCTGACCAAGACTACACTGCAGAGTCGACTGCGTGGGGATCGCGGATCGCGCGGCACCCGCCGCAGTCTGCACTACTACTTTGTGGCGCAGGATATTCACGAACGGGCCAGCTCTTCCCATCTGCAATATCATTTGCTGCGCGGCGACTGGCGCTATAACGAAATTCTGTTTCGCTTTCAGCGCCTGCTGAATATGCAGGCGCAGGCCTGTCGTCAGCTGGCGCACTGCATTCTGATGCGTGAAAGATGGGTTCATGACAGCCGCTTTGAGCGTGCGTTTGAACGATTACAAAAAGCGATAGAACGTCTTGAGCAGCATGAGCCTGAGGCGACCCACACCCGTGCACTGTTCTGGCTGCTGCGTAACCTGCGCGCCATTGACGCTCAGCTCGCCTCTATTGAATCCGAACAGACGCTGGCCGGTGAAGATCCTCAGCACAGTGATAATGTGCTGTCACGCGAAGGATTAAGTGGCTGGAGTGATATCCGGTTGCGCTTCAGCCGTCATCTCTCTCCCTCTTCGGCGCTGTTCCGGCATGCGGTTCGCATGTCAGTGGTGCTCTGTATTGGCTATGGTTTTATTCAGATCACCGGACTGCAGCGGGGGTACTGGATTCTGCTGACCAGCCTGTTTGTCTGCCAGCCAAACTACAACGCCACGCAGCGACGACTGGCCTTGCGCATCGGCGGAACGCTGGCAGGGATTGCGATTGGCCTGCCGGTTTTATGGCTGGTGCCCTCCATTGAAGGTCAGTTAATCCTGATTGTGATTGCTGGCGTGCTGTTCTTCGCTTTCAGGCAGGTGCAGTATGCGCAGGCCACGCTGTTTATCACTCTGCTGGTGCTGCTCTGCTTTAACCTGTTAGGTGAAGGCTTTGAGGTCGCCCTGCCACGGGTAGTGGATACCCTACTCGGCTGTGGTCTGGCGTGGCTGGCTGTCGCGTTTATCTGGCCTGACTGGCGCTTTCGTCAGTTACCGGCGGTCGCAGAACGAACCCTGAAAGCGAACTGCCGCTATCTGGATGCGATCATGGAGCAGTATCATCAGGGCAAGGATAACCGTCTCGCCTATCGCATTGCCCGCCGGGATGCGCATAATGCAGATGCTGAGCTGGCGTCGGTGGTTTCAAATATGAGTAGTGAAAGTCGTACCAGCCAGCAGCTACGTGAGTCGGCTTTTCAACTGCTTTGCTCTAACCACTCATTCCTGAGCTACATTTCTGCGCTGGGTGCCCACCGCGATAAAATTACCGCGCCGGAACTACTGGCCTTGCTGGATGATACGGTTTGCTACGTTGAGGATGTGCTCCAGACGGACGTGGTCAGCGATGAACATGTTGAGACAATGCGCCAGCAGCTGGCCCAGCGCATCAGCCAACTCGCCGCAGATGCGGATACACGTGCGCCGCTGGTGCTCCAGCAACTCGGTCTGCTGGTGGCCTTAATGCCCGATGTGGCTCGCCTGCGCCGCACGCTCATTACTGATTAGCCTTCGCCGCCTCTAAGATTGGGGTTAGACAAAAGCGTGCGCTGGAACCACGCATTCAGCTCGGCCCGGGTGGCAAGCGGTAGCGCGGCGGCATGATGGCCCGTGATCGCCCCCTGCAGCGCCAGTAAGGTCTGAAACCCAACGTGCTGGTTGATCGCTTTCAGCTTCAGCCAGCACTGTTTGGCCCCCATCTGATAGAGATGATTGACGGTCATGACGCCCGCCTCGTACAGCATCATCTCCATACGTACGCTGAGATTCGGCAGATCTTTCAGTCGTGGAGAGGATTGTCTGTCCTGTAACTCCAGCTGCGCCGTTTCTAAAGAGGCCGCTGAGAGCGCCAGCAGATGGTCAGGATCGCGCCATAACGCTTCATCAACCCGAAAATAATTGAGGCTCACCATCCTGCCTCTCTTACGAAAAATCAGGGGTTGCAGCGGACGATCAGTAATGTATTCCCGCAAAGGTTCACTGGCACGCAGATAGAGTTCGTCTTTATTTATTAAGGCAAAAACCACACTTTCAACAGCCAGCGCGTATCCTCCAAACTGGGTACGGGACTCTATGGTTCCCAACGGGGCCAGGTGCGCTCTGGAGCGCTCTACGACCGGATTCACCTTTTGCATTGCACCACCTCCATGTAAGAAATATCTCTTAAATTACCTTGGGTATCAGGTAATTAGAAGATAAAAAAAAGCGTCAGCGGGTTCAATGAATAAATAGTGCTTCAACTAATCTTGTCGCGTTTTTGCGAGGCGTTTTCAGAAATTTGGGTTGATCTTTATCCAGGATGACAGTACTGTATATTCATACAGTCCACTGCTGGTGATTAACTTATGCGAACACAACCTCCTGATAATGCACGCTATGCTCATCATTATGCGTCCACTTCCGTTCCGGCCTCTCAGGGTGGTGGAATTACTGAGTTACGTTACAGCGAGCAGCCCGGTATGATGCAGATGATGCTGTTGCCGTTATTGCAGCAGCTCAGTCAGCAGTCTCGCTGGCAGTTGTGGTTAACACCGGCGCATAAACTGAATCGCACCTGGCTGCAGGAATCGGGATTACCACTGGATAAAAGTATGCATATCGCCGATTCTGAACGTCTGAATGCCGTCGAAGCGATGGTTAAGGCGTTGCGTACAGGAAATTACAGTGTCGTTCTGGCATGGATTCCGTACGATTTGGATGAAGATGAGCGACGTCAACTCGAAAATGCGGCCGCTGAGGGTGAAGCGCTGGGTTTGATTTTACGGGCAAGCGGAACATCGGAAGCGCCTCTGAGACCACAAAGTTCCATAAAAATTCAGTCGGATTTGTTTCATTAAGTAAAAATCAGAAGTTTCCCAAGCTATTTTTCTTATCTGTCGCCGCTAAACCACTGATTCTGTTAGTTCGAGCTGTGACAATGGTTTAGCGGGTTTTTGGGCCTTTTTACCGCGACAATACGGCCACTCTAATTGTTAGAAATTATGTATAAATCGCTGTTTCTTTACAGAAGCGCCTCACATCATACTTGTAAGTTTCCAATCTCGTTGTAGACTTTAGCTCGCCAGGGTGCTCAATAACCTCCGTTTTTTGCGGTAGAGTCATAAGCGAGCGTTTTGACCCGGCGAAGGATTTAAACCAAGAGCAACCTTTTTGCTCATTGCCTATTTGGATGATAACGAGGCGCAAAATGAAAAAGACAGCTATCGCAATTGCAGTGGCACTGGCTGGCTTCGCTACCGTAGCGCAGGCCGCTCCGAAAGATAACACCTGGTACACCGGTGCTAAACTGGGCTGGTCTCAGTATCACGACACTGGTTACTACGGTAACGGTTACGAGAACAATGACGGTCCAACTCATGAAAGCCAGCTGGGCGCAGGTGCGTTCGTTGGTTATCAGGCAAACCCATACCTGGGCTTCGAGATGGGCTATGACTGGCTGGGCCGCATGCCTAATAAAGGCAATGTGACTAACGGCGCATTCAAAGCACAGGGCGTACAGCTGGCTGCTAAACTGAGCTACCCAATCAATGACGACCTGGACGTGTATACTCGTCTGGGCGGCATGGTATGGCGTGCAGATGCAACGCAGACTAACCCAACTACTGGCCGCATCAGCGACCACGACACCGGCGTTTCTCCGCTGGCTGCTGTTGGTGTTGAATATGCGCTGACCAAAAACTGGGCTACCCGTCTGGATTACCAGTGGGTTAACAACATCGGTGATGCACAGACCGTTGGTACTCGTCCAGACAACGGCATGCTGAGCGTAGGCGTTTCATACCGCTTCGGTCAGGATGATGTCGCTGCACCAGCTCCGGCTCCTGCTCCAGCACCAGCTCCAGTTGTTGAAACCAAGCGTTTCACCCTGAAGTCTGACGTTCTGTTCACCTTTAACAAATCTACCCTGAAGCCAGAAGGCCAGCAGGCTCTGGATCAGCTGTACAGCCAGCTGAGCTCAATGGATCCTAAAGATGGTTCCGTTGTCGTACTGGGCTTCACCGATCGCATCGGTTCAGAGCAGTACAACCAGAAACTGTCTGAGAAACGCGCTCAGTCAGTCGTAGATTACCTGGTATCTAAAGGTATTCCTTCTAACAAGATCTCTGCACGTGGCATGGGTAAATCTAACCCAGTTACCGGCAACACCTGTGACAGCGTGAAAGGCCGTAATGCCCTGATCGACTGCCTGTCTCCGGACCGTCGCGTAGAAATCGATGTTAAAGGCATCAAAGACGTTGTAACTCAGCCACAGGCTTAAGTTAAACGTAATAAAAAACCCCGCTAAGGCGGGGTTTTTTTATGCCGGTAATAAAACCGGACTTGAACATTCAGACTATTTTTGTTTTGCCCTGCCCGGTTATTCGCTCTCTGAACCCGACTTACCCAGGATGGCCTGCAAATCCTGCTTCAGACTCGACATCTGAGTAGCATATTTCTCTTTGCGTTCTGCATCTTCTATCAGCTGAACAATCGTTTCAGAGAGCGTGCACCCGCGCCGCTGTGCGAGACCTGCCAGTCGCTGCCAGACCAGATACTCCAGGTCGATCGATTTTTTACGGGTGTGCTGATGTTCAGCGTTGAAATGGCGTTTACGCCGGGCACGGATGGTCTGCTTCAGTCGGTTATCCAGATCAGAATGAATATGCTCTGCGATCCATTCATTTACCGTCACCGGATTATTTTCCATCGCCAGCAGCTCATCGACTGCCGCCTGCGCCGCGCTTAATTCAAGGTGACGCGTGATCAGTTCACCTTCCCGATGTTTTTTCACCAGGTATTTCCACTTCCATCCACATTCAAGATTTTCGAGTTGCTGGTATTTCATCGGAATCTCATCGTGATCACGTAACGAGCTAAGAATAACAGCTTTTTTCCCGGATGCAGCAACGAAAAACATGCTGTCATCGTCACATCTTCAACAGGAAGTCTGCAGTGCTTAACAAGGGTGAATCCTGTATAATCTCGCTTTTCTTAATACAGACAAATGCGATTATTTTGACCAGCACCCAACTTACGTGGCAGACCTTACAGCCGGATAGCGCGCAATACCAATCCGTTTTCTCCCGAATTGCTGATGAAGAAACTGATGCTCTGGCAACGGTACAGCCCCGGTTGCTGAATGCACTGGCGCATTTACACCACCAGACACAAGGTTTCCCGTTACTTCTGGTTCGCAGCCAGGAGAATCGCGACTATCTGACATTCATTGCCCAGGCCGCTCAGCGGGTCATGGCAGACAGTACCACTCTGTTCGGCGGTGATTACCATATCATGGCTGACAACGTCACGCTTCAGCCTCCCTCCGATCCTCAACGTCCGTTCACCAGTCAGGGTGGTATTCACTTTGCTGAATGGACTGAGATGGAGCAGTTATTTGGTTGCGTGCGCCAGTATAAAGATCGCATCCAGCTTGAGCCGGGCCTGATCCATCGCGCCAACGGCGGCACGCTGGTGCTGTCTCTTCGTAGCCTGATGACACAGCCGATTCTTTGGCTGCGCTTGAAAAAGTGTATTGAGCAAGGCTATGTTGAGTGGACATCTCAGGATGAACGCCGGCCGCTGCCTATCTCGATTCCTCCGTTGCCACTCAGCCTTAACCTGGTCCTGTGTGGCGACCGGGAAGCGCTGGCAGATTTTCAGGAGCTCGACCCTGAAGCTCACGAAATGGCCATCTATACGGAATTTGAAGAGAACATCCAGATTCTGGATGAAGATGACATGCTCGCCTGGTGTCGCTGGAACACTGAACTGGCGCAACAGGCTGGTTTGCCTCTGCCGGAAGAGGACTTCTGGCCAGAACTGATCAAAGAAGGTGTTCGGTATAGCGGCGATCAGGATACCCTGCCACTCTGCCCTCGCTGGCTACAACGCCAGATGCGCGAGTCAGCTCTGATGGGCGATGAACTCAATGCTGAAGCGCTGCGTGATGCGCTGGAAGCCCGACTGTGGCGCGAGAATTATCTCAATGAGCGGATGCGTGACGAGATCCTGCTGCGACAGATTCTGATTGAAACCGAAGGTGAAGTGGTCGGTCAGATTAATGGTCTGTCAGTGGTGGAATATCCTGGCCATCCCCGCGCCTGGGGCGATCCTTCGCGCATCAGCTGCGTGGTCCATCCCGGCGATGGTGAGTTCATGGATATTGAGCGCAAAGCGGAGCTGGGCGGTAACATCCATGCCAAGGGCATGATGATTATGCAGGCTTACCTGACTGCCGAGCTGGAACTTGACCAGCAACTGCCCTTCTCGGCCTCGATGGTGTTTGAGCAATCTTATTCCGAGGTGGATGGTGACAGCGCCTCGCTGGCTGAACTCTGTGCCTTAATCAGTGCACTGGCTAATCAGCCGATCAATCAGCAGATTGCCGTGACCGGCTCAGTCGATCAGTTTGGTAATGTACAACCGGTGGGCGGGCTGAATGAGAAGATCGAAGGCTTCTTTGATATCTGCCATCAGCGCGAACTGACGGGCCAGCAGGGTGTGATTATTCCCGCCTGCAATGTTCGTCATCTCAGTCTGAACCAGGCGGTTGTCAGTGCGGTTGAGCAGGGGCGCTTCCATATCTGGGCCATTGATCTGGCTGAGGAAGCGCTGCCGCTGTTGACCGGAAAAATCTGGAGTACCGAGGATGGTCTGGGCGATTGCCTGCTTAATACCATTCAGGAACGCATTAGCCTGTTCAACCAGCCGGACGGTCCGCAACGTCCCTGGGCGCTGCGCTGGCTTAACTGGTTCAACCACCGTTAATCCGATTTGCTCAGCGTACAACTGTTCGCTAATATTCGTGATTCACTAAAACAAGGCTTATTGAAAACATGGTAGATAAACGCGAATCCTATACCAAAGAAGATCTGATTCTGTCGGGTCGTGGTGAACTGTTTGGCGAAAATGGTCCGCCGCTTCCATCTGGCAACATGCTGATGATGGACCGCGTGGTCAAAATGACCGAAGACGGCGGAAAATATGACAAAGGCTTTGTTGAAGCGGAGCTGGATATCAATCCCGATCTCTGGTTCTTCGGTTGCCACTTTATTGGCGATCCAGTGATGCCGGGCTGCCTGGGCCTGGATGCCATGTGGCAGCTCGTCGGTTTCTATCTGGGCTGGCTGGGCGGCGAAGGTAAAGGCCGTGCGCTGGGCGTGGGTGAAGTGAAATTCACCGGTCAGGTCCTGCCAGAAGCGAAGAAAGTCACTTACCGCATTCACTTCAAACGCGTGATCAACCGTAAACTGGTTATGGGCGTGGCAGATGGTGAAGTATTGGTTGACGGTAATCTGATCTATACCGCCAGCGATCTGAAAGTCGGCCTGTTTAAAGATACCGCCGCTTTCTAAGCGTTTCCCCCCAGAAACAAAAACCTCCGCGCATGGCGGAGGTTATATTCCCTTTTCAGTGACATCCGGTTATGCAGCTACCGACCTGTCCTCCATGGCTTGTCGCCAACCTCCCAACCAGTGAGACTTAGCGTCAATCAACTGATACGGACACATCTCTTTTGAGCGTCCAGTAATGCCTGCCTGATAACCACGTGAATGGGCGCGTTCGAGGCGGTCTCGTTTCTGTCTCTTCATACTCCGTGTCCCTCATGTAAGGTCTGTGGAATCTGGTGGAAAGAAATGTGGTGAATAAATGTTCAACCACCCTTATGTTCTACCTCCTGCGTACCCAAAGATCAATGCCCAATCTTCATGCCAGTGTCATAAATGTGACCTTAATCGGTAAGATTAACGACGTTTTGTGAAGCATTTAACAACACTATCTTTCTGATTAAGCTAAAAAAAAGCCCCTGAACGATATCGAAAAAAGACGATAATCGGTCAGGGGCTTAGCTTATTTATTCACATCAATCTTAATTTAACGCAACCACACTATTGGCAATCATCTGCGCTGTCTGTTGCCAGCCCGCCGCCAGCGTCCGGACCATCGCATCGTAGCCATCTTCGGTCTGCGGCAGGACCAGATTAAACGCCTGTTTAGTCAGACGGCCCTGATGTTCAAGCGTCCATTCGCCACTGACGATCGCTTTGCCATCGTAGCGACCCTGAAAACCTGTGACGGTCACATTCAGCGTGTCGTGCTGCGCCCCTAAAGGTGCACCTGCCACCAGCCGTCCGGGCAGCGCCTTGCTCAGATTAGTGATCAGCGTCTGCTGCAGTTGCTGGTCCAGCGGGCTGGCCCAGAGATTATTCGTGGCGATGACATATTTCACATCACTGGTCTGATAAACCAGCCCATTACCTGCCAGATAGTCCGGCACCGTCACCTGCTGCACCCACAACATAGGCTGCGTTTCATTCAGCTGGCTGCTGGTGACCTGCATGGACGCCGCCCCGGAGGGCAGCTGATACCAGGTATTGTCAACGCTGCTACTGCACGCACTCAACATCAGCGCGGCACAAAGTATCAATCCTTTTTTCACTGTTTCGCCCTCTTCGGCTGGGGATCCTGTCCCGGTTTCGCCTCAAATACCAGCGCGTTGCTCTTATTGTTCAGCGTTCTCAGCACCGGCTGAAGCTCACGCAGGACCTGATCCAGTCGCTGCATATCTCCCACCACTTTGGTGTAGGCTGGCGAACCTGGCTGCAAGCCTTTCATGCTGCGGTTTAGCTCGCGCAATGTCTGCTGCAGATCTTCCGGCAGGGTTTTCATAGCCGGACTGCCGGTGACTTTGTTGATGTTATCGATGGTGCGCTGCAGATCACGCATCGTTTTCTGGCTCTCTTTCAGCGTTCCTGTCGCTTCATTGACCATACCGTTCAGTGGCAGGCTGTTGATCTTATCCAGTGCCGCCATCAGCTTCTGCTGAATCTGGCTCAGGCCACCGCTGACCGTTGGGATCACTT
>NZ_JBXUHX010000012.1:0-143976 GCF_058148845.1 Pantoea sp. RCC30.1 | reverse complement strand
ATCGTTGTGAGCGGACAAAACCAAAAATACGTTTTTTACCATCAAGGGCAGCCGTCCACTGACCACTGCCTTTATCCGCATGGGCCAGCATCTTCAGAAAAAGTGGACTCACAGAGAGGTTTTTGCCGATGTAGGTATCCGGCATCGGACGGGCGTACAGCACCGTACTGTCTGCCAGCATCAGAACCAGCACATCTCTCTCGCTGAGTTCGTAATAACTGTAGAAGCGGCGAAAATAGTCCACTTTAATGGTGGCGAGTAAGACGCCACGAAAGCCCTTGAACGCATCGTTCACCCGAAGCGTAACCGGGATCACCAGCTCGTGAGTACTGCGACTGCGAATCACCGGGCCAATATGCAGGTTATCGCGCGGACTGGCGCGATGATAATTGAAATATTCACGATCGGAATTATCAATATCAGGGGGAACTCTGCCCATGGATGTTGCGATCCACTTTCCCTGCGCGTCGTAGTAAAACAAACCATGAAGTTGCGGCAGACGGCTCTGTAACAAGCGCATCGTCTGGCTCAGCGCCTCACCCTCCACGCCGGTCGTGGCGATCTGCTTTTGAAGCTCACGTTGCACTTCGCGCAGTGAGAGTTCAGTTTGCAAAAAGGTATCATCGGCCTGACGCGCCTGTGACAGCGACAGATTCACCGCCGTATCTTCAGCTTTATCGACGGTGTCATTCCAGTCTTCACGTAACGTCCACAGATTTAAGCCAATCACCGCCACGCTGAGCAAGACGCCAGAGAGAATAATACTTCTCAGCAGCGGCGAAATTTCTGGCGCTGGCCCATCATTTTTGCGGCGAAACCTCATGCCAGTCCTTAATAAATCCTGATCACTGATTTAAGCACAGTTAATCAAAAGCCAAAATGGAAATCCCACAACACCGTTTCGATAATGCTAATCTGCTATTATCCAGCAGATTACGCTTAAATCTCCAGCTTAACTGGCTCAATCAGCACCATTTATGCAGAATTAACAGCGAATAAATCCACCCCAAGGCTTCAAATATCGGGCAGGTAAATGTTACCCTTGTCGGCTGAATAACTTGCACTTAATTGATTAACTTGAGTATTTGAGGGATTTGTATGAGTAAGAACCTTAGCAGCCTGAATAATATCCGCACTATTCGTGCTGAGGCGCGCAACATGGATTTGGATCTGCTGGAAGAATTACGCAAGAAATTAGAAACCGTGGTAAATGAACGCCGTGAAGAGGAAAGCGCGCGGGAAGCAGAAGCCCGTGAAAAAGCGGAAAAACTGGCGTTTTACCAGGAGTTGTTACTGGAGGAAGGAATTAATCCGGCGGAACTGATAAATAGCGTTTCCCCTTCATCCACCGGCACAAAGAGACGCGCGAAGCGTCCGGCGAAATACCGTTACAGTGATGATAACGGCCAGGTTCTTTACTGGACCGGTCAGGGACGTACTCCCTCCGCAATTAAAGCGGCGATCGAAAACGGCCAGTCACTGGATGATTTCCTGATTTAATCGCGATAGATGTCTGCCGGAATGCTGACCGCCACTGCGCGGCATTATTCCGGCATAAAAATCTTCAGGGCGCAGATATTCATCCGGGCCTGACACTTATCCACCTTTATCATCGGCCATAGCCGTCTGTGGACCACGAAACGTCCGACGCCACTCGCTGGGAGAAACGCCAAACCGGGATTTAAAACGCTGACGAAATGATATCGGTGAATCAAAACCCGCCTTTTCTGCCACACCTTCAATACTGATACCGGTCGTTTCCAGTAAAACCTGGCTGCGTTGCAGACGCTCAGCCGTCAGCCACTCTCCCAGTGACATGCCCGTCGCCTTGTGAAAATGGCGCGTCAGTGTGCGCCGGCTCATGCTGAGCGTGCGCGCGAGTGAGTCCAGATCCTGCGGCTGATGCAAATTTTCCCGCAGTGATGCCAGCAGCGCGTTAATTTTACCGTCACGCGTCGTTTCCGGAACCGGCCGCTCAATGAACTGCGCCTGACCGCCTTCACGATAAGGCGGCACCACCATGCGTCTGGCGACCCGATTAGCAATGGCGCTGCCATAGTGCTGACGGATGATGTCCAGACAGCAGTCGATGCCCGCTGCGGTGCCGGCAGAAGTAATTAGCCGATCGTCACGGGTATAAAGGGCATTACTGTCGAGGTGAACCTGCGGAAAACGCTCGCTGAAGTCACGCTCAAATTCCCAGTGGGTAGCCGCACGGTGCTGATCGAGGAGACCGGCATAAGCCAGTACGTAAGTGCCGAGACAAAGCCCTACTACTTCCGCACCCCGCTGCCAGGCAGCCACCAGCTTATCAAGCAGCGCTTGTGCCGGTTTTTCAGCAGGATTGTGCCAGTAAGGAATAATAATGATGTCTGCCATATCAAGCGGTTCAGGGCCCTGCTCAACCATGATTGACAACCCCATTTCTGAGATGATCGGGCCTGGTTTCAGTGCGCAGATATCGACATGAAACAGATCCTGCTGCGGCAGGGCAGAGCCGAACAAAATACAGGGAACTGAAAAATGAAACGGACTAAAACCGGCCGTTGCCAGCACCGCGACTCTCAGAGCAGCCATTCTCTCCCCTTATTGCGTGAAGCGTAGTGTTGAGAACTCATAGCACAGTTGTGCCGGTTTAGTGCCACGACGCTCAGAACGTCATTGTTTCACCATCTTCCGGGATCAGCACCTGGTCAGCAATACCCTGTTCGGTAGTCCAGGCTCGTAGCTCAGCGCGCGTCAACAAACAGTGGTTGATCGCCTCCATGTGTGAGGCAACCAGCGTTGCCTCAGGCAGGATATTCAGCGTGCGCTGGGTATCCTCTTTTCCCATGATAATCGGGCCATAGAGATCGTTGGTTGCATTGCCGATATTCATTACCACTACCTGAGGCTGAAAACGTTGCAGCGCTCTGACATAGGGTTTGACCCATACGGTATCGCCAGCAATGTAGAGGTTTTTTTCTGCCGGATGGGTAAATACCAGGCCACAGGCGTCACCCAAAATATCGCCCATCACTTTGTCTGCATATAAGGCATTACTGCCGTGCTGACCGTCGGTTTTATAGATTGTCAGGCCATCAACAAACGGATTCACATCCTGCAGCACGCGAACATTTGCAAAACCCTGCGAACGAATCAGCGCTGCATCCGTTTCATTCTGGCTGTAGATCATCATCGACTTCGGCACTAACTGCTGCGCAGCCTCATCCCAGTGATCCATATGCGTGTGAGTGATAATAACCGCATCGACTGCCAGCAGGGCAGCGACCGGAACAGGCAGCTCAACCATCGGATTTCTCAAATGGGGACGGGCATTTCCGGCAAATCCGGGCCAGGCCTCTTTTTCGGCCAGCATCGGATCAATCAGGAATTTTTTGCCTGCATAGTCCAGTAGCAGGGTGGCATTACGAATCTGGGTCAGCTTCATTTTGGCTCCGTGAACAGTCTCAGTGAAATCAGCCAGGCTTACTGGCTACCATGAGGTCACTTTACGGTAGTGTGCTGTCTGCACGTGACAGGCTCAGAGGACAGTGTACGATGGGATCGGGCCAAACTGCGATATTTTGTTGTGCCAGGGTATCTATCAATGCTTGAGTCACGACGACACAGTCCTGAATGTTCAGGAATGGCAGGAGTTCGGGAAGGTGCTTTTAACTCTATGCCGACAACGATAACGCTCTCTGCCGATGTCTATTGAAAGCATTGCCGGTTAAGGTATTAGTCGCCCTGGCGGGTCCCGGAGCTGTGTTCTGATAATCAACCTTTGACAGGAGAGTCTGTGAACGACTTATGGAAATTGCACTGGCTTGAGGCATCGGGTGATGTTGGGCCTTATAAATCGGCAATAGTCAGGGCCGCTGAGCTCGCCTGCGAGCACCTATCCTCTGTGACACGTGTCCCTCGTCTGGATATTCTGGTTCAGTGCATGCCGGAGGCAATAATACCTGAAACAGGTTTTGCAGGCAGGGCTTACAGTCCCACCCTGTTCGGCCTGGCTATTGACCCGGCAAATCTGAATCTGCCCGGGATGCTGGAAAATGGCACGCTGATGCGGCAGATCGTTCATGAAGTCCATCACTGTTTGCGAATGCGTGGACCGGGTTATGGCTGGACGCTGGGTGAAGCGCTGGTCAGCGAAGGTCTGGCTGGTCAGTTCGTCTGCTGGCTGCTTAAAACGGCAGCAGAGCCCTGGGAGCGAGCCATAACGTTAAGCGAATTGCAGGCTAATCCAGTGCCGCTGACCACGCTGCAAAGCCCTCATTATGATCATTCTGCCTGGTTCTTCGGTACGGGTGATTTTCGCCGATGGTATGGCTATACGCTGGGCTACCAGATGGTTGCCGCATGGCACCGTGATAACGCGGAATGCGCTACAGAAAAATGGTTCAGTGTGACAGCCGATGAGGTGATTGCCGCGGGGCTGGCTAAGGGGCTGCTGACAAATTGAGGATAAAAAAATGCCGCAGCAGGCTGCGGCATGTCATTTCAGATTCGCATCAGAAATCGGCTTTCAGTACCACACGGTAATTGGCTTTACCGGCGCGGACGTGATCCAGCGCTTTATTGATATCTGACATCGGGAAGAACTCAACCTGCGGGGCAATATCCGCACGGGAAGCGAGACGCAGCAGCGAGCGCAACTGGCCTGGTGAGCCAGTTGATGAACCCGTTACCGCTTTGTCGCCCAGGATCAGATCAAAAGCACTTACTTCAATCGGCTTCATCACTGCACCTACAGTGTGGAATTTACCCTGAGGTGCCAGCGCTGCGAAATAAGGTTTCCAGTCCAGATCGACTGCCACAGTGCTCAGGATAAGGTCGAAACGGCCCGCCTGCTTCTTCAGAGCTTCAGGATCGCGGCTGTTAACCACTTCATCTGCGCCCATATCCAGGATCGACTGCCTCTTGTCCGGGGTTGAGCTGAATGCCACGACTTCAGCACCCATCGCGTGCAGGATTTTGATCGCAATGTGGCCCAGACCACCGATACCAATCACACCCACACGGCTGGTCGCCGTGATGTTGCTCATCAGCAGCGGTTTAAATACGGTGATACCACCGCACAGCAGTGGACCAGCGCTCGCCACATCCAGCTTTTCCGGCAGCGGGATAACCCACTGCCAGTCGGCGCGCAGCTTCTCAGCAAAACCACCTTTGTTCATGATGGTCGGGATGCTGCCCTGCTGGCAGTTAACCTGCTCGCCGTTGATACAGGCATCACAGTGCTGACAGCTTTTGGCTGTCCAGCCGATTCCTACACGCTGGCCGATTGAGAGACCTTTGTTCTTAGCCGCTTCGCCCAGGGCAGAAACCCGGCCAATCACTTCATGTCCTGCAATCACCGGGAACTGAGAGATGCCCCATTCGTTGTCGATCATCGACAGGTCTGAGTGACAGACGCCACAATATTCAACCTGGACTTCGACTTCTTCGGCTGCCAGTTCGGCGGCATCGTACTCATAGAGTTCAAGGGCCTGGCCAGCCTGCATGGCTGCATAACTTTTAATTTTCATTCATACCTCTGCGTGATTAATCACGGACAAGTGTAACAACTCAAAGCCGGCCCTGCCTGGCCGTTGCGTTTACACCGCACTTTTTTGTCTTTTATTCAGATAATTCAGCCTTTAACCTGCGCACCTGAAAGAGTTTGTAACACCTTGAGCTGCGCGACGGCTTCCTGCATGGCGTCCATCCCCTGCGTCAGTTCGCGCAGGCTGCCGAGGTGCTTCGCAATGTCGGCACGCTCATGACGCGTCTGCTGATTCATCGCCGCCAGCGTATCGGCTGCTGAAATACTGCGCTCTGCCATCTGCGCGGCGGTCTGCGCCGAGTCACTGGCCACCAGCCGGATGCGTGAGATGGTGCTGACCGCCTCACCGATGTTACTGGCTGTAGCTTCAGCCTGCTCTTTCGATGAATGCGCCAGACGTCGGACTTCGCCCGCCACCACGGCAAATCCGCGGCCAGCCTCGCCTGCGCGTGCCGCTTCTACTGCGGCATTAAGCGCCAGGATGTTGGTCTGGAAAGCAATATTGCTGATGCCAAGTGTAATCTTATTGATACCGTTGGAGATTTTTTCCAGATCGTCCAGTCCGTCATCCAACCGGCCCTGCGCCTGCTGACTCTCAGTGGCGATATTGCTGATGTTACGGATGCTGCTTTCTGCCAGGCTCAGCGTTTCGCCCTGACTCTGGGTAGCCGTTTCCAGCACCGGCAGTGCTTCCATCAGTGGTGTCAGTGCCTGCTGATAATTGATAACCCGATCCAGCACTCGCGTCTGAATACTGTTCAGCGCTTCCCAGCGGCGCAACGCACGCTGCGCGTAATGTGCTGCATAACCGGCATACTCCACCGGGAACTGGCTCATCGCTTTGACGTCATGATTGAAGAA
Organism: Pantoea sp. RCC30.1; assembly: GCF_058148845.1. Taxonomy (NCBI): domain Bacteria; kingdom Pseudomonadati; phylum Pseudomonadota; class Gammaproteobacteria; order Enterobacterales; family Erwiniaceae; genus Pantoea; species Pantoea sp. RCC30.1. The sequence goes on along the minus strand of NZ_JBXUHX010000012.1, from coordinate 137,582 downwards.
CACGAGTGCAGAGAGCGTCTGATTGATTGGCACGCCCAGGATTTCACCAAAGCTGGAAAAACCGGCGGCGGCGATGCCTTTAAAGAAGTGAGCATTGTGCAGCTTATCGGCATTACCGACACGACGCAGAATACAGTCGTTCATCAGAATGGCGGCCGGTTTGCCATTCTGGGCGGTAAAAGCCTGCCACTCCTGCTGCGTCGCCTGTTTGAAGTCTTTCTCCTTCATCAGGAACAGTCGGTCACCAAACTCAAGGTCACAGAAAAACTGCACGCCACCCGATTCAATTTTGGCGATCGAGCGAATGAAGTATTCCCCGCCGACTTTAACGCCAAAGGTTAACCCCTTCAGCCGTTCGGTCAGTTGCGCTTCAGTGCAGTTAAGGTGTTCACACAGCGATGCGACAAACGGCTGCTGCTGACCCTGGCGGTTAAACACAGAGGTGACGGTGCGCGCAACCGGATCGGCTTCGGCAATCAGCCAGCTCTGATCGCATGGCGTAAAGTTCTGGCTTTTAAACGGAGCAAAGGATTTTCCGGGCGCCATCTGACAGAACACGATCACGGCCTTGCCCTGCAACACCTTGCCACCGGTACCGATCCAGGTGCCATCAAAAGTAATTTTACCGCCCGCTGAACCGCCAATCGCCAGGCATGGGAAACGCCCGCAGTTATACCAGGCCTGCATCAGAAAGCCTTCTGACGCCGACAATCCATCACAGTAAATCATCGCGAAAGTACGATCGGCTGAGAGCGGCATCCGCACCTGCAACCGCGCCAGCTCCTGCTGGATGGCGGTGATGCGCTGGCTGGCGGTCTGCGTGTCGTCGACATGCAGATCGACAATGTGCGTCTCATGACTGGCGATCAGCGTGTCAGGCAGCCAGAGATAGCTTCCTTCCGGGCCATTGCCATCACAGTAAGTGCTTTGCGATCGGCTGCTGCTTAGTGCGCCGTTGGAAGAGAGCGTCAGCACCGTCAGATCGGTGGTGTTAAAGCGCTGCCAGGCCTGGCTGACCCGCTGAAAATCGGCTTCAGGCGGAACAAACGTCATCAGGATCCCGCCCGCGCGCGCGCTTAACCCGATGGAAGAAAGTGAATCTGGCAACGCACGACAATCGTAGGTGCCATTCGCTGGCTGGCTGCTACGCCTAAGACGGGCAACAGGCAGGCGTCTTTTGATCGTCTTAATGATCGACATATTATTATTTTCGCTTTTATTTGATTGATTTGCGCTTAAATTCGCGCTTTCTGGTGTGTAAAAGGAGGGCTAAATGCAGGTCCGTTCGCGTTCAGAACTCGTCGCTGAGTGCCGTGTTCATCATTGATCGGCGCGCTCAACGCCATTGAGTTATCGCCATTAGCGGGAAAACCTTTAGCGATTGCTGCAGTTGGTTTAATGAATGAAGATGTTACATTTTCGCAGCATAAAATAACACGGGGCACGATTCTGGTGGGCAGATGTAAAGCTGTGCAGGTGACTAATGTTTACTATTTGCGATACACACTCATCAGTGCGATAATTGTAATGTCAAGTGTAACTACAAAGGAGCTTACTATGGGCACAATTAACATTCGAATCGATGATGACCTGAAGACACGATCCTATGCTGCGCTCGAAAAAATGGGTGTAACTCCTTCTGATGCGCTGCGCCTGATGCTTGAATATATTGCAGATAATGAACGTCTTCCCTTTAAGCAAACGTTACTCAGTGACGAAGATGCGGCGTTAGTAGACATAGTTAAAGAACGCCTGCGAAACCCTGAGCCTGTCCGGGTCACACTGGATGACCTTTAATGACCTGGCAACTGGAGTTCGATCAGCGGGCACTGAAAGAGTGGCGCAAGCTGGGCCCGACAGTACGTGAACAGCTTAAAAAGAAGCTGGCTGAGTGTCTTGAGTCACCCAGAATTGAGGCGAATAAACTCAGCGGGATGCCTGACTGCTATAAGATCAAGCTAAAGTCATCCGGTTATCGACTTGTATACCAGGTTATTGATGACCGGGTAGTCATTTTTGTGGTAGCTGTCGGGAAAAGAGAGCGCTCAGAGGTTTATTCTGCCGCTTCCAGGCGTCTCTCTTAAACAGGGCAACTTCACAGAAAAACAAAGCGGCACTATTCCTGTTTACCTGTCACTCTGCTGGTGCCAGTGCTGTTCGCAGCGTTCACGAGCTTCGGCAGGCAGATCACGTAAATCTGGCAGCGTGTCGCCGGAACCGTAGCCCATTGATCCCGTTGCTTCCTGCTGTTCATCCTGCGCGGCGAACGTAATTTTCTCATCCAGCTGTTGCCAGCTATCGCCCTGCTGCCGGTAGATCACAGCAAAAGTGGGCGTCTGTGCATCATCGCCATAAATTTCATATTTCTGCTTCTGCTCGTCAGAACCCAGCTCAAGCGTGTCGATTAAGGTCGCATTACTCATAGCACTCTCCTTTTTCGTCAGGTCTGTAAGCGTAGTTCATCACCCACGGCCCTGCCGACGTTATCCCTCTTCTAAAAATTAAAAGCAGTCTTATCAATGGATTCAGTCTGTGCATTTGCATAAACGAAGCGGACGACTATGCTTGCAGATGTGACTAGCTAGTCCTTTTTATCTAATGGAACATTGATATGAGGTCTTCCTATGACACAACAGAAATACAGAGGTGGTGCCGGCAATTTTGCCAACGATCCAGAACGGGCGAGTGAAGCTGGCAGTGCAGGAGGCAAGGTCAGTGGGGGCAACTTCAGAAACGATCCTGAAAAGGCCAGGGAAGCCGGTCGGAAAGGAGGCAAGATTAGTCGACGTCCTTCTAAGTAATTCTGAATAAAGCGCTTTAGGACGTATTACGCCATGGAGTGGCATCTCTTCCGTCAACACTCAGAATCTGTTCATCATTCCCCCTCTTTTAGCCTTAACGCCTCTCTGACCAGGTTAAAAGCCGGTGAATGCTGCTTGCGGCTGGGATAATAGAGATAGTAACCGGGGAATGGCTCACACCAGCGCTCAAGCACCCGGATCAGCGTGCCCTGCTCCAGCCCTTCTGCAACTTCCTGTTCAGGTAAAAAAGCGATTCCGAGCCCGGCAAGCGCCGCTTCTGCAATGTGTGCTGAAGTATTGAACGTCAGCTGTCCATCCACCCTCACATTTAATGGCCCCTCTTCTCCGTCAAAATCCCAGACATACAATCCACCTGCGCTCGCCTGTCGCATATTGATGCAGTTGTGATGCAGTAGGTCCTGCGGAACCTGCGGCGCAGCGTGACGACGAAAGTAATCAGGTGCAGCTACCGCCGCCATCCGTAACGGCGGGGTTATCGGCATCGCCACCATATCTTTATCAATGGTATCCCCCATCCTTACCCCCGCATCGAACCGATCGGCCACGATGTTACGTAAGCCATGATTTGCATCGAATTCGAGCCGAATATCGGGATAAGCCGCCAGCAGCGGCGTCAGTTTGGGCATCAGGAGAGAACTCAGAATATGCGGGCCACAGGTGATGCGTACTGTGCCGGCGGGCTTGTCCCGCATCGCGGTCAGCATATCCAGTTCCGCTTCTATTTCATCGAATCGATTGCCTATCGCCTCGATCAATCGCTCACCCGCTGCGGTCGGCGAGACGTTACGTGTCGTGCGGGTCAGCAGCCGAATCTCCATCCGGTTTTCCAGCGCTGTAATGGTCTGACTCAGCGCGGGCTGCGTCACGCCCAGCAGCGCCGCCGCGCGAGTAAAGCTGCCCTCTCGCGCAACGGTAATAAAAGCCTGCAGGTCATTCATATTGCGTTTCATGCTGCACTTCCGCCGATAGATTAATAAGTCATGGTTATAACCCCATTAAGGATTCATTAGCTAGTCAATATAAAGCGAAACAGTAGAATTTCCTGAGTTCATCAGCACCACTAACAATGAAACAGGACAGAACATGGCTTCCACCGAAACTACTGCCTCTTCCCCACAGGATAAAGATGCTCACTGGGGTGGAGTCTGGGCAATGACGCTGTGTGTCTTCGCGCTGATCGCCTCTGAATTCATGCCGGTCAGCCTGTTATCGCCGTTATCACGTGATCTGGCGGTCAGCGAAGGTCTGGCCGGACAGGGTATCGCCATCTCTGGCACGCTCGCAGTGATCACCAGCCTCTCGATAACCCGCATCGCGGGGAATCTCGACCGCAAAATTTTGTTGCTGGCGCTCACGCTGCTAATGGCGCTATCCGGATTGATGGTGGCGATGGCTTCCAGCTATCTGGCTTACATGACGGGCCGGGCACTGATTGGCGTGGTGATTGGCGGGTTCTGGTCGATGTCAGCTGCGGTGGCCATCCGGCTGGTGCCCACCGATCAGGTGCCGCGCGCGCTGGCTATTTTCAACGGCGGAAATGCGCTGGCGACCGTTATCGCGGCACCGCTGGGCAGCTATCTCGGCTCTGTCATCGGCTGGCGCGGGGCTTTTTTCAGCCTGGTGCCGGTGGCGTTGATCGCCCTGATCTGGCAAGCCTTCACGCTGCCCTCGATGCCGGTGGATAAGGCACAGCAGCGCACCGGGAAGCTCCTCCAGCTGCTGCGTTCGCCGCTGGTTACGGTGGGTCTGACCGCCTGCGGCCTGCTCTTTATGGGCCAGTTCACCCTTTTTACCTATCTCCGCCCGTTTCTGGAAACCGTGACGCAGGTGGACGTTTCTGCGCTGTCGCTGGTGCTGCTGACCATTGGCATCGCTGGCTTTATCGGCACGCTGATCGTCGGGGCTGTTCTGCAGCGCGGATTCTATCTGACCCTGATAATTATCCCGCTGATCATGGCGGTAGTCGCTTTGCTGCTCATGGTGTTCGGTCATCAGCTATGGCTGGTGGCACCGCTGTTGGGCATCTGGGGACTGGTGGCTACAGCGGCACCCACTGGATGGTGGGCCTGGGTCGCCAGATCCTTTCCGGATAACGCGGAGACCGGCGGCGGATTAATGGTTGCCATCGTCCAGCTGTCAATTGCTCTGGGATCGACCCTGGGTGGGCTGGCCTTTGACCATGCAGGCTGGCAGACCACTTTTGCCATCAGCGCCACATTACTGGTCGCTGCCGCCGCACTGGCGAGGATCACCGCCCATAAAGAAAGTGCTGCCTGATAACAGGTTCGTTGTTTAACCGGGCACCCCTTTGCCCACACGTCTTCAAACCCGATAAGGATCCTCTCATGAGAGTATTAACCCTGATGTTTGGACTGTTGATCAGTTCATTTGCGGCCAGCGCTGCCGATATGTCACGCGGCGCCGATAATTTTTATCAAAGCGATAAAGTGACCCGCGAGAAAGTCACTTTCAAAAACCAGTATCAGATGGGCGTCACCGGCACCCTTTACAGACCCAAAGAGGCCAGTAAAACGGCACGCCTGCCAGCGATTGTGGTGGGTCATCCAATGGGCGCAGTCAAAGAGCAGAGCGCCAGCCTCTATGCACAGAAAATGGCGGAGCAGGGCTTTGTTACACTCGCAATCGATCTCTCATTCTGGGGCGAAAGTGAAGGCCAGCCGCGCAATGCAGTTTCTCCGGATATCTATGCGGAAGACTTCAGCGCTGCGGTGGATTACCTGGGAACCCGCGAGTTTGTCGACCGCAATCGGATTGGTGTGCTGGGCATCTGTGGCAGTGGCAGTTTCGTCATCAGCGCGGCGAAGATCGATCCCCGCATGAAGGCGATTGCGACCGTCAGCATGTATGATATGGGCTCGGCTAACCGCAATGCGCTGAATAAGAGCCAGACGCTGGCGCAGCGCAAGCAGATCATTGAAGCAGCGGCACAGCAACGTTATGTGGAATTTACCGGGGGTAAAACCGAATATACCGGCGGTACGCCACATAAAATTGATGCTGATTCACCGCCAGTGGCTAAAGAGTTTTACGATTTTTACCGGACGCCTCGCGGTGAGTTCACCCCGAAAAGCTCGTCAGCGGCGCTGACGACACACCCGACGCTCACCAGCAACGTGAAGTTCATGAACTTCTATCCATTCAATGATATTGAGACCATCTCTCCGCGCCCGATGCTCTTCATCACCGGTGATAAAGCGCACTCACGCGAGTTCAGTGAAGATGCCTTCCAGCGCGCGGCTCAGCCCAAAGAGCTGTATATCGTGCCTGATGCAGGCCATGTCGACCTTTATGATCGCACTGACCTGATCCCGTTCGCGAAGCTGACCGCCTTCTTTAAACAGCATCTGTAATCATCCGCTGATCATCGATTCCAGCCCGCCCGCAGGAAACTGCAGGCGGGCTGTCTGCGTTATTGGCCTTTGCGATGGTGGGTCAGATAATGCTTCACCAGCACAAAGAACAGCGGAACAAAGAACAACGCCAGGACGGTGCCTGCCAGTGTGCCGCCGATGATGCCAGTACCGATAGCAATGCGGCTGTTAGCACCCGCTCCGGTCGCCACCGCCAGTGGGATCACACCGGCAATAAAGGCCAGCGAGGTCATCATGATGGGCCGCAGACGGGTTCGCGCCGCCTGCAACGCAGCAGCACTCAGTGAACTGCCCTGACGCACTGCATCCTCGGCAAACTCGATAATCAGAATCGCATTTTTGGAAGTCAGCCCAACTGTGGTCAGCAACGCCACCTGGAAGTAGATATCATTACTCAATCCGCGCAGCGCCACTGCCAGCACGGTACCCAGAACGCCGAGCGGCACCGCAAGCAGTACGGAGAACGGCACGGACCAGCTCTCATACAGCGCAGCCAGACAGAGGAAAACCACCAGAATGGAGATTGCATAGAGCGTGGTTGACTGCCCGCCCGCCTGCTTCTCCTGCAAAGAAAGCCCGCTCCAGGCGCCTGTAGTCCCTGCCGGGAGTTCATTGGCCAGCCGCTCAATGGTGTTCATGGCATCACCGGAGCTGAACCCTTCGGCATTCTGACCCTGAATTTCGTAGGAGGCTGAGCCGTTATAACGGTTAAGGCTTTCCGGCCCCATAGTCCAGCGGGTCGAGGCAAAGGCCGAGAACGGCGTCATGGTGCCCTCACTGTTCCGGATATACCACTTATCCAGATCTGACGGTGCTGAACGATACTGACCATCGCCCTGTACATAGACCCGCTTCACACGACCCCGATCGATGAAGTCATTAATATAGGCACCGCCCCAGGCGCTGGTCAGCGTATCGGTCACGTCATCCAGCTGAAGCCCCAGTGCCACCGCTTTGCTGGTATCAATATCAACCTGCAACTGTGGGGTCTGCGGCAGGATATTCGCCCGCACGCCGATCAGCTCCGGGCTTTGCGCGGCGCTTTGTAATAGCTGATCGCGCAGGTTCCCCAGTTGTTCACGCGTGGTGCCTCCGCTGGCCAGCAGCTCATAGGTGAAGCCGTTGTTCTGTCCCAGACCTGGCACCGATGGCGGCGTCAGTGCAAAGATCTGCGCATCCCGAATCGACGCCAGCGCATAGGTCGCGCGTCCGGCTATCGCCTCGGCGGAGTTCTCACTGCCGGGTCGCTGGTCCCAGTTTTTAAGCTTGATAAACGCCATACCGGCATTCTGCGCAGCACCGCTGAAGTTAAAGCCGTTGATGGTAAAGACCACATCTATATTCTGTTTCTCTTCAGTCAGGAACCAGTCAACAATCTGCTGATTGACGGCCTCCGTGCGGCTGGCGGTTGCGCCCGCTGGCAATGTCGCCTGAAGCATAATGCTGCCCTGATCTTCGGTCGGGAGGAAGCTGCCCGGCAGGCGGGTAAACATTACAAACAGCACCACGCCCATTGCCGCATAAAGCGACACCATGACCAGCGGACGACGCAGTGTGCTGACCACTTTGTGGCGATACTGGCGCTCAGTGGCGGCATAAAAGCGGTTAAAACCGCCAAAGAAGCCTTTGCGATGAGGTGTTGTCGGCCGCAGCAGCATGCCACACAGCGCGGGCGTCAGGGTCAGCGCCACCACCACGGAGAAGGTCATGGCCGCAATGATGGTGATGGAGAACTGCCGGTAAATTACGCCGGTCGATCCGGCGAAAAACGCCATCGGCAGAAAGACTGCCGATAGCACCAGCGCGATAGCCACCAGCGCGCCGGAGATCTCTTTCATCGACTTTTCCGTTGCCTCACGTGCGGGCAAACCTTCGTCATGCATGATGCGTTCAACGTTCTCGACCACTACGATTGCATCGTCCACCAGCAACCCGATGGCCAGCACCATGGCAAAAAGCGTCAGGGTGTTGATGGTGTAGCCGCATAACGCCAGTACACCGAAGGTGCCGAGCAGCACGACCGGCACCGCCAGCGCCGGGATCAGCGTCGCGCGTATGTTCTGCAGGAACAGGTACATCACCACTACCACCAGCGCGATCGCTTCGATCAGGGTGATCACCACGTCCTCAACGGAGATTTTGATGAAGTCGGTGCTGTCGAGCGCATAGGCCACTTCGTAGCCTTGCGGCATCGAATGGCGATACTCTTCAACTTTGTTTTTCACCAGCGTCGCGGTGGCCAGCGCATTCGCGCCCGGAGCCAGCATCACCCCGACTCCGGCCGCAGGATGCCCGTTAAGTCGCGTGGTCATGTCATAGGATTCACCGCCCAGCTCTACACGCGCCACATCACCCACCCGCACGATGGCGCCGCTTTTGTCGCTTTTAACGATGATGTTGCGGAACTGTTCCGGTGTCTGCAGTCGCGACTGCGCTCTGACCGTGGCGGTGAGCTGCTGATTATCGGGCGATGGCAGGCCGCCGATTTTACCGGCTGACACCTGAATGTTCTGCGAACGTATCGCCGCCGACACGTCAGAGGGCTGCAACGCATAAGAGTTTAGTTTGAAGGGATCGAGCCAGATGCGCATCGCGTACTGACCGCCGAATACCTGGATGTCACCGACGCCTTCGGTCCTGGCCAGCGGCTCCTGCATATTACTGACCAGCCAGTCACCGATATCTGTGCTGTTGCTTTTACCCGTGGTGTCATACAGCCCCATCACCAGCAGAAAGTTCGACTGCGACTTGGTCACCGTCACGCCAAGCTGCTGCACCTCGCTGGGCAGACGGGAGAGTGCCTGCTGCACTTTGTTCTGCACCTGCACCTGAGCCGTGTCCGGATCGGTGCCCTGACTGAAGGTGACGGTAACCGACACATTCCCCTGTGAGCTGCTGCTGGAGGTAAAATAGAGCAGATTATCCAGCCCGGTAAGCTGCTGCTCGATCACCTGCGTGACGCTGTTCTCCAGCGTCTCCGCAGAAGCACCGGTGTACGTTGCGCTGATATTCACCGAAGGCGGCGCAACGTCGGGATATTGTTCAACCGGCAACAGGGTAATGGAGAGCGCGCCAAGCAGCATGATTAAAATGGCAACAACCCATGCGAAAACGGGACGATAAATAAAAAAACGAGAAAACATCAGCGGGATCTCTTCCTTTTGGGCGGGTGCAAAACCTGCATTCCTGCAGGCTAACAAACAGCGTTGATTATAGGGTGTAACCTCAGGCTGAACATCCTGACATTATTTTTTCTTAAGGCTGAGGGATCGTACCGTGACGCTGCATTTTCGATTTATCGCGGATTTGACTGTACTGACATCCGATGTGGGCATCAAAGAGAAAGTCGATCCATAACGAATCTTATGATGCATTAAGCAAAATGGTGAGTCCTGACTATCCTCAAATAAAATATATTGATCAGGAGAAAACCATGAAATTTTTCTACTTCGTTTCGCTTATCGCCTCTGCCCTCTATTTACTGGCCTTCCTGCCTAAACTCCGCACCCGTCGTGAACCCATAGCCTACTGGGGATGCTGGACTTATCTGGGTGCCAACGCCATTTTCTGGGCCGTTTATGGTGTCATGCATTACATTTAATGTCATTTTTTAAGCAAAGCGGTAAACAGGGATGTTTAGGGCGCTATCCTGCTGATAAGAAAGGAGAGTGAGGGCTGAACTTCAGGGGTTTATGATGGTGCGGTTTAGCTCGGTCACAATCATGACAGGTCTGGACCTGTGAATGGGACAAGATTAACACCTCTGTCAGGCAGCTTGTCTTTCATCCCGCGGAACACGATGATTTCTCCTTCGGTTCCGTTGTGGGATATATTGGCTGCACTCTCGTGACATTTTCTCTGCATAACAGGTAATCCAGGCAATGGCTCTGATCCCCAAAAACTACATGCGGCTGGAAAGCGGCTATCGTGAAAAAGCACTTAAAATCTATCCATGGGTGTGTGGACGCTGCTCACGCGAGTTTGTCTATTCAAACCTGCGTGAACTGACGGTTCACCATATCGATCACGACCACACCAACAATCCAGAAGATGGCAGTAACTGGGAGTTGTTGTGTCTCTATTGTCATGACCACGAGCACTCAAAGTACACCGAGGCTGACCAATATGGCACCCGCGTAGTGGCAGGCGAGGATGCACAAAAGGATGTGGGTGAAGCCACTTACAATCCTTTTGCTGATCTGAAGTCGATGCTGAATAAGAAGAAGTAATGGCTTAACTGTCAGGCTGGCCGACCGGTCCGACAGTCTCGCTTCCCGAAGAGGATCACAACGTCTGGCCGCGGCCAGAACGCAGCGTAGTCCGTCATGCCAGATGCCATCCTAACCAGACTCAGCGCGATATGAATCCTTTCCCAGCCGGTTACTTCAGATTTTGATATCAGTCATGGCCGGGTGAACCGTACGTCAATTGCCCCCTCACCGACACTCTTTTTGAGACTACCTGCCGACAGCACCTTTCCTACTGGCGTGTAGCTATAGGAGGTCTGGAATGTCTCGTAAAAAAGAACCAGCGTCTTATCGCCATACAGCATCACATCGCCCTGCTGGATCGTGCCGGGTTTGTGCGGATCGCTATTAAGAGCAGCAGGCAGGTCTGCAAACTTTTCGTTGCCGTTCAGCTCCTTCATCGTCATGGTCAGCGGGAGTTGCTGTACAAATGCTTTCGCGGTGGCGTTATCCGCCAGCGCAATCTCATAAGACTGATGGTTGATCGTCATAATAATCTTCATGGGACGCAGCTCTCCTGCCCGATCCGTGCCACTGGCTTTAACGGGCATCAGACTATAGGTGGAAAGTAAGACCAGCAAAAGTAAGGCTCTTTTCATAAGGTTGCTCTTCGGATTATCACGCATCTGTTCAGACATGGAGTGCGTTACTGCGATCGCCGTCCAGCCATAATAAACTGGCTCACTTACCCGCCGTTGCCTGATGGTAAAGATTCATCCTTCACCCTTTCCCTGCATCATCATCCTGTCGGCGGAACTCGCGCGCCGCTTATTCTGCAACAGCCCGGATGCGCTGCGCTTCATCTGATGTGCTGAACTGAATTGCGGCTTACGTTTCGGGCTGTCGAAACATCTTGAGAAATAATTTCACCGAATAATAGCCAGAATCCACGTTGTGATGCTTTTTTCTGTACCAGACTTAGTGAATAACAACAGAGACAATGTGGAGCATTATGAAAGAGCAAAATCGCACAAATGGTATCGCGCCTTATGGGGGTGCAGCCGGAGGCTGGGGCGCATTGAAGGCGGTTGCCGATGCTATCCGCGGCCAGATGTCTGTGAAGCAGGATGTGATCGCCCTGTTTAAAGTCAACCAGCCGCAAGGCTTTGACTGTCCAGGCTGCGCCTGGCCCGACCCACAACATGCCTCCTCCTTTGAGTTCTGCGAAAACGGCGCAAAAGCCGTCTCGTGGGAAGCCACCAGCAAACGCACCACGCCAGAGTTCTTTGCCGCTCATACCGTGACTGAATTGTGGGAGCGCAGCGCACTGCATCTGGAGGGCGAGGGTCGGCTGACCCATCCGATGAAGTACGATGCCGCTACCGACACCTATCAGCCTATCGAATGGGATACGGCGTTCCGGGAAATTGGTGAGCATCTGCGCAGCTATGACGATCCGGATAGCGTGGAGTTTTATACCTCAGGTCGCGCCTCGAATGAAGCGGCGTTCCTGTGGCAGCTCTTCGCCCGCGAATATGGCACCAATAACTTCCCCGATTGCTCAAACATGTGTCACGAACCGACCAGCGTCGGGCTGCCGGAATCGATTGGCGTTGGCAAAGGCACCGTAGAACTGGAAGATTTTGATCACTGCGACCTGGTGCTTTGCATCGGCCACAATCCGGGCACCAATCATCCGCGCATGCTGGGCACACTGCGTGAGGTTTCTAAGCGCGGTGCGACTATAGTGGCGATTAACCCGCTGCGTGAACGCGGGCTGGAGCGTTTTACTTCACCGCAGAGCCCGATTGAGATGCTGTCAATGAGCTCTACTGAGCTGGCTTCGACCTACTACAAAGTGCGGGTGGGCGGCGACGCAGCGATGCTAAAAGGGGTAATGAAGATCCTGCTCACCATGCACGAGGAGGCATTGAGCCAGGGCAAACCCGGCGTCATCGATGAAGCCTTTATCACTGAGCACACCGAAGGTTTTGACGCCCTGAAAGCCGATCTGGAGAGCACCGACTGGGACCATATCCTGAAAGTCTCCGGCATGGCGCGCGAGGAGATCCAGCATATCGCCCGGCTGTATGCCAGCGCTGAACGCACCATCATCTGCTACGGCATGGGGATTACCCAGCACCAGTATGGCACCCAGAACGTGCAGCAAATCGCCAACCTGCTGCTGATGCGCGGCAATATCGGTAAACCGGGCGCAGGTATCTGTCCGTTACGCGGTCACTCCAATGTGCAGGGCGACCGCACGGTGGGCATCACAGAGATCCCACCGCAGTCGCTGCTGGATGGTATTGAGAAAGTCTTTGGTTTCAAGCCGCCGCAGAAGCATGGTCACGGCGCCGTTGAAGCAATCAGGGCGATGCGCGACGGCAAAGCTAAAGCGCTGCTCTGTCTGGGCGGCAACCTGGCAGAGGCGATTTCCGATCCACAGGTGACGTTCCCGGCGATGCGCAAGCTGGATCTGGTGGTGCATATGGCGACCAAGCTGAACCGCTCGCACCTGTTACTCGGCAAGCACAACTATCTGCTGCCAGTGCTGGGTCGTACGGAGACAGATGTTCAGGCAACCGGTGCGCAGAGCGTAACCGTTGAAGATTCGATGTCGATGGTTCACGCCTCGCGCGGTTCGCTGGACCCGGCTTCGCCCCATCTGAAATCTGAACCGGCGCTGGTGGCCGGACTGGCTAAGGCAACTCTGCCGGATAGCCTGGTGGACTGGTCGGCCATGGTAGCCGATTACAGCCGCATCCGTGATGCCATTGAAGCGGTGTTCCCGGCCTTTGAAAACTTCAATGAGAGGATTAAGCATCCAGGAGGATTCCGGCTTCATAACGCTGCTTCAGAACGCGTCTGGCTGACGCCATCTGGCCGTGCTCAGTTTAAGGTGATGCAGGGCATCAATGAAGATCCCCGCTCGCTGAAGTGCCATGATCTGGTGCTCACCACCCTGCGCAGTCACGACCAGTACAACACCACGCTGTATGGCCTGAATGACCGCTATCGAGGCGTGACAGGCCGCCGCGATGTGCTGTTTATCAATGCCGAAGAGGCAGAGGAACGAGGGCTGCGGGTGGGTGACCGGGTCGATCTGATGGCACTGGACCCGGATGGCAATCCCACCTCTCGCCAGATGAAAAACCTGACGATCGTGATTATTGATATGGCCCCAGGTTCGGTCGGCGCTTACTACCCGGAGGCTAATGTGATGGTTCCGCTCGACAGCCACGATACCAAAAGCGGCATTCCCGCCTATAAAAGTATTCCGGTTTCAATGGTGCGCGTAACCGATGAGACTCACACAACATCCGGTGTGTTGCGATAAGGCTTTAAACGCGCTGGGCTTGCTGCTAGCTGGCACAGGATAGACAAAGGTTGCCTGAGGATGGGCAACCTTTGTCTGAGATGAACACAGCAGCCCGTTCTGCCAGTCACAACGACGAGCGGGCTGAAATATAACTTTTATTTACCTTATTCGTAAAATTTTATGACAAGCGTAACTGCTGGAGCTTTCTCAACCATACCTCAACAAGCCCCCGCGATTAGGTTATATGTGCTCCACTTCCACTTATTTTCTGACCGTACATAAACCCGCACTCAACACATGCCATTCTCCTTATTGGCAAAAATTAATCACAATGGCTTATCTATCTGGTACGCCTCTGATTGCGTTACAAATTTGTTAAACGCTCACTTCTTTCTCTGTTTATAACGGTTATGCAACGCCTTGCGTTGCAACTGTTTAACTTAACGATGAAGGAAGATCATAGATGACAACCTTATCCAGACGACGCTTTATGGCCTTCGCGGCAGGGGGCACGGTCGCACTTGCCGCCGGCCAGGTCCATGCGCATGATAATAACGTCCGGGCCTATCCGGCTGGCAACCAACCCGGGGGCCGCGACCCTGGTCCGCACGATCCGGCGCGAGAAGCGGAAAATCCTGACATTCTCAATCCCCCCGCCACGGACAGCGGCACGTTACCTAACCTGCGCTACAGTTTCAGTGATGCACACGTTCGCAAAGGGAGTGGCGGCTGGACACGCCAGGTGACACAGCGTGAGTTAGGTATCTCAACCACCATTGCCGGCGTCGATATGCGGCTTAATACCGGTGGGATACGTGAGTTGCACTGGCACAAGCAAGCAGAATGGGCCTATATGACCTACGGGACGGCTCGTGTAACCGCCTTTGATACTCAGGGTGGCTGGTTTGTTGATGATATCGGCGTAGGTGATCTCTGGTATTTTCCTCCTGGCGTGCCGCACTCAATTCAGGGTCTGGGCCCTGACGGCTGTGAATTTTTACTCGCTTTCGATGATGGCAACTTCGACGAAGACAGTACGTTCCTGCTTTCCGACTGGTTTAAACATATTCCACCCGAGATCCTCGCCAAAAACTTTCAGGTTCCGGTTTCCACTTTTGCTCAGCTTCCCTTACCAGCTGATGAATATATCTTCGCCGGTAGCCTCTATAATCGCCCGGCTGACGCCTCTCAGGGTGGCAAGAAATCAGCGCTTCGTTTCACCCACCACATGCTGGCGCAGGATCCTGTTAAGGCACCCGGCGGCACAGTGCGGATAACCGACTCATCAAATTTCCCTATTTCAAAAGCAGTGGCCGCCGCGCTGGTAGAAATCGAACCGGGTGGACTGCGTGAACTGCACTGGCATCCCAATAATGACGAGTGGCAATACTATCTGGAAGGTGAAGGCAGGATGGGTGTATTCGCCTCTTCAGGCCAGGCCCGAACCTTTGATTATCGGGCAGGAGATGTCGGTTACGTGCCTTTCGCAATGGGGCACTACATTGAAAATACCGGCAAAGGCCCCCTGCGCTTCCTGGAGTTGTTTAAAAGCGATTATTACGCCGATATCTCACTCAATCAGTGGCTGGCCAGTACGCCGCCGGAGCTGGTTAAACAGCACCTTCATCTTGACGATGCCTTTATGGCAGCCCTTTCGCTGACCAAACATCCGGTAGTGAATTAAATGTTATGGCCGGGTTTCCGGCCATAACCGATCATCTCATTCGGGTACATCTTTCAGCTACCCTATCCTGTGGTGCCTGAAAACACGCGATTGATTCTGCTGGATCATTAGCCACGCACTGCCACGTTTTACAGCTGGCGTAATAAGTAGGGTGGAATGGAGATGTCCGGTGTGCAGCGCCTGAAGTCATTTGAGGAAGGAAACACCCGACTCAGGACGTTGCCTGCAGAAGCCATGCTGGGTAAGGAAGCGATTCAGGTGTTGCCCGGCTGACAGTATGAAGACAGACCCGAAGCGGAAAACTGTACAATTCATTGATGTCCGCCACGCTCAGACCGTCATGCTTAAATTATAGGATTTTCCAGAAATTCCGGTCGCTGTTCTGCCAATTGTGTGAACCTGTCTGCCTCAGGATACTGACTACCGTTCAGGATATCCGGCAGCATGTATCGGGTAAAACTCCAGGCCACAGCAATACTGATTCCGGCCACACTCAGGCTGACAGGATGACGCTTCTGAATGCCCTCCTCCATGGCCTGCCACCCACCATGAAGCTGTCGGGTCACCCGATCAATCCAGGGCTGATGTTGTTTTTCCTCGGGCCTGAGACGCCGTTCGTAAACGAGTTGAACCGCTTTTTCACAGACTGCCAGAGCGAGACCTGTAAGGCGCAGATCCTGCAAACCATCCAGACCGGATTCGGGTATGTTGCCGAAAGAATGGGAAGAAATCCTCTCGAGATAAGTGATTATTAATGTTGAGTCTATTAATAACTCGTCATCGTCAGTGATAAGCGCCGGGACTTTGACTACAGGGTTAATTTTAAACAGCTCGTCAAAATCGGCGAACACAGATAACGGGTGGTGTTTAAATTCGATTCCCAGCACACTCATACAGATAGCAATGCGTCTGACGTAAGGTGAGTCCAGCATTCCAATCAGGATCATAGTTCTACCTCAGATGATGTTTGTTAATAAAACTGATGACCTGAGCGGCGACAGACAACGGCACATCTTCCATTAAAAAATGTCCAGCCTCTTCATAAACATGAAGCGTCGAGGAAGCTATGTCGCGCTGCAGCCGCTGGCTATATTCAACCGGTTGCCACTCATCTTCTTTCCCCCATAAAATCTGTATAGGCAATCTGAGCAGGGGGAGCTTTTCTGCAAAGTCAGACGTGTAACAGGCGTTATAGTGAGCAACCTGATGCTGATAAAATGAGGATTGCCCTACCACACCACAAAGTGGTGCAAGGTAACTTTCCATTCGCTTCCCGGCCATGACATTCTTATTAAATACGGCCATTCTCAGCTGGCGTGACATCACATTGCAGTGTTCATCCGGTGACATCAACGCACATTCCGCATAGTTATCGCGCATATCTTTCCAGGTCGGCGATGGCCACGAGTCATAGCTCGGAATATCTGCGAGGGTAAGTGTATGCAGACGGGAAGGATGTTCGAAGGCCAGTCTCAGTGAAACCACGCCACCGATATCGTGGCCAAAGAAATGTGTTCTGTCGAGATGCCAGCATTCCAGCAGCTGCAGCAAAAAGTTCACCTGTGAGACAACTGATGTATCAGCCTTAACAGGGCGCTCTGATGCGCCAAACCCTGGCATGTCATAGAGATGAACACAAAAACCGGCCTCAACAAATACCGGGACGAGTTCCTGCCAGATGACAGAATGAGCCGGTGTGCCATGAATCAGTACCAGAGGCGTTCCAGAACCATGTACACCTGTTGCAATGCGGCAACCGTTGATCACGATGTGTCGATTCAGTAGTGAGTTACTCTCTTCCATAGCCTGCTCCATTTTTGTTCCGGATGAACAAGCTATCTGTTGACGAAAAATGACACCAGTGACATTATTTTTAGATTAATACCCAATTTTGTCATATCAGAATGAACAAACGTCTTTCCGTGGATGCGCTCAGAGTATTCAGAACAGTCATTCAGACTGGCAGCATGGTCAAAACAGCCTCACTCCTCAGCCTCAGTCAGTCCGCGATAAGCTGGAAGCTTAAGCGACTTGAAGACCAGCTTCAGTGTCAGCTCCTTACACGTTACGCCGGAAAAGCGAGTCCGACCGAAAAGGGCAGAGTGTTACTTCAGCATGCTGAGAAAATACTCAGCGAACATGACCGCGCCGTGGCCTATTTCTCACCCTCCGCGCTAACTGGAAAGCTGCGAGTTGGCGTAGCCGAACAAATCTCTCTGAAAGACGTCTGCGGAGCCATTGCGCTGTTCACTCACCATAATCCTGAGGTGGATGTGCGGCTTGTCGTTGAGCAAAGTCATCTCCTGCGCCAGCATTTTTCTGAGGGGGGACTGGATATCATTTTGCACCAGGACTTCACGGGCATGGAAAGCAGTGAAGACAGAGTACTCTGGACTGAGAAATTATATTGGTGTGCCCATCCTGAATGGCGATATGTGCCAGGTAAGCACCTGAAGCTGATCACGTGGGGAACAGATTGTTTTTACCGGCGCCTGGCTGAGGACAAACTGTATGAGGCTGATATTCCCTATCTGGTGATGCTGGAGTGCCCCTCAGTAGGGGGAATGCTTGCAGCGATCAGTGCTGGACCTGGCGTGGGGATAATGAATGAGTTCAGCATTACAAAAACAATCATTCATATTTCCGAACTTGAGCAGATTATGCCGCTGCCTTCGGTGGACTCTCTTCTGCGTGTGAATGAACACATCCGTAATCCGGCCAGTGAGGCGTTTTGTCTGATGCTGAACACGTTAATGCAGAAATCAGAGAGGATGCCGGGAAAGAACATGAATCTGTAATAATTTTATTTAAGGATGTGCGACGTTGCTGATACGGCTTCATCAATGAATAATTATGCTTTCCCGAGTATGTTCAGGCTGCAACCCACTCTTTTTCTAAGCTCTCATCGCAACATAACAACAGTTCCCACAAAGGACCTGTCAGGCGCAAACACCTTTTTGTTGTTTATCTCCCGATAATTTACCGCCTTTAAAGCACCTGACGTGAAGCAACGCTGACGGTAACATCATATACACTACAGTCCCGAAAACGGCTCCATAAACGATCGTCTCTTTTTTGCCTGCGCAGATATTCAGCGCCCTACCGGAAAAATGCCATGTTTCACCTGATTTTCAGCTTACCGAGCTGGTACGTTATTGCGCGCGTCATTATTCCGTTGTCCCTGCCCCTGACCACCAAGATCCTGCTCTCCGCACTGGTACTGCTGGCTTCACAGTATCTGCTGGTAAGCCGCTTTACCTCGGGCGGAATTTTCTCCGCTGAAATGCCCCGCATCATCATCATCCTGTTTAACTGGGCATACAGCACCGTACTGTTGCTGGCGCTTCTGCAGATGCTGATGGATGCGGTCATGCTGATCGCCCTGCTGTTACGGCATCCGCTGGAGCTGGTTCCCGGTGTTCGCTATCTGGCCGTAGTGCTGGCAATGGCGCTGGCTGCCTTTGGTGTTCAGCAGGCGATACGGGTGCCCCCGGTCAAAGAGGTGACGCTGGTACTGCCGAACCTGCCCGCAGAGTTCGATGGCTATCAGCTGCTCCAGCTGACCGACCTGCACATCACCCGGCTGTTTAACGCGGCATGGACCGCCGCGATGGTTAAGCGGGCGATGTCTCTTAACGCCGATCTGATTGTGGTCACGGGCGATGTGATCGATGGCAGCCTGGAGCATCGGCGAAATGACGTCGCGCCGCTGTGCGGGCTGGCAGCCCCTGATGGCGTATGGGCTATCACCGGCAACCACGAATATTTCTTCCATCAGGCGATCTGGACGGCGCATCTGGCCTCACTGGGGCTGCAGCCTCTGCTCAACAGCCATACCGTTATCCAGCGCGGAGCAGCAAAGCTGGTGATTGCCGGCCTGCCGGACGTTTCCGCATCGGGAAGAAACGCAACCGGCCCGGACCTGGCCCACGCGCTGGAACAGGCACCTGAAAACGCGCCGGTGATCCTGCTGGATCATCAGCCACGAAATGCCCGCCAGAACGCAGAGCAGGGCGTGGATGTGCAGCTCTCCGGCCATACGCATGGCGGCCTGATTATCGGGCTGGACCGGCTGTTTGCTAAACCCAACGGCGGTTTTGTTTCCGGCCTTTATCAGGTCGACGGAATGCAGCTCTATGTGAATAACGGCACGGCACTCTGGCCAGGTATGGCGGTCAGGCTGGGTCGTCCCTCCGAACTGACCCGGATTACCCTGCGCCGCCAGCCCTAATCGCGTGACGAAATAGCCTCACGAAAGTGCGGTTTTCGCAGGTGTGCATAAGCTTGAGTGAAACAAAGGAGATCACCATGACGATGTTATGTACTGCCTGCGGGACCGCTTATCCCTCTGCTGCCTCTGATCAGCACTGTAAAATCTGTGAGGATGAACGTCAGTATGTTCCGGCTGCGGGTCAGCGCTGGATCGCGTTTGAAGAATTGCGCGCCAGCCACGCCAATAAGTGGACGGCCCATAGTGATGCGCTATTAAGCCTTAAAACTGTGCCTGAGTTTGCCATCAACCAGCGCGCTTTTCTGCTGCGTACGCCGCACGGCAACGTGCTATGGGACTGCATTGCCAACCTCGATGATGCGACTTACACGCTTATTGCCGCGCTGGGCGGTATTGATGCCATCGCGATTTCACATCCGCACTATTACACCACCATGCAGGAGTGGGCTGAGGTCTTTAACGCGCCCATTCATCTGCATGCCCGCGATCGGCAATGGATTGTGCGGGAGAGTCCGCATATCCAGCTCTGGCAGGGTGAGTCACTGACGCTGATGCCTGGTGTGACGCTGTTACGGCTGGGTGGACATTTCCCCGGCGGCAGCGTGCTGCACTGGGATGAAGGCGAAGGCGTGATGCTGGCGGGTGATATTATTCAGGTCACGCCGGGTGCGCATGGCGTGTCCTTTATGTGGAGCTACCCGAATATGCTGCCGCTCTCAGCCGCCACCGTGGGTGACATCATGCATCGGATCTCCGGCGTGACGTTCGGGCAGCTTTATGGCGCGTTTGAAGGTCAGGATATTCATCAGCAGGCGAAAGAGAAGGTGATGCGGTCAGGAGAGAAGTATCTGGCCTGTCTGCAGGATCATCAGGCGTAGCGGACGATAAACGCGGAGAAGAGAACAGCCGCCCACAGGAGGCGGCTGTTTTGACTCACTTATGCGGTCTGGAATACCGCGACCATGGTACGCAACTGCCCTGCCCGCGCGGCGAGTTCATCAGCTGAGGAAGCTGACTCTTCCACCAGCACAGCGTTCTGCTGCGTGACCTGATCCATCTGGTTCACCGCGATATTAACCTGCGAGATACCGCTGCTCTGCTCTTCGGATGAAGCAGAGATATCGCGCATCAGCTGAGAGGTCTGTTCAATCGCGCTGACGCTCTGCTTCACCTTGTCGCCTGCGTTCTGGGCCATAGCGATCCCTTCCTGCGCATGACCGACCGACTGCTCGATCAGGCTTTTGATCTCTTTCGCTGCACTGGCTGAACGTTGTGCCAGTGCACGCACTTCCGATGCGACAACCGCAAAGCCTTTGCCCTGCTCACCCGCGCGTGCCGCTTCAACGGCCGCATTCAGTGCCAGGATATTGGTCTGGAATGCGATGCTGTCGATGACAGAGGTGATCTCTTCAATCTGTCCCGAACTGCCTCGGATTTTCTGCATCGTCTGCATCACGGAATCCATCGCAGCGCCGCTTAACAGTGCCGCCTGGGTGGCTGATTCTGCCCGATCAGAGGCAAAGCGGGTGTTATCCGCATTCTGCTGAATGATTGATGCCAGTTGTTCCATACTGGCCGCTGTTTCAGCCAGGGATGCAGCCTGCTGTTCAGTACGTGACGAGAGATCGCCATTACCGCGTGCAATCTCTTCTGAGGAATTGGCGATGGTGGCTGCGTTACCTTTGATATCCGAAACCAGCTGGGCAAGACGCTGCTGCATCCGCATTAACGCATTCAATAGTTCGGCCATTTCATTGCTGCCGGAAACGGTCAGCGCTGCCGTCAGATCGCCAGCCGCCACGCGGCTGGCAACGTCGACCGCTTCTTTTATCGGACGGGTGACAGAACGGGTGATCATGACAGCCAGCAGAATGGCCAGCAGCGCGACGGAGAGCAGGCCTGCCAGCAGGACATACTGTGACGTGCGCTTCGCATCTATCTGCTTGTCCATGATCTCTTGCAGTCGGGTGCTGGTTTGATCACCCAACTCCGAATAGCGATTGATCGCCTGAGTAAACACGCGCACATATTCAACCGGTGCCACAGTAGCGTGTCCGCTCACAAAAACGCTGTCAGCCAGTTGCAGCGCGTCCTGTGCTTGTTGATTCGCATCCTGGGCCAGGCCAGAGAAAGTAGTTTTCAGACCCGGCTCAATGGAAAATACCTTGTCCAGATTGCTGCTGAACTGAGCCAGTGCTGTTCTGCCATTATCAATCTGAAATGCCAGCCGGCTGCGATCGGCATCAGTGATATTTTCGCTTGCAATCAGCGATGTCCCATTGGCACGAATCTGACCCAGCGTTTCAGTCAGAAGCGGCAGACGGCTGTAGATGCTGACGATCAACTGGTAGGTATTTAAATCAGCATCCAGCGAAAGCTGATAGAAATCCAGCACATCCTGATTAGTGTCCAGCAATACCTGAATCAGATGGGCGTGGCGCGTCAGGCTGGTTGCCAGCGTCAGCTTGCCACCATTAATATCGTCCTGCAGCTGACCCCATTCCTGATTAACCCGTTGCAGCGACTTCAGCGGTTGTGCCTGCTCATCATCATTACGCAGGTCGTCAGCAATCGTCCGGGATAACGTGTTGATTTGTTTGACCAGCTCCAGACGGGGTGCGTTATCAGCCTTGTTAAGGGAGATGGCGATAGCGCTCTCTGCACGGTGGCGCTGAAGCAGGTTGAGAAGCTTCAGGACTTTTTTCTCTATAGGTATACCGGATAGCTCCACTTTCTTGGTATCAATAAGCTGATTGCCAGTCTGAATAAATAAAAAGGTGGGTAAAATAAACAGCACCAGCGCAAAGGATCCCAGTAGCAGGAATTTCGCTGGCAGATTAATGCGGTCGAGTAATTTCTTCATTCTTATTCGCTCTGATGTGTGAGGCGTGCAGGTGAGTAGTGCACAAAATTAGTAGTGGATTTTTTTACTTTTTCTTTTACATAGCCGGAGGTGCCTCATGCAGCACAATATCGCTATGAAGAAAGGAGTTATTTATGAAAATCAGAAATACCTATAAAAACAGAAAGGAGTATAGATTGCGCATTGTTATTTTACCGTGAATTAAATGACAATATTTACTGCAACACCCCCCTAAGACAAACTTAAAATTATCGTTATTTATCATGACGATGAAAAAAAGCCGCTTCGCTTAAGCCATTAAGCCGTAAGCGTGGCTTTAGCATTATTGTTTTGAAAGTAAAGAAATTCAAGCCAGCCCAAAAATCGCCGATAACAGATATCCTGACTATATCTAATCAATTATCATTACGCTATTGTCTGTAAGTAAACCTCCGACAAAATAACCACTACGAACATATACCTCCAAAGGGTTAATTTTATTTAAATAATGAAATCGATTTCATAATTATTTATTTAACGTAAACCCCTCCTTCCTTCAGATCAAAGATAAAAAAAAGCCCCCATATTGTGGGGGCTATGATGTTACTGCTTAAGAGTTAAAAACTTTCCCAGTTCGCTTTTGTCATGTCGGTAGTCTGGCGCTCAGGCTGCTTTGCCTGCAATACCGGACGACGCAGAGCTGCGGTCTGCTGCGGCTGTGCGACACGATGATTGCTCTCCAGCGTAAAGGTCGCAACCAACCCTGCCAGCGTCTCTGCCTGCTCCTGCAGCGACTTAGAAGCAGATGAGGCCTCCTCCACCAGCGAGGCGTTCTGCTGCGTCACCTCATCCATCTGACCAATGGCCTGATGAACCTGTTCAATGCCTTTACTCTGCTCAGAGGTTGCCGCAGCAATTTCATTGACCAGATCGGCCACCTGCTGAATCGCCTGGCGGACATTTTCACTGTTTGCACCCACGCCGCTGGCCTGCGCTAAACCGTGCTCAACCTGCGAAACCGACGTAGAGATAAGATCTTTGATTTCACGGGCAGCAGAAGAGGAGCGCTGCGCCAGATTACGCACTTCTGAGGCGACAACGGCGAAGCCGCGGCCATGCTCACCGGCACGCGCTGCTTCGACGGCCGCATTCAGTGCCAGAATATTGGTCTGGAATGCGATGCCTTCAATCAGCCCGGTAATTTCAGAGATTTTGGCAGAGCTGCCTCGGATCTCATCCATAGTGCTGAGCATCTGCTTCACCGCCGACCCATTCTGGATTGACATATTATTGGCGTTATTCACCAGGCTGCTGGCCTGATGCGCACCTTCTGAGTTCTGTCGCACCGTTTCGCTCAGTGTCGCCATGCTCGCAGACGTCTGCTCCAGCGAAGCAGCCTGTTCTTCCGTACGCGCAGAGAGATCTTCATTGCCCGCCGCAATCTGCGTTGAACCGGTACTGACCGACTGTGCGGCATGACTGACCGAGAGCAGCGAGCCAGAAACGCGCGCAAGCAGCTGGTTAAATGCCATCGCCGTTTTGCTAATCTCATCCTTACCGCGAACTTCGGCGGTATGGGTCAGGTCAAGCGTATGACTGACCTGCGTCATGGTATTCACCATGCCTGAGAGGCTCTTTTTGATGCCGAGGATCACCTTCGCGGAGAAAGCCGCCAGTATCAGAATAAGCAGCAGCGACCCGCCAGACATCGTCCATAGTGTCTGACTATAAATGCGCTTATTCTCCGATCTGAGCTGTTCGCCAATATCGATGTTCAGCTGAATCTGACGGGTGAAATCTGCTTCCATCTTGCGGGCTGCGGCACCGATACCATTCTCACTCTGTAATAACGGCAGGGTCACGGCATCATCATGGGCACGCGACGCGGCAAGGAATGACGGCAATGCACTGCGGACCGCATCCAGGTTTTTATTGGCCTGCTCCGTCATCATTTTGTCTTCGTCGTTCGAGATGTCGTTAGCCATGTAATAGTCATTAAGAGACTTAATCTGCGTCAGCAGATTCTCAATGCGCTCTTCCGCCGCCGGGAATTTAGTCGCGTCACTGGTACTGTGGTGGCGATAAAGTGCAATACCTAACTGATTGGTCACGCTGATCGATTTATTAAGATCGCGTATGCTTGGTATTGCGTTCACCTGTACATATTCAAAACGCGACTGAAAGCCCGAAATGACTGATAAAGAGATAATCACCAGCGCAATAAGTGACATTGCAAGCAGTGAGAAAATCAATACCAGACGTTGTGTAATAGTCATACTTGCCCCCGGCAAAAAAATAATTTGAACATGGTATAAAGCAGGATCGTTTATATCGGCGTTTGTCGGCAGGCCTTTAATTAATCGCGTGCGATATATTTTTTTATTTTTCCTTGCGAATGGAACAAAGTGTGCCAGGCAGTAAAATACTCTACCCTTTACTGATTTTCATTTTGACACACCCTCTTACACCTTATCATATTAGTAAAATCCCCTACGTTGCCGGGATGATGTTTTCTACTGGCAAATGGACATAATTACGCGTCAGCGATCATGCATCGGAATCTTATGATTAGTCTGCTAATACAACAGCATGGCTGACGATAATTGTTAATGGGCGGGAGTGTTAAATGCATCACATCTCGTAGCAGACTCAACAATGACAGGGTGATTAAAGCGGAATGGCCGGAGAGAATAAAAGCCTGAATGCCTGGCTGACATCAGATCCGCTGATAAGTAGATAACAGACTGCCCGATGGCATGGAGACGTTGATTTGAGGTTTTAGCCATTCGTGGCAGGGCCAGATTAAATCAGCGAAAACACTGGCGGAATCCTGATTCTGGTCTATGCTCACTGGCCCGACCAGGCTTTAGTCTGTTGGATAGCAATAACGCTTAAAATAAAAAAGGTAGTTGTCATGGATTTAGCCACATTTGAAACCAGAACGGGTCTTTGGCCACACATGCAGTTCACAGATGTTGAATATGATGTTTGCAGCACTGGCATTGAGATCTATGCCATCGATGTCAGTCGTCAGACCAAGAGCAAGCTGTTTATCTGTCGCGTCACCAATGAACAGCAGGCAGCAGCACTGACAGCGCAGTTCAAAGAATGGTTGCCGAAGTTAAAGCTTAAAAAACGCAAAGTTGCACTGAACCTGGCACGCCTGGCCTGCGACAAGAGCTATCCCGCCAATCCTAAATTCCAGGATCGTTCTGACATGCGTCGGAACACTTCCAGGCTCTGATGCCCGCTTCAGCCTGCAAATATCATCGCAGGCAGGCTGAAAAGAGTATCCGGCTCTGCGGCACGTTTTAATCGCGCGCCGCAGGAACCTGAAACAGCCGACACTCACCAGCCTCAACCGAGATATCACTGAAAATGGTAATATGCATCTCTATCCACGTATTCGCGGCGCGAAGCGTGTGAGGTGAATTGCGCTGTTCCAGTTCAGCGACAAAATCCCGGGTGCTTACCGTGTACTGACCGGAATTATCCCGTTTCATCGCCTCTCTGAATGCTATCCAGACCTCATCATCCTGTGACATCTCATTTACCTCACAACGGCTTTCAGTTCAGAAATAACTGTATGCATAAACAGTATAGTTATTCTTTGAAGGGGTCAAGTCTGCGCGGAAAACCTGAGTCAGATCGTTATGTGACGTCTGGATTCTGACCATTTTTTGCATAAGCATCTGGCTGGAAGGGACTTTAATCCTAATCTTAGAAATCGTTTTCATGCCAGATTAAGCCATTGATTAAAAAAGAGTTATGGTATTGTTAGTTTTTTAATTATTTGATATCTAAATAAAAAAAAGGTTAACCGTAGCGGCACAAAGCGCGGTTTTGCCTTATCTTTAAATGGCTCTGTAATGAAATCCACTTCTTTTACAGAGTGAATTGACTCCTACCCTTGCCCCCTTTTACAGGGGGCACTTTTTCAGATAACGCAGATGCCGACCCCCTTTCACTGCAGACCGTCAACGTTAACGCGCTCTGGAAAAATGCGGTGACGATGTTAACGGACTGTCTGGAAAAATGGTGGATTTGTAACCTTATAATTCATTAACTGAGCTTAAATCACCAGAAGCACAAAACAGCTGATTGAATATCAAAGCAATTTTCTGACAGATCAGAAAAACATATTTTTACCCGTCTGAAGACCTTGCCATACCGACATGGTAAGTAGAGTAAAAAACGCGTAATAATCAGGCACTACCGGATTGACCGGCGCCTCACCAGGGATGCCGTAACGTTATAATAATGCGCTATATCTGCTATTCGCCCCCGCTTTTGCGGGGGTTTTTATTTCCACGCTATTTCTGTGCCCGCTTCCTGCCGCGGAGCGATCCGCTGTGAAGATCCTACAAATCTCAAGTATTCCCTGAACCTATGGTCAGATTAATGCCGGAAGCAGAAAGGCATAATGGCCGCAATTGTGCCCTTAACCATCATTTTTTCTGTGGTATGGTTAATCAGTAACTTCCTGCAATATGAGTCTGCTTATGCTCTCCACCCTTATTTACCGTAGCCAGCTTTCGGATACTGTCTCGCCAGAGAGATTAAAGGCGCTGGTGGAGCATTCCAGTATCAAAAATGCCGCGGCTGAAGTCACCGGGATCCTGCTCTATGATGGGCAGCACTTTTTTCAGGTGCTGGAGGGGACCGTTGATAATGTGCACGCGGTATTCGAGCGTATCTGCCAGGATGATCGGCACTTTAACCTGATTGAGCTAATGCGGGATTATGCGCCCGCCCGTCGCTTCGGTCATGCCGGAATGGCCCTGTTTGATTTGCGTGACTATGAGAAGCACACCGTGGTGGATGCCCTGCTGAATCGGGTTACCCTGAATGATGAGCGCATCAAACATGACCGGGTCGTGAAGTTCCTGCGTTCGTTCGTCGAGGGACGGGATAAAGAGACGTTTATCGGGATTGACCCCGCCAGTCACTGGACGCTGACCACACCTGTTACCGCCGGTGTTCAGCAATCCTGGCAACCGGCACCGGATCAGCGCTGTGAATTCGCGCTCCAGCCTATCGTGGATACCACGAATCGCCAGATTGTTTCCTGCGAAGCCCTGATACGCGGTCTGCACGGCGCCTCGCCCGCAGACTACTTTTCACAGTTGCAGGAAAGTGAGCGCTACCAGGCCGATCTGCACTCTAAAACCTACGCTTTCCAGCTGGCCAGACATCTGGGATTGCGGGAGCAGACGTTTTCCGTCAACCTGCTGCCTATGTCACTGGTGGTCATCGACGATGCGGTCGATCATCTTATCCAGCAGATCAGGGAACAGGGATTGCGGCCCGAGCAGGTGGTGGTTGAAGTGACCGAAGATGAGATCATCTCGCGCTTCGACGAATTTCAGTTTGCGGTTCAGCAACTGAAAGCCGCCGGAATCAGCCTGGCACTTGACGATTTTGGCGCCGGTTTCGCAGGCCTGTCGCTGTTAGCCGATTTCCAGCCCGATAAAGTTAAAATCGATCGCAAGCTGATTACCGATATCCACCGCAGCGGTCCGCGTCAGGCGATTGTCCTGGCCATCCTTAAATGCTGTCAGGCGCTGGAGATTACGGTCATCGCGGAAGGCGTTGAGAAAATTGAAGAGTGGCTCTGGCTGGAAGGTGCCGGAGTCCGCTATTACCAGGGTTTTCTGTTCGCCCGCCCTGTCCTGAACGCACTGCCTGCAGTGAGCTGGCCAGCACGCCGCCCGGAATAAATACACCTTAATTAATCTACGTTTTCCTCCCCTTTTGTTCAGAGTTTGACCCGGCTCACACCGCCTCGCTGCAAAAAGCAAAAGCTATGCCATGCTTGATTCATCTGACAGCCAACAGGCAAAACAGATACTCATCAGGTCCCTGGATAACAACCGAATTGGGAGAATCACCATGAACGAAGATCGCATTAGCGGTAACTGGAAGCAGTTCAAAGGTAAGGTTAAGGAAAAATGGGGTGATCTTACGGATGATGATATGACCGTGGTAGAAGGGAAGCGCGATCAGCTGGTCGGTAAAATTCAGGAACGCTATGGTTACGAGAAAGATCGTGCCGAAAAAGAAGTGAAAGAGTGGGAAGATTCCAACAAGTACCACTGGTAACGCGTTCTTAATCGCCGGGCGTCTCTGCGCCCGGTATCTGTCCTGCCGCTTTCCTCCCTGTTTAACCCCTGTTATGCCAGTATCTCAGTCTGTCGTAGTGAGTGATCAAAAAAGGCGGAAACAGCCTGTGCCATTTCCGCCCTGTTCACATTACTGATGTTCAAGAGTACGCGGTCCACCGATCGAAATCGGGATACGTCGCGGTTTCTCGCTCTCTGGTATTTCCTGGATTAGATCGATGTTAAGTAAGCCCTCCGCCAGCGTCGCTCCGGTGACCTTCATGTGCTCCGGAATAGAAAAGCTCAGATGGAAATCGTGTCGTGAAATACCGCGATAGATCCAGCCGCTGTTCTCTTCCCGTGCCTCGCCAGACGCGTCCTGGGACGCTTTTTCTCTGTGCCCGGCCACGGAAAGCCGTCCGCCACGTAACTCAATCTCCAGTTCATCCTCTTTCCAGCCGGGTACGCTGACGGTCAGCGCATAGCGGTTATCCTCAACCCGCTGCAGATCGTAAGCGGGAGCGGTGGTTACCGGGCTGTCACCAGTCAGCTGACTGAACAATTTATCGATGCGGTTAAAGCGGTCTGAAAACACAGAATCAGCCAGCGAAGGAAAAACGGAAAATTGTTGTACTGACATAGTGATAATCTCCTGAACAGGTTCATCCAAAAGTTCATCTGACCGGTATCATATTTCCGGTCATCTCCATAAATAGGGATCCGTTGTCAGTTTTCAAGTCGGGAAATAAAAAATTTTTTACCGTTATCTAACAGCCGGTTACCCAAGAAATAAATCTCCGGATATTAACGAAACCGTTATTTTTTGCTCTGAGGTGTCAGAACAAAATGGGGATGACGGCCAGCCAGTAATAACAGCAGCTCATATTCACCCTGACTTAATAATGTCGGGTTACCTGCGGCTTCTTTGGTCTGCCAGACTCTCAGGCTAAGATCAAAACGCTCGGCAGCGCTCTGCTGTGACAACCCGGCGGCAAGGCGAAGTTCACGCACGTTACTCTGGACAATCACAGGCGACTGGGGGGGACGATTAACCAAACAAAGACTCCTTCAACGTGATGAAAATGCAAAAGCACAGCCCTTCGCGAGCAATGAAAGCGAAGCGACCTGAAAGCAGCAAGGATGACAAGACCAGAGAATAATTGACTATTTTAAATAAATGTCAAATTTCAGGCTGAACATTTATCCATAATCTCCTTTAAGCGAAGCGCGATATTTCGCCCTGACTGCGACTTTTCTATTTCCTTAGAATGTCTTATTCCTCCCGCCAGGAATTATCCTGTTATTTGCCTTAAGGGTGATTCAGGGATTAATCCGCTACCTCAATGCTTCTTTCTTCATCAGGATAGATGTTTAGCCTGAGGTTAATGTTCAGGCTGCATCTTTGAAACCAGAGGAGGATAATAAATGAAAAATCCTATCCAGCGTCGCTCGCCAGACAATCTATCGCAGGTGGAAATTCGTGAACAGTGGCAAATCACTTACTGGACTCAGGAACTGAGGACGACACAGGAAAGGCTGACGCGCGCTATCCGCGAGCGAGGCCCAATGACTGAACAGGTCCGTGACTGGCTGGAGCAAAACCCGCCGCCACGTCGTCCGGTTCAAACCTCAAACAGCATCAAAGGTTAATCAGATTGCTGACTGAAGCGCTGGATAACTGCCAGCGTCGCGGTGGATAGGCCTGCATCAGCCAGGAGTGTGCTGACAGGCCATATCTGCCGTTCTGCGCTACTTCCGGGCTTTTGCTTTGTGTTTTAGGAGGTTACCGCCTGGATTTAACTGCAGTCGCGCTTCTCTCTCTGGCAGCAGACACGTTTCATGGCAATAACTGTCTTATAATTAACGTCAACGCTTATGAATAGTCATTCATCCCCTGACGGGAAATTAACCTTAACTTTGCTGAAAATCTTCTGCTACATATATAAAATGACAAGTTGTAAATAATCGGACGCCACTTCGATTAAATTTTCGAATCGTAAACACCCATTTTATGCGTTAAAGAAAATATTAAGAGACACCCGCCGCGCAGTCACCTATCATCAGCATGAAAATAAAAAATCACACCATATTTCCTGCCGCCCGAATCACATTTCGTTCCGGACAGTTTTCTTTTTTCGCTCCGTAATCAGACGGTGCGGGGGTTTTACACACATGCTTAACAATCTCAACGGCGACAACGAACGCCGAAGCCGCGCTTTACAGGCGCTGCGCGACCCGGATGAAAGCCGCGATGAAGTTCTGCGGAAGTTTGTCCGGTTAGCCAGTCAGGCCCTGGGTATCCCGGGCAGCTTTATCTCGGTGCTGGATGATGAGTTTCAGACCGTACGCGCGTCACACAATTTTGATCTGCAACGTTCAACGCGCGCAGATTCACTCTGTCGACACGTGGTTGACAGCGACAGCGCGGTAATCGTCCCTGATACGTATCATGATGCACGTTTTGTCACGCATCCTTTAATCACCGGCTCTCCCTTTATTCGCTTTTATGCCGGTGTGCCCCTCAAAACTCGCGATGGTATTATTCTGGGCACGCTCTGTGTTACCGACACCCAGCCACAGGCATTTGCCAGTGATCAGGTGACGACACTGACGCTGCTCTCCACGCTGGTGATGTCATTCCTGGAAGCCTGGCATGCGGCAGGGTTCACCGATCCGGTGACCGGCCTGCCTAACCGCCAGCGTCTGATACGGGATTTGCAGTATCTGGCCGTGGCCGGTGATACCACGCCACGTCGTCTGGTTCTGATTGATTGCATCGATATGTCGCGTGCTTACGAACTGGCACGCACCATGGGAATGACGCCGGTCGAGAGTCTGCTGAAAGATATGGCTACCCTGCTACCGCTACGCCTGCGTCCGGCAGTTGGAGAGATGATCTATACCGTGGCCACAGGCCGGTTTGCCATTCTGACACGGGTGGATAGCCGACTGAGTGCTGCCTGGGTAGCCGGTCGTCTGGAAGGGATCAGTGCAGACATGGATGATGGTCTTTCGGTCGCACTCACTCCTCATACCGGTGAGGCTGATTTTGTTGCGGGCAGCATGCCAGCGTCTGAAATATTACGCCGTGCGGTGAGCGCACTAAATGATGCGGTCGGTCGCGGGCTGCCCTCTCTGCGTTTTGACGCTGAAGCAGAAACCCAGCGTTCAGAAGATTTCATGCTAATGACCGATCTTAAAACGGCGTTACACGAGAACACCGGGCTTTATGTGGTTTACCAGCCAAAAATTTGCCTGCAAAGCGGTAAGCCGGTGGGTCTGGAAGCGCTTATCCGCTGGCTACATCCCAGCCGGGGCGAGCTCTCTCCTGGTGCCTTTATCCCGCTGGCTGAACAGACCGATCTGCTCTCTATGCTCACTGCCTGGATTATCGATCAGGCGGTCGAACGCCTCAGCCGACTGCGTAACAACTGCATTCAGTTGCCGCTGACGATAAACGTCAGCGTACGCGACTTTGCGCGCGAAGGATTCGCTTCAGCGCTGGAAAACAAGATGGTTAAGTCTAAGCTCCCGACCTCTCTGCTGGGAATTGAGTGCCTGGAGACCGAACGTATCCTTGAGAGCCCGACCGCCCTGCGCGGTCTGGAAATGCTCAGAGAGCGAGGCTTCACGATCTCACTTGATGATTTTGGCACCGGCTACAGCAATATCAGTTATCTGCGTCGTATGCCGCTGGATGTGATTAAGCTGGATCGTTCTCTGATCAGTGAGCTTTCCTCAGATACCGCTTCACGCATCATTGCCCGCAGCATTATCGCCATGCTCAAAGAGCTGGACTATACCGTGGTGGCAGAAGGGGTTGAGTGTCCGGATACCGCATCATCACTGACAGAGTATGGCTGCGATCAGGCTCAGGGCTATTTCTATTCAAAGCCGCTGAACGAAAAAGCGCTGGATCACTGGCTTCACTGGAAGCTGCGTGGCGATTGTCATTAAACGGGCCTGAACGCGATCTGATACCAGATCGCGTTTCGCCCATCAGGTCCTCTCAGACAACCCTCCCTTTTAATTCAAAATATTTGATTAACTTCAGCAAAACTTAGCTATTTCAGTCCGGCATGATCGCGTCTATTATTCATTCCATCGAGGCACAATGCCTCTCCCTGAATAAAAAAAGCTGAGAAATTGACTATGAAAATCATCAAAACTTTCGTTGCTGTTACTGCACTACTGGTTTCTTTTGGTAGTTTTGCCGAGAGCATTACCGCTACCGCTTCGACACTGGATGCTGCTGAAGCGAAAGTCGCGGCGCAGGCCAAAGATGCTGGCGCATCCTATAAAATAACCGGCGCACGTGTTGATAATCGTGCTTATGTCTCTGCTGAGCTTATTAAATAACGTTTTTCACTTTAATACGATGAGGCTGCCATTACGGCGGCCTTTTTTATTATACAGCAGGCATAAGTTCATCCAGCCGGGATTAATTTAAAAACCTTAAAACTATTTAGCCAATTATCCGCTTCGCTTACTCCCACCTGCTCTGGTGCAGTCTGTGCGACAGTCGGTAAGTAGAGATGAAACATTTTTTGAACAATGTTAGCGTGTCCGCAACAATCATATAAAGCGGAGCTGCACATGCTGACCACCATAATATATCGCAGCCATATTTCAGATGACTTTCCCATCAAAACCGTGCCCGCGATGGTCGATAACGCCAGCAAAATTAATGCGGCTCACGACGTTACCGGCATCCTGTTATTTAACGGTACCCATTTTTTTCAGCTGCTTGAAGGTCCTGAAGCGGGCATTCAGGCGGTCTATCAGCGAATCTGTGTGGATCGGAGCCACCATAATGTGGTGGAACTGATGCGCGACTATGCACCTGATCGCCGCTTTGGTAATGCGGGTATGGAACTCTTTGACCTGCGTGAACACGATCGTTCATCACTGCTTCAGGCAGTGCTGGATAAAGGAACGTCGAAATATCGCCTGACCTATGATGATCGGGCACTGCAATTCCTGCGCACGTTTATCGAGTCCCGCGAGAAAGAGAACTACTACGAGGTTCTTCCGCCGGGTTACTGGGAGTTTATTTCTGAACACAATGATGTGCCGGACTCCCGTCCTGAAACTGAAGGCGTCAGCTTCCGCCCGGTTGTCGATCCCCTCGCTCGTCAGGTTACCGCGATTGAAGCGACCACTCTGCGGCCCGCACCCGCCGACGAATCCCTGGGCGATCAGCGTTATGTTAACGATCTGGAAACCGTGAAAAAGACGTTTGCCCACGCGGGCCTGGTCTGCCCGGACAGTATGACACTCTACGTTAGCCTGTTGCCGATGACGCTGGTGGTGGTGCCTGATGCCGTCGATCAGATTGTATCTGCCATTGTGCAGGCGGGGCTGGTGCCTGAACAGGTCATTATCGGCGTAAGTGAAACCGCAGTCATTTCGCAGCTGGAAGCATTCTCTGAAGCGGTACGCATGCTCAAAGCGGTCGGAATCAGTCTGTCGATCGACAATTTCGGTGACGGCTCTGCAGGATTGTCATTGTTGACTCACATTCAGCCCGACCGCATTCGCATTGATGCCGGTATCACCCGCGACGTTCATCGTAGTGGGCCAAAGCAGGCGGTGGTGCAGGCGATTATCAAATGCTGTTCAGCGCTGGAAATCACCGTCATTGCGGCGGGGATCGTACAGGCAGAAGAGTGGATGTGGCTGGAGGCCGCAGGTATCATCAATTTCCAGGGCACGCTGTTTGCCGCCGCAGGTCGTTACGAAGCGCAATCCGTCGCCTGGCCGGAATACCGGGAGGCGATGTAACTAACGCTTCCCGAAGGGTGATTAAGCGGTACGTCAGAGAGCGGCCGCCTTTTTCGCCGTTGCCTGATCTGAGATTACAGAGCCGCAGCCGAGCCAGACTACAACTTATCCCCCACCCCCACCCCCACCTTTTCATCGCAACCCGATCTGATGATCAAAATCCGGCGATTTTGCCTGACAACAAATTTCTTCTGGCACGGCTCATCCCTTTCTGAGTTTTTCGCTAACCACTGTAGCGAGTAAATTGCGCTCTACATGTTGTCAGAAACCACTGTAGCGAGTAACAAAGGCAGGTAACCTGGCTCACCGGCCTTTACAGTCCCTGTTCTGATGAATTTGACGGGTAAAAGTACGGCTAAATCTCGCAGCAACCACTATAGCGAGAAGGATTAACAGGAAAACAGAGTTAGCCACGAACTGCAGCTCTCTTTGCAGGATTAGCGTGGTTAAGCTGCCTGGTGGTTAGACTGTTCAGCAGCTGATTTACTATGTCTGTCAGTAGCGGCATCTCTGATAGCCAACCACTGTAGTGAGTAATCATTTACATGTGTTCTGATTTGATAATCTGACTGAAATTAGCTTTTAAAAGGCCTTAATGTGATAGTGAGCACTTACATCAATATACTTAACTTCGCCAGAAACACAGGAAAGAAATGATGGCAACCGCTATAGCGAGTAGATCTGACTTTTCTGGTCTCACTTAATAACCACTGTAGCGAGTATTTTTCCTTTATCTGCGTGATGATCTGGACATTAACTAACCGCATTAGCCATAAAAAAACCTGATAACCACTGTAGCGTGTAGTTTTATCTGCTGAATAACAGGAAAGAGGCATCTTTAACTCAGATTGCAGGATGGATAACCACTGTAGCGAGTAAAACAGGCACGTCGCTTTTCTTTACATCCATCACCAGGGCTCCACTGCCCTGCCCTGAGCGGGTTTAAGTCAGTTAATGAAAACAGGGTAACCACTATAGTGAGTAAAATGAGAGGCTCTTTCTGGCAACTGCGCCCGGGTAATCACCACTGATGAGAGTGGGTAACCACTATAGCGAGTAAATAGGTGTCCAGACGCGGTCAGGGCTGTCCTTACAGGTGAGGCTTGACGTGACTATCGAGGGGCTAACAGGTGTGCTGATCCGTAGATAACCACTGTAGCGAGTATCGTTACTCGCTACAGTGGTTGTTGAATGTTCTCAGTTAAAGAGACAGATTTCTTAGCTAAAAAGAATATCTGCTGAACTTTATACTGTGGATCGCCACAATGACTGAGCTGACAGGGCTTACTGATTCTTTTGCTTCCTGATTTTGTTGAGTAACTCTTTTTCCTCACGCGAAACCATTACCAGCTCACTGCTCTCCTCTTCTGTCACCAGCTGAGACGGGCTGACGTCAATCATGCCAGGATCGATATCAAGATCGTCAAAATCATCCATCTCATCATCGATCAGGCCTGAT
The DNA here is from genome assembly GCF_058148845.1 of Pantoea sp. RCC30.1. NCBI lineage: Bacteria > Pseudomonadati > Pseudomonadota > Gammaproteobacteria > Enterobacterales > Erwiniaceae > Pantoea > Pantoea sp. RCC30.1. Next base: position 101,758 of record NZ_JBXUHX010000012.1, on the reverse strand, counting down.
TGACTGAGCGGCAGTTCAGCCGGGCGCAGCTTAGGATGACGATAATGGACCCAGAAGTAGACAGATGAGCCGCGTCGGGTTTCGGTGTAGTCCAGATATCCGATCTCTTTTAACTGCTCCATAGCTTTTCTGACGGTCGCATTCTGGGTAATCACGCGCGAGGTCAGGTTAAGTCTGGCGCGCAGACGCGCCATAGATATCGGCGCAGGCTTCGGCGGAAGGCTCTCAATGAATGTGTAGAGCGCCTGAGCGGATTCCTTACGTGCCAGCTCATTGATGGCTTTAAGCTGCAGCAGAACTTTTCTGTCGAACTGATAGAGCTCAAAGATTTTGGGATCGGCCTGCAGCGTGACAGTGTCCTTTTTGATGCTGTATTTAGCGGACTGCACCAGGTGCGTCGTATAGTTTTCTCCGCCCTTGCTGGTAAATGTCAGGGTATTCGATGCAATACGAGTCAGAGACGCGTCCAGACGGCTCCTGAGCTTCGAGGAGAGCCTTGCTGAGGGTATGCCACAGAGTTTGGCGAATTCGACGAATGAGAGCGTTACAGTGTCTCCCAGACACTCATGCGTCGCGAAGGCACGAATGATCCCGACCCAGGTTTTAAAATCATTATCCATATCCAGGCGGGCACCCAGAATCTTAATGTTGTCATAGCCTTCCGACCTGACCAGGGATAACTGCTTAAGGTCCTGCGTCACATCCATGGCATTCATCTGGTTCTTCTGACTGCGCGCAGTGGATTTCAGCGTAGGAACAAATAACCCAAGCCGCATCAGCGCTACCGGCTGCACGGTATTGTTACTGTTGGGGGTAAGAGTAACGACTTCACCTGTACGTTTGTCTGTTTCGCTAAATGCATCAGCTATGTTCAGGATATCTGGTTCTTTTCTTGGCATTAAGAAGATCCGTGATGTGAACAGGCGAGACCCGCTGTTACTCGATACAGTGGATACTATCACTCACTACAGCGGTTAATCTACTCGCCATAGTGGTTATTTCTCTCGATACAGTGGTTACTTTACTCGCTATAGTGGTTAGTGAACCTGTCTTAACGCAGACACACCATGGCCTGCCGCACGGTGGGGATCTTTAGGGAACTTATTAGGATCTTGAGAGGATCTGTTATTGGATCTATTCAGTGGATAACCGGGTAACAATGCCAGCTAAAGAACCCCTCAGATGCCCTGCCTTTTCCTGGGATCACCCTCTTTCATCCAAATAGTCAGCAAAATCTCAGCCATTAAGTCTGCTAAGGGTTATTCACACCTTAAAAGGTCTTTTACTCGCTACAGTGGTTGTTGGGTACTCGCCAGCGCGGTTGCTTTTCTCGCTACAGTGGTTGTTATACTCTCTATAGTGGTTATTCTTCTCGCTACAGTGGTTATGAACACCCTCTCAGGCCTTGTGTCACAAGGCTTCAGACACAGTGGGGATCTGTTAAGGATCTCAATTTGATCTATTAAGGATCGACCAATTGGATCTGACCTGTGGATAACGGGGATAAAACAGACAAAAACAAGGAGATCCTACAATCGCAGATGGAACTAATTATTTAGCGGCTGTGGTGAGATCGTGATTAACCACGAACAGTGTTAAGAGGAAGATCAATCGTGAAGGCGGTTTACTACAGAATATAGGAATAACCCAAATCGATATTCACTTATAACCTTTCAAAGAATAATGTTATTCGATTTTGATTGAGGATTCTCAAGATCTGTCAGTGCGAACGTGGTTTTTCACCCTTTATAAGCTTTCTTATATTGCTGATATATAACAGTTTATTTGATTTTTTCATGATGAAAACACCGAAAGATTGGCTGCCGACACGACATCTTTGATTCACAGCTGTAGATAAATTATCAGAAATGCAACGTTTCCACTCTGAAGCGGATAAACATGACTTGATCAGAAACTTCGCGAACAAAAGCATAGCGCTTGAAAATCATTCCTATCAGCACAATAAATTTGCCTGAAGGAGACTGAAGATATGAATACCATCGTTATTACGGAAGTAATGTGAGTCGCTCAGGACAAGAGATACATAGATACCTGATTAAAGCGTTTTGACAGGAAACAACAGAACAGTGATTACGAGCATCTAAAATTTCTCAGTCACCACAAATGCCCCATGAGAAGTTAATGCCCGCTTTCAAATTGAGAATCACCTGCCCTCGTTCATAAGTCTCACTATTTCGCTGCTACGCTAATGAAACAACTAAAGTGACGAGCTGTTATATAGTCCTGGTATTGTGCTCAGAATAAATCTGATGAAAGAATGTAATCATTCTGCGGCATTGGAAGAATTGCTTCAAAACAATGTTCAAATATGACCATCAAGTGTGTTTTAGAGTCATGATGATGAAGGTATGAAAGGGAGAGATATACCAGATGTGTTGAAGATAATGGATGATAGCAGCAACTGTTAATCTATGCATTTTACCGGCAAGCCTACAGATCAGAACTGAAAACCTAAAATAAACATTACAGGCAATACACATTACAAACTGGAAGTGCTTGCTTAATAAATACATCTTTCAAAACAGATTTTCACCATCAGATTTTACCTTTAATCTTATGATTTATAATAGCTTTTATGATATTTTCATGGTGAAAACACCATGCACATTACCTGAAAATCAGTATGCTATTCATCCTTTAAAAGCCAGATTATTAAAAGTCGTCTTACGAAATGAAAATCTGGGAACTCCCTGAAGCCGCTCTCCAGACATGATCCAGAATCGCTTCAATTCACTCACTTCGGCAGAAATAAAGCAGCGCACCAAAATGCCCCTCCTTCAAAATTACTCAACTCTCTCATCTTCTTCTCATCATCCCTGACAAGAAATCCAGGTTTTTGTCTTTTTTCTTATAAATTGGCAGGTAAATCCTTTTTGTGTAGTATGCAAAAAACATTAACGCAGAGGGGCTTATGAAGCGTGATTATGGTGGAGTGCTGGAAATGGCCACACGGGCCAATTCCATGTTACATGGACTAAGTAACCACATTGAGCAGCAGCGTCAGGAATTTAACCAGACCGGTTTTTATCAGACCTTCTCGCGCAATGCTGTCGCGAATATGCCTTTACTGAGTAAGCATGCTGTTGTCGCCGCCATCAACGATATGGAAGCAGCAGGCTATCAGTTTGGTAAGAAGCAAACTGGTAGTACTTCGCAATATGCCCTGACCATCGAAAACGTAGTTGACATCTACGCGCATCGTAAAATACCGAAATATCGCGATCGCCACGATGGTCCCTTTGTTGTATTTGTTGTCAGCCTTAAAGGCGGTGTTTCTAAAACCGTCAGCACTGTCACGCTGGCTCATGGTATGCGCGCGCATCCTTCTATGCTGCACAATGACCTGCGTATTCTGGTTATTGACCTGGACCCACAGGCATCGAGCACGATGTTCCTGAGTCACACCAATAGCGTCGGTTCCGTTCTGGAAACGGCAGCGCAGGCGATGCTGAACGATCTCGATGCAGACCAGCTTCGTGAACAATTTATCAAGCCGACCGTCATGCCCGGCGTGGATGTCATCCCGGCTTCTATCGACGATGGTTTTGTTGCCAGCGACTGGGAAGAGCTGGTAGCTGAACATCTGCCCGGCGTTGCACCTTCAGAAGTATTGCGCCGGAATGTAATTGATCGCCTAGCGGGAGATTACGATTTTATCTTCCTTGATACCGGTCCTCACCTGGACTCCTTCATGCTGAATGCGATTGCGGCCAGTGATGTGTTGCTGACACCGACGCCGCCGGCACAGGTCGATTTCCACTCCACCATGAAATATCTGACGCGTCTGCCGGAAATGCTGGAGCGTATAGAGTCCGAAGGTATAGAACCACGGCTCAAAGCTAACATCGGCTTTATGTCCAAGATGACCTCAAAACACGATCACCTGACTTCGCAAAGCTATGCCCGCGAAGTGTTTACCAAATCGATGCTGGACTGCAGCTTACCGCGACTGGATGGCTTTGAACGCTGCGGTGAATCCTTTGATACGGTAATCAGTGCCAATCCTTCTTCATATCCGGGCAGCGCAGACGCTCTGCGCAAAGCGAAATATGAAGCCGAGCAGTTCTCAAGGGCTGTGTTTGACCGCATCGAATATATCAGGAGTACCCTGTGAGCAAACCTATACAGCGCATTGGCCGCAAGTTTGGTGATTCTGCTATCGCGAACATGATCGACAGCAGCAGCCAGTCGCGCACCTTTACGCTGAAGTCGGGCGCGAAGGCGACCTTTGTGCGCCAGCTCATCCTGCATGATGATATTGAAACCCGTACCAGCGTTGACCCAAAAATCAATGGCCGCGATCAGAGTACGCTGACACCGGAATCACTTCAGGAGATCACTCGCACCATTACGCTGCAACAGTTCTTCCCGGCCATAGGTCGTGTCAACGGTGACAGGATTGAGATCATGGATGGCTCGCGCCGCCGCGCCGCATGCCTTCTTTGTGGTGCCAGTCTGGAAGTGCTGGTCACAGCGGATGAACTGAGCCTCAGCGATGCACGTCAGCTGGCCGCGGATATTCAGACCGCGAAAGAACATAACCTGCGTGAGTTAGGTCTGCGCTTTATGCTGATGAACGAAAATGGCATGAGCAAATCAGAGATAGCTAAAGCAGAAGGTATCTCTAACGCCAAGGTCTCTCGTGCGTTCCAGGCGGCGGCCGTACCCGCTGAGTTTATCGAACTCTTCCCGGTCGTTTCCGAGCTGACTCTTCAGGATTACCAGTTGCTGCTTGATGTCTGGGAAGAGGCGAAAGCGGAAGCGGTTGAAGTCTCTGCGTTAGTTAGCGAGATTAAGCAAAAGCTGAATGAAGATGATTCCCTGCAAAGCGCCAACGCGGATGATAAGAAGAGCGCTATCCTGAATGGCTTTAAAGGCGCGCGTCGTCAGTTAAAAAAACCGGCGCCCGCCAGCAAAACCGTGACAGAGAAACTGGCAACATTTACCACGGCCAATACCTATGCGCGTCGTAAAACCAATGACGAGAAGCGCACCGTGCAGTATGAATTCAGTCGTTTGCCAAAAGATATTGCTGAACAGATCGATGCGTCGATAAGACAGATACTCTCTACACTGAAGTAATCATCATCACGCTTCTCTGACAACCAAACCGGCCACTGCGCCGGTTTGGTTGTCAGATCCACCCGCATGCGTAAAACATTCTTCTGTGCCTGACTCCTTTGCCAGACAAACTCTTCTGTTAAATACCCTTCACTTCAGCATCGTAATGCTTGAACTCACTACGGTTTAACGTTATAGCTAAAACGGTTTAGCTATCAGGATTAATCAAAGGAGTTTTTTATGTCTGTTCGCGTATGGTGCATCGGGGATGCTGTGGTCGATTTGCTACCCGAAATGCCGGGTCGTCTGATGCAGTGTCCGGGCGGAGCACCCGCCAATGTCGCTGTTGGAATTGCCCGTCTGCAGGGAAATAGTGGTTTTATCGGCCGGGTAGGCGCTGACCCCTTTGGTGAGTTTATGCGGCAGACGCTCAGTGAAGAGAAGGTAGATACCCGCTACATGATCGCCGATCCACTGCATCGCACGTCAACCGTGGTGGTGGGGCTGGACGAGCAGGGCGAACGTTCCTTTACCTTCATGGTGCGCCCCAGTGCCGACCTGTTTCTTGAGGCGTCGGATCTCCCTGAGTTCCAGCGCGGTGAATGGCTGCACTGCTGTTCGATCGCCTTAGCGGGTGAACCCTCACGTACCGCGACGCTGACCGCTATGAAAGAGACCCGGGCGGCAGGCGGTCATGTCAGCTTCGATTTGAATCTGCGTGAAGACCTCTGGCCCGATCCGGCACTGCTACATGCGGTGGTGAACGAGGCTTTCGGTCATACCGACGTGGTCAAATTCTCCGACGAAGAACTTGATTTCCTCTGTCCGGGTCAGGAAGCGGCTGTCAGCATGCTGCAATTGGCCGAACGATTTGGCATTCGCTTATTACTCGTGACGCGTGGCAGGGAAGGGGTGATGGCCTGCTATCAGGGCCAGATAACTCACCATACGACTACGCCCGTGAACAGCGTCGATACTACGGGAGCAGGTGATGCCTTTGTGGCCGGATTACTCTGGGGACTGGCGAAGCTGGGGCTGCCTGCCGATGAATCACAGCTGGCCATTTGTCTTGCCACTGCACAACGATGTGGCGCACTTGCAACCACGGCAAAAGGTGCCATGACAGCACTTCCGTGGCTCCACCAACTGGACGATCTGGGCGGCTAATCGTCCTGTAACTCCCCTGTTTTGGGAGCTATCTCACAATCACTAAACCGGTTTAGCACTTTTCATTGCAGAGGGAAATTACCCATGGCTATGATTTGCGCCTAAACCGGTTTAGCAAAAATTACTGGTGATGATAGCTTCTCCTCAGGGATATAAGAAAATGAAAAAAAGCACGTTAGCAGTCGCCCTCTCTACGATATTCCTTTCCACATCCGTCTGGGCCGATCCCAGCATGAGCAGCATTGAAGCACGCCTTGCGGCGATGGAGCAGCGACTGCAGGCAGCCGAACAGCGGGCAAGTGTTGCTGAAACCCGCGCAGAGGTCGCCGAAAAGCAGGCACAGGTGGCAGAGAAGCAGGCTCAGCAGCTGGCAGCCGTGCAGCAGCAGACCCAGACCTCCACCGCCGAGGTTGCACAGCGCACCGCGAAGCTGGAACAAAAATCTGCAGATGAAGGTGGCTTTGAGTTCCACGGTTATGCCCGTTCCGGATTGCTGATGAACAGCTCAGCCGCCAAAACGCAGGGTGGCCCGACCGTCACCCCTGCCGGGGAGACCGGCGGTCACGTTGGACGTCTGGGTAATGAACCGGATACCTACGTTGAGCTCAACCTCGAACATAAGCAGACGCTGGACAATGGCGCTACCACCCGCTTCAAAGCGATGCTGGCCGATGGACAGCGCACCTACAACGACTGGACGGCTTCCAGCAGCGATCTCAACCTGCGTCAGGCGTTTGTCGAACTCGGTCAGCTTCCAACGTTTACCGGCGCGTTCGATAACGCAACCGTATGGGCTGGTAAGCGTTTTGATCGTGATAACTTTGATATCCACTGGATTGACTCCGATGTGGTGTTCCTTGCCGGTACTGGTGCAGGTATCTATGACATGAAATGGAGCGATCAGGCGCACAGCAACATTTCGCTGTATGGCCGAACCTTTGGCGACATCGAAAACAATGAAAATACCGCGCAGAACTACATTCTGTCGCTGAATAACTTTGTTGGCCCGGTGCAGATGATGGTCAGTGGAATGCGCGCGAAAGATAACGACGATCGCAGAGATATCGACGGTCTCAGAGTCAAAAGCGATGCGGCCGAAACCGGCGTACATGCGCTGCTGGGCCTGCATAACGACAGCTTCTATGGGCTGACAGAGGGAACATCGAAAACGGCACTGCTCTATGGTCATGGCCTGGGCGCAGAGGTTAAGTCGATTGGTTCTGACGGCGCACTGCTGCCGGAAGCAAATACCTGGCGGCTGGCGAGTTACGGGATCACACCGCTGGGTGGAGGCTGGCACATTGCACCTGCCGTACTGGCACAGCGCAGTGACGATCGTTACGTCAAAGGGGACAGCTATGACTGGGCGACAGTTAACCTGCGGCTGATTCAGGAAATCACGCAGAACTTTGAGATGCAGTATGAAGGCTCTTATCAGTACATGGACCTGCGTCCGGAAGGCTACAACAACCGTAACGCGGTTAGCGGCAGCTTCACCAAACTCACCGTTGCACCAACCCTGAAAGCCGGTGACGTCGGTGACTTCCTTAAACGTCCGGAAATTCGTCTGTTTGCAACCTGGATGAACTGGGATCACCGGCTGGATAACTATGCCAGTGACGACGCGTTCGGCAGCAAAGGCTTCGACGCCGGTGGCGAATGGAACTTTGGCGTACAGATGGAAACCTGGTTCTGACCGGGCGGCCCCGGATGTCGGGGCCTCAACGCCAGGCGGATAAAAACATAACGAGACTGAGGTGTGTATGGACTATGTAAAAATATCGCGGGCCCTGTTGCCCCTGCTGGGTGGCAAAGAGAACATCGCCAGCGCGGCTCACTGCGCGACCCGGCTGCGACTGGTGCTTGCAGATGATGAAAAAGCGGACACCACCGCGATTGGCCAGATTGAAGGCGTTAAAGGCTGCTTCCGCAATGCGGGCCAGCTTCAGGTTATCTTCGGTACCGGCGTGGTGAACAAGGTCTACGCTGCCTTTATCGCCGAGGCGGGTATCAGCGAATCGAGCAAGTCTGAGGCCGCTGATATTGCTGCCCGTAAGCTCAATCCTTTCCAGCGCATCGCGCGCCTGCTGTCTAACATCTTTGTGCCAATCATTCCGGCCATAGTCGCATCAGGCCTGCTGATGGGCCTGCTGGGGATGGTCAAAACCTACGGCTGGGTCAATCCGGAAAATGCGCTCTATATCATGCTGGATATGTGCAGCTCGGCGGCCTTTATTATCCTGCCGATCCTGATTGGCTTTACTGCAGCCCGCGAGTTTGGCGGTAATCCGTTTCTGGGGGCGACGCTGGGCGGTATTCTGACCCACCCGGCGCTGACAAATGCATGGGGCGTCGCCGCCGGTTTCCACACCATGAACTTCTTCGGCATTGAAGTGGCGATGATTGGCTATCAGGGCACGGTGTTCCCGGTGCTGCTGGCGGTGTGGTTTATGAGCATGCTGGAAAAGCAGCTGCGTCGGGTGATCCCGGATGCGCTGGATCTGATCCTGACGCCATTCCTGACGGTGATTATCTCCGGTTTTATTGCGCTGCTGATTATCGGACCGGCGGGCCGTATGCTGGGTGATGGCATCTCCTTTGTCCTCAGCACGCTGATTGCGCACGCTGGGTGGCTGGCCGGGCTGGTATTTGGTGGGCTTTACTCGGTGATTGTCATCACCGGCGTCCATCACAGCTTCCATGCGATTGAGGCAGGGCTGCTGGGCAATCCTTCGATTGGCGTGAACTTCCTGCTGCCTATATGGGCAATGGCGAACGTCGCTCAGGGCGGTGCCTGTCTGGCGGTGTGGTTCAAAACCCGTGATGCGAAGATCAAGGCGATTTCGCTGCCCTCCGCGTTTTCTGCATTGCTGGGGATCACCGAGGCGGCCATTTTTGGTATCAACCTGCGGTTTATGAAACCCTTTATCGCCGGATTAGTCGGTGGCGCGCTGGGTGGGGCCTGGGTCGTCTCAGTACACGTCTATATGACCGCGGTCGGGCTGACCGGTCTGCCGGGCATGGCGATTGTGCAGGCGGGCTCTATGCTCAATTATGCCATCGGTATGGCAATCGCGTTCACCACCGCGTTTGTGATCTCTTACCTGCTCAAATACAAAACGGATTCAGAATAATGGCCTCATCAACACATCTTGCCGCCATTCTGCAGGCGGTGATGCAGGGTATGCCAAAGGCGCTCAGCGACAGCCACTATCCCGGCTGGCATCTGGCGCCGGTTACCGGGCTGCTTAATGATCCCAACGGCTTCATCCATTTTGACGGTCACTATCATCTCTTCTACCAGTGGAACGCGCTGGGCTGTGCGCATCAGCACAAATGCTGGGGACACTGGCGCTCAGCCGATCTGCTGCACTGGGAGCATCAGCCCATCGCCCTGATGCCGGATGAGGAGTATGACCGTAGCGGCTGCTACTCCGGCAGCGCGGTAGACGACAACGGTCGGCTGACGCTGATCTACACCGGCAATGTGAAGTTTGATGATGGCTCGCGCACGGCGTGGCAGTGCCTGGCGCAGCAGAACAACGCGGGCGGTTTTGACAAACTCGGCCCGGTCATTGCCGTGCCGGAGGGCTATACCGGTCACGTTCGCGATCCCAAAGTGTGGCGTCACAAAGATGACTGGTACATGGTGCTGGCCGCGCAGAATACCCAGCTGCAGGGCAGGGTGCTGCTATTGCGTTCTGATAATCTGCGGGAGTGGCAGAACCTCGGCGAGATTGCGGGCAGTGAACTGGGTGGTCTGGGCGCTGCGGGATATATGTGGGAGTGCCCGGATATGTTCACGCTCGGCGACAGCACGTATCTGATCTGCTGTCCGCAGGGTGTTGTGCCTGAAGAGAAACGCTATCTGAACAGTCACGCCTGCGCCTGGCTGAGTGGCTCGCTGGATTATCAGCAGCCTGCATACCTGCATGGCCCGCTGAACGAAATGGATGCCGGGTTTGAATTCTATGCACCACAAACCACGCTGACCGCTGACGGTCGGCGTCTGCTGGTGGGCTGGATGGGAACGCCAGACGGTGAAGAGATGGCCCAGCCCACCGTCGCACAGGGCTGGATCCATCAGATGACCTGTGTGCGCGAACTGAGCTCACGCAATGGGCGGCTCTGTCAGCAGCCCGTTGCGGAACTGCAGGCGTTGAGGCAGGAAGAGCAGCACTATCAGGGCCGCGCCGAGGATGCACCGCCGATCGGCGCACAGCGTCTGGAGCTGGAGCTGGAAAGTCAGGGCGACATCGAACTCAACTTTGCCGATACGCTGATCCTCACCTGGCAGCAGAATGAACTGCGGCTGGCTCGTCGCAGCCTGGTGACGGGTAAATGGACGTACCGCTACTGGACCGGCGCAGCCCGCCGGTTGAACATCCTGTGTGACCACTCCAGCGTTGAGATTTTCATCAACGACGGGGAAGGGGTGATGAGCAGCCGCTATTTTCCGGACCAACCGGCGCTGCTGACCCTGCGCGGGCGCGCAGAACTGCAGGCCCGCTACTGGTCGTTACGTGGCTGCATGGTAGAATAAGCGCTTGTTTCATTAACAGATGCCTTGCCGTGAGAAAAACAAAACGCGTTACGATCAGTGACATCGCCGGGCTGGCAGGGGTTTCAAAAGCCACTGCCAGCCTGGTGCTCAACGGCCGTGGCGAAGAATTACGGGTCGCGAAGGAGACGCGAGAGCGGGTTCTTACGCTTGCCCGCGAACACCATTATCAGCCCAGCATCCACGCCCGGATGCTGCATGACGCCCGAAGTCATACTCTGGGGCTGGTGGTGCCGGAAATCACCAATCACGGCTTTGCGGCCTTTTCTCATGCGCTGGAAAATCTTTGCCGCGCAGCCGGCCTGCAGCTGCTGATCTCCTGCACCGATGAAAATGCCGGTCAGGAGATGGCCGTGGTCAACAACCTGGTGGCGCGTCAGGTCGACGGGCTGATTGTCGCCTCCAGTATGCTGAGCGACAGCGACTACGTCAGCCTCAGCGAACAGCTGCCGGTGCTGCTGTTTGACCGCCACATGAACAACACAAAGCTGCCGTGGGTCATTACCGACTCTGTGAGGCCCACCGCTGAGCTGGTTGAAAAGCTGGCCCGCACCCGTCCGGAGGAGATCTACTTTATGGGCGGTCAGTCTAATCTCTCACCGACCCAGGATCGTCTGGCGGGATTCAGAGAGGGGCTGGCGCGGGCGGGTGTGACGCTGCAGCCGGAGTGGATTATTCAGGGTAACTATCATCCCGGCAGCGGCTATGAGATGTTTGCTGCGCTCTGCAAGCGGCTGGGACGACCGCCCAAAGCGATGTTCACCGCCGCCTGCGGCCTGCTGGAGGGAGTGCTGCGCTACATGAGCGAGCATAATCTGCTGACCAGCGACATCCGTATCGCCAGTTTCGATGACCACTATCTTTATGATTCACTCTCCATTCCCATCGACACGGTAGAGCAGAATGTCCCGGCACTTGCGCAGGCCTGCTTTTCTATGCTGACCACCATGATCGGTGGCGAGGATCCGGTTAACAGCCAGCTGGTGCTGCCTGCCACATTGCGGCTACGCAGTTAGCGGCCAGAAACGTTTCCGGCCTCTAACTGCGTGAGCGTTAATGCCTGCGCTGAATCTGTGAGAGAGAAACAACAAGCGTATTTTTATCCGCCTCACTGAGGTGGGGCGCTGCGAGTTGCGTAATCAGCCAATGCCTGTCAGCTTCTGGCAACGAACCCGCCATCAGGCGCTGGCTGATAGCAGTCAGCAACTGCGTATCCAGCCGCTGTATCTGTTGCCGGGTCTCAGTCAGATCTGCGGCAGGCCTGGTGCTATCGGGCGCGGAAAGCCAGTCCGCCAGATAGCGATACTGAATCGCCTTGCTGGCATTCATCAGAGCATGAACAAAAGGCGCTACTGATTGAGGTTCAAGTCCGGCCTGCTGTGCATTGTTCAGCATGCTCTCCAGCACAATCTGCTCACGTGGCAGATCCTCAACAGGTAAATGATGCTGCGCTTTATAACCTGCGACGGCCTTCATAACTTGCATGCGTTCATTCAATGCGGTTGAAATAGCCCCGAGTGAGACAGAAGAGACTGAACCTGCAAAAACGTTGCTGCACATAAATAGTGAAGAGAGAAAAACTGCCACAAACTGCGTCATTTGCCTGCTCCATAAATGAAAACTGGCACTAATTTATGCATGAAAAAATAACTTAGTGTGATTATTTTGTTTTCAAAATGTGAATAGCTATCTGCGCCAGCCTGATATTGACATGTTGTTCATTTAAAGCCGGTTTTTCGCTTTAAATTCATGAAAACTTCATATTGGTATGCAACTATGCCCGGTTTATTTCAGCGCGGTCGTGCCATTACTGGCTGTCATAATTCGATTAAGGGCGTCCGGAGTTTGATGGGATCAACTGCAAAAATAAAGTGAGGTTTAGCAGGGCGGCACAGCCGCCCTGATCGGGTTTTGCGGAGTCAGGGCAGACCTGTTATCAGGGAACAAACACGGCACGAACGCAGCCATCTTCTTTATGTTTAAACATCTCATAGCCCCGCGGTGCCTCTTCCAGCGGAAATCGATGCGTCGCCATGAAAGCCGGGTTCAGTTCGTTTCGGGCAACATGTTCAAGCAGACGGTGCATGTAGCGTTGCCCATGCTGCTGGGCGGTGCGAATAGTCAGACTCTTATTGATCATCAGCCCCAGCGGAAACTTATCCATGACGCCGTACACCCCCAGAATGGCGATGTTGCCGCCTTTACGGCAGGCATACATCGCCTGCCGCAATGCTGCACCCACATCAGTTTCAAGATGCAGCATCTGTTTAGTCTTGTCGTAGACCTGACTTAATCCCTCGCCACGTGCTTCCATGCCGACAGCATCAATACAACTGTCCGGGCCGCGCCCGCCGGTTAACTCCAGCAGCGCTTCGTTGATATCGACCTCAGTGTAATCCAGCGTTATGCTGCCCGCATAGTCGCGCGCCATCGCCAGTCGCTCCGGATAGCGATCGATACCGATGACCTGATGTGCACCCATCAACCATGCACTTTGCTGTGCCATCAGGCCGACGCCGCCACAGCCCCAGACCACCACCGTGTCACCAGGATGAATATTACAGAAATCGGCGCCCATGTAACCGGTGGGAGTCGCATCGGAGAGGAACAGCGCCTGTTCATCGGTTACGCCCTCAGGGATAACGAAGCAATCATTGTCCGCAAAGGGCACGCGAATATATTCTGCGTGTGAGCCTGCATAACCACCAAACGCGTGACTGTAAGCGTATATGCCACCGGTCGCGTGGCCCAGCACCGTCTCTCCTTTCTCCCATTGCGGATGGGTATTATCACAACAGGAGGGCAACTGATGCTGGCAATACCAGCAGGAACCACATGAGATAAAGGAGGGTACCACTACCCGATCACCGCGTCGGATAGTGTTGACCGCGCTGCCGACCTCCACTACTTCTCCCATGAATTCATGCCCCATGATGTCGCCTTCCCGCATACCCGGAATCAGGCCATCAATAACGTGCAGATCGGAACCGCAGGTGGTAGTGAGTCTGACGCGAATAATGGCATCATGAGGATTGAGCAGACCGGGATCGGCCACGGTTTCAACACTTAAATCGTTGACACCATTCCAGCAGAGTGCGCGCATTTATTTCTCCTTATCCTGATGTCCGGCATGGCGGCCCGCGGGCTGCCCCTGCAGTGTGGGGATCTCACCGGTCTCAGCCAGACTCTTAAAGCGATGTAACGCTTTGCTGGCCACCTCTTTCGGCAACAGATCAAATAACTTCGTCACCTTTTTTCCCAGTGCGCCACCTGGCGGGGTGAAGTGCAACGTCAGAGCCAGTTCAGTACCCCATTCACCCGGGGCAGGGCGAAGACGCAGTTCGCCTTCGTTAGGGATGTCAGCACCTTCCAGCGAGCGCCAGACAATAATTTCGCCTGGCTGCGCTTCAACAATCCGGGTTTCCCAGCGGTAGTGCTTACCAAATGGCCCCTCAATCTCCCAGTGCGCATCGCTTTTATTAACCGGTCTCACGCTCGCAAAGTGGCTCATAATGCGGGGCAGGGTATCGGGCTCAAGCCACAGGGCAAAAAGCTCTGTGGCGGGCAGACCGACAGTAATCCAGCGCCGCAGTGTCAGAGTATTATCACTGGCGGTTGTCTGAGATGTTGTTGTCAAAACATCCTCCGATAGCTCTCTCAGTGGAACGAAAATCACTGAATCTGAGTTAAGAACAGCTCGCGGAATTTTGCGAGCGAAGCCGTGCCCTTCAGCGAATATCTGTGGTGCCAGAGGGAATGCCTGGTCGTGCGCACAGGAAAGCGCCATGCCGATCAGCTATCAGGTATAATGTGCTCCGCGAGTGTGGCCGTTTTTAGCAGCTAAAAGAGGGTGATATGTCTGTATCTGAAGCGACTACCGGTGGTAAAAGTGTCGCGGAGTTAGTTGAGAGCCTGGAAGCACAGGCGGCAAGACGTTCAGACGCGAACTGGCACGAAGGTCTGAAAAGCAGCACCAAAATCGCCCTGGAAAAAATTAATGGTGCGTTTGATGCAAAATGGATCAGCACAGAGGAGAGCCTGAGCCTGAAGCAGCGCGTTTACAGCGTGCAGGATAAGTTGATTGAGCTGGCTTTATGGTGATTTAAATTGTCCGTCGGCCCGCACGTAAATCGTCAGGGGTAAAAAACTGATATTTCAGCACGCAGCGTCGCCCGGCATTTTGCGCGCTGCGCAGTGAAGGGGTGTTACCAGGCAGAATGGTGCCGGTCAGCAGCGCCTTCTCACCATAGTGATGATGAAGCTGCTGCAGCAAACGCTGCTGAGCGCGCGCGGCAAGTCCACGGCCCTGATAAGCAGGCATAATCACTTCATCCATAATCTGAAACCCCTCAATAAAGGTCAGTCTCCGGCGAACACAAATCATCAGCCCAGCCACCATGCCCTGCCAGACAATCAAAAGCACATGTCCTCCAGCGATATCCTCCCGTAATTCCTGCCTGCTTGATGCCATCAGCTGATCACGCAGATGCGGCAGCATGTGCCAGCTGGCGCGATAAGCGTGGTTAATCGCCTGGATACAAGCGGGGTAATCTTTACGGCCAGCTTTCACCAGTGAAATGCCTTCGTCGTGAGGCACCGCGAGCGCAACCGGATCGCTGAGGAATATCAGTTGATCGGTTAACCCGATATCGGGATGGCTTGCGGGTAACAGGATACGCAGTTTTAGCGGTTTGAGCGGCTGCCACGCCTGCATGATGGCGTCAGCGACAGCGTAATCGATAGGGCCGTCCCGGGCCACGATCTCAATAAAAGGCTGGGAAGGATCGCCCCCCAGATATCGCGGTCCGGTAAGATAACGCTGACCGTTAACCGTCAGTTCACGCTGTAAAAAGGTGTGCTGGGGCAGACCGGTTTCACGCCAGGGAAAGTTGGCAGAGAAATTATGGTCGTGGCATCGGGTCTGCTGCTGCGCCAGCCAGCTGGCAAGCCAGTCGCTGAGACAGTCAGATGAGACAGGAACAGTACGGTAGAGCGACACCATATAATCCAGCATAAGATTCCTTATTGCCCGCCGTCAGTAATCTCCTGCCTCTCTCCACGGTCTGTCATAACCGTTACCGGATTGCAGATGAGGCTGTTGAGAGTGTAAACGATGTGCTCTGTTTATGACCATCTCAACCTGTCAGTCAGCGTCATTCCTTTCCTGCAGCATGATGGCCGGGCAGTCTGGGGCTGAAACGATGAGCAGATAAACGTCATGCTTCGCGATCACGTTTTGCTGCCGCCCTCGGTGCTGACTTAAAAGCAGGCAGAAAGAGTTTTCGGGTATGGCCGGAGCAAAAATAGATGGTCAAATTAATTGATGAAATTAGGCAGAGTTGCCCAAAATAATAAAGGGGAAATAAAATACATAATTTTTACGCAAATATTACGGAATCAGATTATCGGCAGACAATAAATGGATTATGCTAAATAGGCTGTTTAATAATTATAAAATGTCCGATCTTTTTAGCACCCGGGGGTTACATGGTTCATATTGATTTATGCACCAAAGAGGGCGTGATGAAAGCTTATGCTTTTCAGACGCCTATGCAGGCAATGACCCTGCTCGAAAAAATTAAAGATGGTGAATTTCAGTGGTTTAATTTGGAATGGGAAGAGTATCGTTTTAACTGCCCTCATCATTTTATTAAAAGACTCAGCAGCCGTTCTTATATCAAAGTATTCTGGCGTTAAAGCAATTTAAATGTTTATGCATATTCATGAAGACCTGTTACTGACGCTAATTTAATTAAACTGTTCGACACCTGTTTCAGCCATAATGATAAGCGGGGCAGAGCATGCCCCGTTATTTTAGCTCCCGCAAGGCATTCTCATTGCAGTCCGCGATAATAATAGCGCATCATCTGCACAGGACCCAGCTCAGTCAGTCTCATTATTACCGCTTAATCATTTGTTGCTGATGTTTGTTCTGGCCGGTTGAAAGCTGAACCCGGCTTTAAGTAACGCCATACGATTTTGTGCTACACCCGGCAATACGTCCTGATCTTCTATAAATCCACCTCTGTTCTCCCCTTGACCTGCAGTGTCAACTGTTACACTCAAATGACACTTAATCCGGATCCTGACCGCAATGCTCCATGAAAAAATGCGCCTTCGTTCGCTGTTGACTTTGCTTTCCATTGGAGGCGTCATTCTGACTTCCGGTCTGCTGCTGAGCGCGCTGCTGCTGTTTCAGAAGGCCAATATCGAAGACAGCCTGCTTGAAGGGAACATTGCCTATGCCCGCAAACTGGCCGACACCACCGATCGTTACCTGGCGACAGCGCAACGTGAACTGGCCTGGAGTGCCGCGCAGATCAGGGATCTAAGCGATATTCAACGGCTTCAAGGAGAGACCGAGCGTCTCAGAATGCAGTCAGGCTTTTTCAACTCGGTGGTGGTGGTCAATCATGATGCCATCATTGCGGCAATCTCACCCGATAGCCTGAACCTGATTGGCATGAAGCTGCACTCGGCGGTCAGCCTGCAGGCCATTGCGACCCAGAAGCCCTTTATCTCCGCACCCTTTACCTCTGCCGTCGGTAACTATGTGGTGTTTTTATCTCAGCCGCTCTTCAGCCGGGAGGGCCATTACCTGGGCTACATCGGTGGCACCATCTATCTCAAAAAACAGAGCATGCTGAGTGAGATCCTGAGCCAGCATTTTTACACCAGAGGATCGACGGTCAGCGTGGTCAGCAATGAAGGGCTGATTATTTTCAGTCACGACCCGGCGCTGGTTGGGACAAAGATGCTGCTGAGTCTGGCACTTCAGAAGCGGCTTGCCACCACGGAAAGCGGGCACTTCACGCTGGAAAATGACGGACAAAACTATCTCACCGGCTATGGTACGCTGCGTAAAACCGGCTGGAACGTCTTTATTACCGGTACCTCAGAAACGGTCACGCATATTCTGATGCGCACGGCTGAAAGCGCCATCTGGTTCGTTTTGGGCATTATCATCGTTACAGCAGGCGTTATTGCTTTTATGGCGGGGCGGATCGCTTCTCCACTGGAAAAGCTGGCGGACAGAGTACGCTATGGCGGCAGCGAAGCCCAGGCGGAATCTCTCTCCACGGTTAAAACCTGGTACTACGAGGCTGACCGGCTCAAAGAAGCTGTGCAGGAGCATCGCCACGCTGTTGCGGGTCACCTGGCCGCATTGAATGATGAAGCGATGACCGATCCACTGACCGGGCTTTGCAACCGACGCGGATTTTCGGCGCTGGCGGCGCAGTCAGACAGCGACCATGAACAGTGTGTCATCGCTATTGATATTGACTATTTCAAGAAGATAAACGACTGGTACGGGCATGATGCGGGCGATGCGGTTCTGGTGAGCCTGGCGGGGTTGCTGCGGCAGCTTTGCCGCACCGGCGATATCGTCAGCCGGTTTGGGGGCGAGGAGTTTATTCTGCTGCTGCCGCACACCTCGCTGGCAGATGCCGCCCGCACCGCAGAACGCATCCGTGAGACCGTCTGCGCCACTACCTTCCCGTTTGCCGGGACGATGACGATATCAGCAGGGGTAGCTTCGCTGGGGGAACAGGCTTGCGATCGTGAGGCTCTGCTAAGACGTGCCGATGAAGCGCTCTACGAGGCAAAAGCTGCGGGGCGCAATACTGTGATGATTGCCGGGCCAGACGGCTTCAGCGCGTTTGAGTCAGGCAGGTAAGAATTGGGGGCTGGTTGGGGAGGCTCAGTACTTACTGCGTAATCGCCAGCCCAGCCACTCATCCAGCGCGGTTTCCGCCAGCGGCCTGGAGTAGAAAAAGCCCTGCGCCTGATCGCAGCCGAACTCGGTCAGTACTTTTACCGTTTCCTCATTCTCCACGCCCTCAGCCAGCACCATGTAATCGAGATCCTTGAGCATTGAAATAATACTGCGGGCGATCACGCGCGATGCCGTATCAGAGGAAATCTCGCTGATCAGTGATCGGTCCAGCTTGATGACATCCAGCGGCATGCGCCGCAGATAGCTGATGTTGCTATAGCCGGTTCCAAAGTCATCCAGTGAAATACCGAATCCACGCAGTTTCAGCATCTCAAGCCCCTGCATCGCGGTCGGGCTTTCCAGAATCCGTTCCGTCTCCAGACATTCCACGCCCAGTAACGAAACCGGCAGCTTCGCCCTGATCATCCGCTCTTCCAGCTCGTCGGCAAAACCATCGCGGGAAAAATCGCTGCTGCTGACGTTAATGGTGATGGGCAGCTGAATATAGCTGTTGCGAAGCCGGGAGAGCCGGGCGATGGCGTGCTCTGTGACCCAGGTCGTCAGCTCGCTGAGCAGCTCGGTTTGTGCGGCAAAAGGTAAAAATTGTGCCGGTGACAGTTCACCGCGCTCCGGATGCTGCCAGCGGATCAGCGCCTCCAGTCCAATCGGCTTGCCGCTGTGCAGACAGATTTTAGGCTGATAGGCGAGCCACAGCCCTTTATCCTGGCGTATTGCCGTGGCCAGGTCATGCATCAGGGTGAAATCCTGCGTATGGCGGGTATCGGTGGCCTCACCGAAGGGCATCGAGGCCACGTCGCGGGTTATGGCCTCATGCAGTGCGCTGACTGCACGCCGCAGGATCTCCTGAGCGGGGATCTCTCCGGTTTTGAAACTTACTTCCCCGGTATGGGTCTTCAGTGCGACTGACAGCCCATCGCCGATATCCGCGCTGATCCCCGCCAGCTTCGTTGCTACCCAGTTGGCCGTGAGCCTGCTCTCCTGACGTGTCAGCAGGGCAAAGCGCCCGGTTGCCACGGTATAGAGCATCTCCCCCGGCGCAGGACGCAGTCGCAGCGGCAGCAGTGTCGCCACATCTTTCAGCAGGCTTTCAACCGGCCCCATGCCCATTGAGCGCGCAAGCTCATAAGCGCGCGGCATATCAATACAGTCAATCAGCACCAGCCGCCGTGGCGTGGTGTCCCCGGAGGCGGCAAGAAACTGCAGGTCGCGAATCAGACGCTGACGGTTGGGCAGGCCGGTTACCGGATCGGCAAACCCCGCCGAGTGCCAGGCATCAAGAAATGACATCACCAGTGTCGCCAGCATTTTAAGCATCGCTACCTGATCGCCACTAAAGCGCTGTGGCGCGGTGTCGGTCACGCACAGCGTACCCAGTATCAGGCCGGTGCTGCTTTTCAGCGGCACACCGGCATAGAAGCGGATATAAGGCGCACCAGTAATCAGCGGATGTGCAGCAAAGCGGATATCCAGTAACGTATCAGGCACGACTACAGTGGTGTCGCTGTCCACTGCATGCCGGCAGAGGGAGTCCTGCCGTGAGGATTGGGTGAGTGTGAAATTATTCGCCGCCTTTACATGTTGCATCTCATCATCCAGTACGGAGATAAAGCTGCCGGGAATACCGAGTGCCTGGCTGGCGAGCCGGACGAACTGTCGCAACACATCGTCACGACTTTCGTCATTGCTGCGCAGCGCGTGCAGGGTTCGCGTGCGGCATTCGTCACCGACGCTGAGACTCATAAGCATGGATTCCTCCGCGCCGGTTGGTTACGGAGCGAAATTAAACAGAATTTTTAAATGATTTAGCGTCATAACTACAGGCTATTTCTGTAAAAAGATATAGCCGTTAAGTCTTTATTTTTTATTACGCTGCACGTCACCGTTGGTCAGAATAGCAAATTCTTTTTCTTTAACGAAATATTTTCGTAATGACGATTGTAATATTTTTTCGTTAAAACCTATTAATTTCTTAAATATCCTGCCAGTATAGGCAGCATAAACATAGTGCGCGATATAATAACGCATTAAAGTAGATGACATAACTTATTTTTGCTGATTTTCTTAACTACACCAATGACAACATCGGGGAAAACTTCATGAATTCACTCAGGCATTTCACTATCCGCCGCGTTGTGCTGTGGATGATGATCGTCTCACTGGGCGTCGTTGCGCTGGCTGGCGGCTACAGCAGCCAAATCGTGCGCGACATTTTTCGTCAAATCGATCGCTCAGAGGCTCTGACGCAGCAGCTAAACTTTCTGGCCCGCAGCGCTATTATTTTGCAGAGCGGGTCGCCAGCCGATAAACAGGCTCTTGTCGCCTTAACCCCCGCCGATGCTGACTGGGATAGCTTCCGTGCTGCACTCACAACCACGCCAGCAGAATACGAAACCGTTGCCCGCGCACAGCTGGATAAGCTGACGCAGCAGCTGGCTGATAATCAGGCCCCCCTGAAAGCTGACCGGCATCGGCTGGAAAACGTATTGCTGGCAGCACTGATTGCGGCCGTGGCGTTGCTGCTGTTCTGTGACCGCTATCTGGTTGTCCACCTGGTGCGTCCGGTAGGTAAAATTCGCGGTCATTTAAAAATCATTGCTGATGGCGATCTGACGCGCGAACCGGAAGACCTGGGGCGCAACTGTGTCGGGCAACTGGTGCCGCTGGTCAAAGAGATGCAGCACAGCCTGTTGCAGACGGTCAGCGCTATCCGCGATAACGCAGCTATTCTTCATCGTGAAGCGGGGGACATCGCCGCGGGTAACGCCGATCTCTCCGACCGGACATCCACTCAGGCCGCTGCGCTGGAGCAGACCGCAGCCAGCATGGAAGAGATCACCGTTACCGTGCGCCACAATGCTCAGAATGCCCGTGAAGCACGTGAACTGGCTGCCAGCACCACCAATACGACGCATCAGGGTGTGGAACTGGTTCAGACTGTAGCGGCGGCTATCACCAGCATTGCGCAGGGTTCAGAAAAAATCCGGCAGTTCACTGCCACCATTAATGGCATCGCGTTTCAGACCAACATTCTGGCGCTTAACGCCGCCGTAGAGGCCGCCCGTGCGGGCGAGCAGGGTCGCGGCTTCGCGGTGGTCGCCAGCGAGGTCCGTTCACTGGCGCAGCGAAGTGCGGCTGCTTCTAAAGAGATCGAAGAGTTGATTGCTGATACCGTGGCACGTGTTGACGATGGCCGTCGGGCAGCAGAGAGTGCGGGAACCACCATGGCAGCCGTGCTGCGCGGTGTCGGCGGCGTCAATGAACTGATTGGACAGATTGCGCTGGCCTCGGATGAGCAGAGCAAAGGCATTGCTCAGGTCACCGTCGCCGTTGCAGAACTTGACCGCGTTACGCAGCAGAATGCAACGCTGGTTCAGCAGGTTTCGGCGACGGCAGGTAGCCTCAGCGGACAGACCCAAATGCTGGGCAGCGTGATTACGCGCTTTACCCTCCCGCATCAAACCGTCGACGTGGCGAATAAACGCATCACACCGACTGAGCCAAATGGTGGCTGGGTGACTTTTGGCAAAGCATAGCCTTATCAGGTCGCCGGGTGGTTCTGACAAATGCGATGCAGGCCGGAATGACATTCTGTGTTCACTTTCTTTTATTGCGAACTGAATCAACGGTCATTGTTCAGGGCCTTGCCGGGCGTTAATTTCAGAAGAGTTCTTATTATTCAGAGCGACTCACGCCTTATCCGGACATCGCTTTAAATATAATCTACGTTAATTCCTGTGATTATATTGGCGCTTTTCTTTCTGCCGACAGGAAAGAACTGACGGGTAGTTAAAACTTAACTCAAATTTATGCTTTGGCCGCGGACGCATTTTTTTACCCGGCCATCTTACCGGAGCTCCGCAGGCGGAGAGTTTCACATGGGAAATCAGATTTTACAGCGGCCAATCGCCGTGCAGCATAATGTACGCGAACTGCGGCTTGCTGCCGGTCTCTCTCAGGAGATTGCGGCAGAACGTTTCGACCTTAGCCAGCGCGTCTGGCAAACCAAAGAAGCCTCCAAAAATCCGGTGTTGCTCAGCCAGGGCGAATATGAACTGCTGATGTTGCTGGCCGGAGAGCATCCGCATTATGAACTGGTGCCAAAACTGAAAAAGTAAGGCTTTCAACCGGTGTTTTCTCTTAAGTAAAGTCATGTCAGGCCGATATAGTGAGTCAAGCGAAGCGCATTTACCGCTCGTCTGATAAGCCCTGGCCAGATGTCTGGTGTGGTCCGCCATGAGCTGCTGATCCGCCGCAACCCCTCAGCCAGGCATAATGTATTAACTGGCGCGCCTTAGTCTGCGGTGCCAGCTTCATCGGGCTCAGCGCGGCGACAGGTTGCTGCAGAGCTTACTGATGGGCCTTTCTTCGGCAACGGGTCGGCAGCAGATTCTGCATGTCCTGTCTGATTGAACGTGTCCTCTTTAGGCTGTGTCATGCCGGCCACAGCAGATAACATCAGAGGGGGAGTTACGCTGAAACGTCCAGTTTATCATGATGCCGAGGCAGCTCGTCTCGACGCACTTAAGCAGTATAATCTAATGGATTCACCGCCGACCGATGCGCTGGATCGCCTCACCACGCTTGCTGCGCGGCTGTTTCGGGTTCCTGTCGCTTTTGTGTCGCTTATCGACGAGAAGCGGCAGTTCTTTGCCTCCCGCTATGGTTTAAATATCTCAGGGACATCGCGCAACGTCGCCTTCTGTCACCATACGCTGGCACAGGGCGACATCCTCTGCGTGCCCGATACGCTAAAAGATCCGCGCTTTCGCGACAGTCCGCTGGTTCATGGCTACCCCTTTATCCGCTTTTACGCGGGGATCCCGCTCTCGACCCCGGATGGCCATCACATTGGTACGGTCTGCCTGACCGACAGCCATCCGCGTGAGCCGCTGACCGCAGAGGATAGGAAGCATCTGAATGATATCGCCGCGCTGGTGATGGATCGCATGGAGATGCATCGTCTGGAGTTATTGCGCTACACCAGCCAGCAGCGGCTTCAGGCGATCTCGACCACCTCTCCCGACGCCATTGTCTGCACCGACCTGCGGCGCGGTATTACCTTCTGGAACCCGGCTGCCACCGCGTTGTTCGGCTACAGTGCAGAGGAGATGCGTGGTCAGTACGTCAGCGAGCTGATTCCGGCTCGCTGCCAGACTGACTACCGTAATGAACTGGCCCGGATTACCTCTGATGAAGCGGCTATCTCGCACCCCCGCTCGCTTCAGATATGGGGTGTGACGCGCGACGGTCGTGAATTCCCGGCAGAAGTCTCTTTTTCGGGCTGGCGTGAAGAGGGCGAGCGGCTGGTGGGCATGATCATCCGTGATGTCACGGCTCGTTATGAGAGTGAGGCGCGGCTCTGTGAGCTGGCCTCAATGGATATGCTGACGCGTCTCGCCAGCCGTAGCGCATTTATGGAGCAGGTCGGACTACTGACTAAAGCGGATGTCCCCTATACATTACTGATGACCGATCTCGATGGTTTTAAAGAGGTTAACGATACACTGGGACATGCTGCCGGAGATGCGCTGCTGTGTCATGTGGCTGAACAGATTCGTGCGGTGTGCGCCAGTGCCGTGACGGCTGCCCGGTTGGGCGGTGATGAATTTGTGATCCTGTTAGCGGGCGGCAGCGAAGAAGCGGCAATCACGGCGGAAAAATTGATTGCAGCTGTACAGACGCCGTTCCGCTATCACGACTCACCCGTTGTGGTGGGTGCCAGCACCGGCATCGCTTCCTACCCGGAGCATGGGCGCGATCCCTCCTCGGTGATGTCCGCCGCTGACCTGGCGCTCTACCGTGCCAAAGCGTCAGGAAAAGGCTGCAGTATCCTGTTTATGCCCGCGTTTCGTGAAGCGGAGCAGCAGCGCCGCCGCTTTGAGCGTGAACTGGAAACGGCGGTGCGGCAGCAGCAATTCACGCTTTACTATCAGCCCCGCTACGACGTTGAGAGTGGGAAACTGACTGGCTGCGAGACACTGGTGCGCTGGCAGCATCCAACGCGCGGGCTACTGTTGCCTGCCGAATTTATCGGCATGCTGGTTAAGAGTCCGCTTTCAGTGACGCTGGGGGAATGGATCATCCGCAGTGCTCTGGCACAGGTCCGGCAGTGGCAGGTTCGCGCGCCTCAGCTTCGCGTCAGTATCAACCTGTTCCCGCGCCAGTTAGCAGGCAACAGTCTGGAAGCAGTGATCCGTGAAAGTGCCGGAGGCGATGCTGGCTTCGTTGAGCTGGAAGTGGATGAACCACTGCTGGCTGTGCTGGTGCAGGATTTGCCGGTTCAGGTTGAAGCAGTACGCCGGACCGGTGCCTCGTTCGTTATCGATCATTACGGACACACGCTCGGGGCCATTAATCTGCTGCGTTATAGCTTTGTGGCAGGCTTTAAAATAGATAAGTCGCTGACGCACGAGCTGGGTTCCAGCATGCGGGTGCGGATGATGTTCCGGGCCATTACCGCGCTCGGCAATAGCCTGGGGATCCGGGTGGCCGCAGAAGGAGTGGAAAACAAAGAGCAGATCGCTTTTGTCACAACTGCCGGATGCGACATTATGCAGGGCAATGGCCTTTGCCGGCCAATGACGCCGGCGGACTTTGAGGCGATGCTGTGTGGGGAAGAGCACTATCCACCCGCGGTTGCCAGCGGTCACGATGTGACGCCACGCTGATCGATATGCCCGTGACAGTCAAAGAGCAGGCTGCTCTTTGACTGCAGGTCAGCATTCAGGCCGATACTCCTGTTCGAGCAAGCCGAAGATCCAGTCATCCTGCCACTGACCGTCAAGAAAGAAGTTCTGCCGCAACGTACCTTCCTGAAGAAAGCCAGCAGAAAGTAGTGCCCGTCGTGAAGCCGCATTGCCTGCGGTCACCGTGGCGGTCAGCTTGCGATAGTCCAGCTGCTCAAAGCAAAACGCGATAGTGGCATGAAGCGACTCGCGGCCATACCCTTTGCCCTGCGCGTCGGCGGCCAGAATAAAACCAAACTCCGCAATGCCCTCACCGCGATCGATAAATCCGCAGAAACCAGCCGGTAAACCAGATGTCTTCTCCTCGATCACCAGACACAGCCAGTGTTTGCAGCCTGGATACCAGGCAGGCAGGCGGACATCAAAAGAGTGGAGTCTGATTTCCTCTGCGCTGCGTGGGTCGCTGATGTACTTCATCACTGATCGATCCTGACTGACCGCCAGATAAAAAGCCCAGTCTTCTTCGCGCAGCGGACGGTAAGTCAGGCGTGGTGAGGTGACGTGCGGTGGTATTGCTGGCGGTACATCTTCAGTGGACATCGTGCAACTTCCTGCGTGTCGAATCTGTAAGGCGATGGCGCAAAAATAGCACAGAGTTCCTGACGGGCACATTGGCTGTTATCGCCCCCCTGCGGGTGATCCGCGCACATCGTTGCTACGCTTTTAGCCTGATGACTGAATATTGAAACTGATGAGAGTAATTCCCAATGGATCTGAAAACATTTGAAGCTACAGCCTGGGCGGCACTGAAGGCGGCAGCTACTGATCCGCAGGCCGGATTCCGTTATCTGACGCTCTGTACCGTGGATGTTGCACTGCGACCACAAGCGCGCACTGTGGTATTGCGCCAGTGTGCTGACGCCCTCCGGACGCTGACCTTTCATACGGATGTGCGCAGTCCGAAATGGCAGGAGATGGCGGCGAACCCGCAGGTCACCGTGCTGGGATATTGCCATCAGCGCCGCCTGCAGTTGCGGATGGCGGGGCAGGCTGAGTGTTATGCGGCGGGAAGTGATATTGCCCGGGCAGTCTGGCGTGAGTTACCGCAGCACACGCGGCAGACTTACACCGCCGGACCGCCGGGTGAAGCACGGGCAACGGCTGATGAGACGCCTGAAGCGACAACAGCGGAAGCGGGAGAATCTCGCTTTGGCGTGGTCATCGTGTGGGTCAGCGTACTGGACGCTTATCAGCTTCAGCGAAATGATAATCAGCGCGCCCTGTTTCGCTATGCCTCTGATGGCGGGTTGCAGGGAAGCGAGTGGCTCAACCCCTGATCCGATGCGGCTGATTCACTTCAGACCCCGTTAGCCCCAGATTGCTGCTCCTCCTCTTTCTCCAGGCAAGCAGCGAAACAGATTTGACTGTTTTCCGTTACGCTTGTCATTTTTACTCTTCCGCATCGCTTATCAGATTTTAGCGTCATTTTATCTTCATATAGCTTCGTTTTTCTGAGTTTTCCTATCTTTTGCTATCGTTTGTGCCAGGCTTTAACCAATCTAAAAGCAGTCACTTATGCTCAAGGTCCTGAAAAGTACAAATGATCGCTCTGTATCACAGGCAGGTTAACTATGCACAATCAACCTCCTGAAAAACCAGGGTCAGAGGGTAGCGAACAGGTGATAAGCCTGGCAGAAGAAACCGTTGAGGTCTCGAAACAACGAGTTATTGATGGTCACGTCAGGGTTACCCGTCAGGTCAATGAGCATCAGCAGAAGATTGCGCTGATGCTCCGGCATCAGACTGCAGAAATAGACCGCATTCCTAAGTCGGAACGGCTGGCGGAGATGCCGGAGATCCGTGAAGAAAATGGCGTGCTGATCATTCCGATCGTCGAAGAAGAAATTGAGATTGTTCGTCATCTGGTGCTGAAAGAGGAGTGGCATATCCGCAAGGTTGTCAGCGAGGAAACTGCAGAACAGGTTGTCACCCTGCGTAAACAGCACGCTCATCTGACCCGAACACCCTATCCAGAGCCGTCCGAATCCATCACCGAGGAACACAACATGGCACGTGAAACAATCGTAACAATGTTCAGCAATATCTCACTGGCAGAGGGTGCAAAGCGTAACCTGATCAAGGCCGGGTTCCTGGATGATGACATTGATATTATCTCCGGTGATCGCCTGCGTACCGAAGGTCACGAAGCCCGTCACCCAGGCTTCTGGCAGCGCCTGTTTGGGAATACGCTGGAAGAAGATCAGGCTGAAGTCTATGAAGACGCCATGCGTACCGGCGGTGTGGTGCTATCAATGCGGGCCGATGAAGATGCGTTACCGCGCGCACTGGGCATCCTGGATGCACATGAAGAACTGACTGAGCGCAGTGCGGCCGTACCAGATGAATACACTACCGGTGAAGGCCTGACTGCATCCGCCAGTGGAACGCTTCCGGATAACGCACCAGCCGACCTGCTTCATACCGATCCTGCTCATCGCGTCACTGGCCGTTCCGCCCTGACTGGTAACGAAAGTGACGAGGATGTGCTGCGTCTCGCCGAGGAGCGACTGGAAGTGGGTAAACGTCTGGTCAGTGAAGGTTCAACCCGCGTGCGCCGCTACACTGTCACGGATCAGGTGACCGAAAATGTTTCGCTGCATGAGCAGCACGCCGAAATCTTCCGTCGTCCGGTCAGCGAAACGGGCTCACGCGCGAATGTTGACTGGTCTGAAAAAACAGTTGAAGTGGAAGAGACGCATGAGCAGCCAGTGATTAATAAGACCGCGCAGATCATCGAAGAAGTGGTGCTGCGCAAAGAAGCCAGCGATCGGGTTGAAACCATCAACGATTCGGTACGCCGTCAGGAAGTGGATATTGACCTTGCCAATACCGATCCTCTCAGTGCAGACCCGATGACCGGCAATCGTACTGCGCCCGCTCCGCTATCTGAAAGCACACATCAGGTCCGCGCTGACGACGGCACCCGCCCGGTAACGTCAGGCAACGACCCGGCGTACAAAGAGGGATTCGCGGAGAAAGCCGGCGATAAAATCGCGGAAGCAAAAGAGAAGGTCGAAGAGAAGTTTAAAAAGCCGTAATGCTGTAACGATGATTTTCGCATTTAATGCCTGAAAACCCGTCTCTGACGGGTTTGTTTGCGTTAAGGAAGCTTAAAAATTGCTAGCATCATCCAGCGCTAACATACCATTCTTCTGTTTTATAAAAGTTTATTCACACTATTTTCCTGAAATCAAAATGTGGCTTAGCCTTGAAGTCCCGATTTGGGACTGTTATATTAGTACCGCCATGGGACAACAGGGAACGTCAGTGCGAATTATATCTATCGCGTCTCTCAAGCGATTCTGGGAGGCCCATAATCAGGCGGAGCAGCCGCTAAGAGCATGGGTAGATGAAGTCAGTAAGGCTCAGTGGAAAACGCCGCAGGATATTAAGGATAAGTACAGAACGGCAGATTTTCTGAGCAACAATCGGGTGGTGTTTGATATTAAAGGCAATCACTACCGTTTAATTATTGCAGTGGCTTACAGGTTTCAGGCGGTCTACATAAAGTTTGTAGGTACGCACGCCGAATACGACAGAATAAACGCAAGTACGGTGGAAATGTGATGACTTATAAAATCAAACCGATTCACTGTGAAGCAGATTATGAAGCCGCTCTGGCTGCCGTATCTCCCCTGTTCGATAACGAGCCAGAACCGGGAAGTGAAGCCGGGGACTTTCTGGAAGTCATGATCCTGCTTATCGAAAAATACGAGCAGGAACATTATCCGATTGAGGCACCCGATCCGGTAGAGGCGATTAAATTCCGCATGGAGCAGATGGGGCTGACAGCGAAAGACTTAGTGCCAGCGATTGGACGCCCGAACCGCGTCTATGAGGTACTGAATCATAAGCGTTCGCTGACGCTGCCAATGATCCGGAACCTGCATAAAATGTTTAATATTCCGCTCGCATCCCTTGTAGGCTCTGCCCAATCCTAAAGGATAAGCGTCCAGTAACCGAAGCCCGCCATGTGCGGGCTTTTTTGTCCCTGCGGTACCTTATTGAATCCTGACTCAGCCAGAACTGTGACGGCATAAACCACAACATTTCAGACCGGCAAGCCCTGAATCAGCCCCCCGCGTTGTGAACACCACGATCCCTGACTACCCTTGCTGTTTGTTTCTCTCCCCAAACGGGCCGGATAGCCCGAACGCCGGGTGTGCATCTGCAATTTTTAGTCATTAACGGCAGGCGATCGTGAATCTGCCGTGCATTATCAACCAGGGAAATCATGACAAAACAACGCAACGCCGATCATTATCGCGCTGATGAGCACATCGACCCCTATGTCTCGGTACAGGGTGCAAGAACGCATAATCTCAAGGATGTTTCGCTGCGGTTTCCCCGAAACGCTATGGTGGTGTTCACGGGCGTTTCAGGCTCCGGTAAATCGTCACTTGCCTTTGATACGATCTATGCGGAAGCCCAGCGCCGGTTTATTGAATCCGTTTCGCCACATGCCCGTCGTCTGATCGATCAGGCCGCTGCGCCGGATGTGGATAACATTGACGGACTTCCGCCTGCGGTGGCGCTTCAGCAGAGCAGGGCTGGCGCGCAGGAGCGTTCTACGGTGGGCAGCCTCACGCGAATTTCCGTCACGCTGCGCCTGCTGTTTTCCCGTGCGGGCGTAAGGCCTGACGGTGTGTCTTTTATGACCGCCGATTATTTCTCGCCTAATAATCCTGAAGGCGCCTGTCCGCATTGCCAGGGACTGGGGAGAGTTCACTCCGTCAAAACTGAATCGATGGTGCCGGATGACTCACTGAGCATCCGACAGGGAGCCATAGCCTCCTGGCCCAGAGGCTGGCATAACAAAAATTTGCGAAGCATCCTTGAAACGCTGGGTTACGATGTCGATGCGCCCTGGCATACGCTTTCAGCCCGTAATCAGCAGTGGATATTGCTGACTGACGATCAGCCCTCGGTGCCGATTTTTGCTGGTCTGAATGCTGAGCAGCGTGAAAAAGCGCTGGCGGCAGGCGAAGAGCCCGCCTATACAGGCACCTACACCAGTGCAGCAAAAATTGTGCTACAGAGCTATTCGGGTGGCAGTGAAACGACGAAGAAACGGCTGGCGCGCTTTGTCACGGTTACTCCCTGTTCTGAATGCCACGGTAAAAGACTTAACCGTAACGCGCTGTCCGTGACCTTTGCCGGTTATGACATTGCCAGCCTGAGTGAGCTGTCGGTCTCTGAGCTTGCAGAACTGCTGAAGCCTTATGCGAGTGGCACCTCATCAGACCTGCCGGAAGAGGCCGCGCTGCGGGAGGCGGTTATCCGGATGGCGTCGGATATTGCGATGCGGCTTGATCAGCTGAAAACGCTGGGGCTGGGCCATCTGGCACCGGGCCGTCGCACCACCATGCTCTCATCCGGCGAGTTGCAGCGCGTGCGTCTGGCCACCCAGCTGATATCACGGCTGTTTGGCGTGCTTTATGTGCTGGATGAGCCTTCAGCCGGTCTGCATCCCGATGATGTCAACGCGTTGCTCGCGGCCCTGAAGAATCTGGTGCGTGCAGGTAATTCGCTGGTGGTCGTCGAACATAATATTGATCTTATCGCCGAGGCAGACTGGCTCATCGAGGTCGGCCCTGGCCCGGGAACGCATGGCGGTGAGATAGTCTATAACGGCGAACCGGCAGGCCTTGAAGAAGTCAGTGCGTCACCGACCTCGGGCTATCTCTTCTCCCGCAGCTATACCGGGCTGCGCCAGCGTCGCCCTGCAGAGAGCTGGCTTCGGTTTGAGCAGGTCTATTGCAACAATATTGCTGGTATGGATATCGCCATTCCGCTGGGGAGAATGACGGCAGTCACCGGCGTGTCAGGGTCCGGAAAATCGACGCTGCTGAATCGTGTGCTGCCGGAAATGCTCGGCCGTTTTGATAAAACGCCTGACAGTGATGAGGGCGAGGAAGAGGATCTGGTGCCAGGCGTTAAGGGCCAGGTTGTCAGCGGAAGTGAGGCCATCGGCCGGCTGGTCAGAATCGACCAGCGTCCTATCGGTCGGACGCCACGCTCAAATCTGGCCACCTACACCGGATTTTTTGACATCGTCCGAAGGCTCTTTGCCGACACCCCCGCAGCGAAAACCAAAGGCTTCAGCGCCAGCCGCTTTTCATTCAATCTGCCAGCCGGACGCTGTCCGGCGTGTGAAGGGCAGGGACAGATTTCGATTGAGCTGCTCTTTATGCCCAGCGCCACGGCAACCTGCTCGGTTTGTGCGGGCAGCCGTTACAATCCAGAAACGCTGGAGGTGAAGTGGAACAACCTGACAATAGCGGATGTGCTTAATCTTACCGTGGATGACGCCACTGAGGTATTTCACGGGTATGACGGGATCCAGCGTTCGCTGAAGGCGTTAATGTCGCTGGGACTGGGATACCTGACGCTGGGTCAGCCCGCCACTGAGCTGTCCGGCGGGGAGTGTCAGCGCATCAAGCTCGCCTGGGAACTGCAGCGCATTCAGCGTACGTCCACGCTCTATCTGCTTGATGAACCCTCGACAGGATTGCATCCGTCTGACATGGATAAGCTGCTGATTGTGCTTGATGAACTGGTGAAACGCGGTCACACGGTTGTGATGGCGGAACACACTATGCGCATTGTGGCAGAGGCGGACTGGGTGATTGATCTGGGTCCCGGCTCGGGTCTTAAAGGAGGAAGGATTGTCTCCTCCGGCTCGCCGGAAGAGGTCAGTGCATCTGCAGAGAGCCTGACTGCGCCCTGGCTTTCAGCACAGCTGAAAAAGAGGGCGGGCGATCCGGCGTAATCGGATTGTAGTGGATGGCCGCTGAAACGGCTGCACTTTAAGGGCTCAGGATAAGGCTCCTGAGCCCATCAATAATGATAATGGCAAGAAGCGATTAATAGAGCATCCCCACTTTATATAATCATCAATTGAAAATGGTTATGTGAAGTTGTAGACAACCTGCACGATTACGGTTTTCTCACCATTCAAAGCCCCGACATAAACAGATTCCTGAGGATCAGTTCTACGCCAACACGTTGACTCAACATGACATTCAGCCCGCTTGTATCCAATGGACTTCAAATAATCTTCTATTTTACTGGTATCTTTCGTATCGTAGAATTTCACTGCATACACATGCGTTGCAGGTCCTGTGATATTTGCAAAATCAAAGGAGTAATGATCAGAAATTCGCGGCATTTTTTTTAATATGTCAGGCGTATAAAAATCATACTCTCGTTTATCCAGTTCGGTATAGTGAGCGCTACCGGCCAATTCCATTTTGACCCATGGCCAGGCATAGGTGAGAGTAACCGCAATAACGATAATTGCACCAACGAATATCTTAAGAGACTTACGCATAGGGTAATGGCCCCCCTTTAGCTTTGTCTATATATGAACCATCAGCGCTGGCGATACCAACTATCCCCGAATGGAAGTCACTCCACGGTTTCACTGTCGTCATAAAATTCGGCAGAACACCATTTCGGGGTCTCGCATTGGGAAATATTTCAGGGTCGGGGAATAAAAGTGGCAAAAAGGAATCGTTTTTCCAGGAACCGATCTTACCGTAATAATCCCATCTTTTTAGTGCTTCTGCTTTGCTGACGGGGCGCAGCAGCTCAAAGAGATCATACAGGGTGACAACACGGTAAAAACCCAGCAAATCTGATACCAGATCTTCTCCACTAAAGCCGCTATCTGTAACGCAACTGAGGGTGAATGATGCCTGCAATCCTTCAAACTTCCGGGCCAGTGACATCATCATTGCCAGCGCTATGCTTTTACGTTCGAAATTCGAACGACCGCGTTTGATACGCCAGGTAATAAATTTACCTATTTTAATGGTTCTGGTCGGATCAATCATAGACTGCGAATAGGTTATGTCGTAGCGTTCCTTGCCTGAAGATTCTCCGGAATCAATACTTCTCAGCAGCGTTCTTATATCATTACCCTGAGCATGGCCGAGATCAATCCATCCAAGGACTTCGGTATATATAAGGCCATATTTAAGATGAATTTGACGACCATCAATAATATCATTTCTTTTGCTCATCCTTAATGTCCATTCCTTTTGGTTTATTAAAAAAATTTCTTGTCCTCAAGTGATACTATATTCTTAGTCTAAACCTTTGGGCATACTTTTAGCGAAAGAGGTGGCAGATGAACTTCTTAGTTTGTTGTGTTGCCTGCCTTTACCCTGAGAATAGTCTGTCGTGTGGTATTGAATTCTCGGCCAACGGCGCTCACGTTAATCCCTTGCGATGAGCCGTGCCAGGGCTTGTTCCTGTTCATCATTCAATGTGGACGCC
This sequence comes from Pantoea sp. RCC30.1, assembly GCF_058148845.1. Lineage (NCBI taxonomy): Bacteria > Pseudomonadati > Pseudomonadota > Gammaproteobacteria > Enterobacterales > Erwiniaceae > Pantoea > Pantoea sp. RCC30.1. Next base: position 68,181 of record NZ_JBXUHX010000012.1, on the reverse strand, counting down.
CGAAACGCTTTCCTGATGCCTACGCTCGGGCTATACCGGAGTTTGTGCGCTCAAACAGCCTGGTAAAACCAGACTGTTTGAGCGCATACAGACATCAGCGCAGCGGCGCATTAACCTGCAATGCATCCAGCTCACGGGCATCGTGACTGCAGAAAAAGGTAATTTCGCCGCCGCGCTGGCAGGAGAGCTCACGCAGTCGCTGCTGATTGTGCCGTCTTGCCTCGTTATCCATCGCCATCATCCACTGGTAAAAGCGCAGTCCCGGCGTGCAGTGCCGCGTCGGCTGCCGCATTTCGCCGCGGTAGAACCAGGCATCGCCACCATGGAGCAGCCAGCCATCGGGTTGCTGAATCGCAATGCCCGCATGGCCCGGCGTATGGCCCGCCAGCGGCACCAGCAAAATTTCCGGCGGTAAGTCACTCAGGCGGTTAACCGCCTCAAAACCAAACCATTTCTCTCCCTGAGCCTGATAGGTCTCCCAGTTACTGATACCTCCCCATTGTCCTGGACGATAGCGTTCGCGCGACAGCCAGCTATGACGCTGGTGGGCGGTATCGACCTCCTGCTGCAACAGATGGATGCGCGCCTGCGGAAAATCGGTCAGTCCGCCAGCATGATCAAAGTCGAGATGGGTCAGAATAATATGCCGCACATCTTCAGCCCGAAAACCCAATGACGTAACCTGTGACAGTGCGGTCAGATTATCGCGGCGCTGAATATTGTTTAATGCGCGGAAAAAGCCAGACAGGCGGCTGCCGGGCGCATGGATATCCTGGCGACCAAAGCCGGTATCCACCAGCACCAGCCCGCTGCGGTCCGTCTCAATTAGCAGGCAGTGACAGACCAGATGCGCCTTCAGGCCCTTACTGAATCCATCGTAGAACGCGCCGCCCAGCGGGCACATACAGCCACAGTTAAGGTGGTGAATTTTCATCGGGCCTCCATCGTCTCTACGGCAAAATTGCTGAGTAGCTCGCGTCTGTTCGGCGCGCAGCAACACAGCCTGGCTATAGAGTGTAGAGAGGGATGAAGCAGAAGGCGGAGCGGTGAAGCGGATAACCGGGCAAAAAAGCCGGTTATCCGCCCTAAAGCAGAGGGTTAACTGTGGAACAGCGGGAACGCGCCTGTCAGCAGACCGCCAGCCATCAGCACCAGACTGACCAGAATCCCCCACTTGATCGCAAAGCGCTGGTGATCGCCGATGTCGACCTTCGCAAGACCCACCAGCAGATAGACTGACGGCACCAGCGGACTCAGTAGGTGGAATGGTTGACCGACAATAGACGCGCGGGCGATCTCTTCAGCAGTAATGCCATAGCTGGCCGCCGTCTGAGCGATAACCGGCAAGATGCCGAAGTAGAACGCATCATTCGACATAAAGAAGGTGAACGGCAGGCTGACCAGCGCAGTGAACACCGCCAGGTAAGGTCCGAAGCTGGGCGGGATCACCGCCAGCAGACTCTTCGCCATCGCATCAACCATGCCGGTGCCGGAGAGGATGCCGGTAAAAATACCGGCGGCAAAAATCAGCGCGGTCACCGCCAGCACGTTACCGGCATGGGAGCTGATACGGGCTTTCTGCTCCTCCAGCGTGGGATAGTTGAGCATCACCGCAATCGCAAACGCCAGCATAAACAGGATCTGAATCGGCATTAAACCAATGACCAGAAGCACCAGCAGCAAGGTAGTCAGGATGAAGTTAGGCCAGAACATCTTCGGACGACGGTTGGCGGCGCACTCTTCGGCATCGCCCAGACCCAGCTCGATGTTGTCGAGATGGTGATCTTTCATGGTCATCACGCCTAAACGCTTACGCTCACGCAGTCCAAACAACACCGCCATCGCGACCAGACTGACGCAGGCCAGCAGCATGGCTGGCAGCATCGGAATAAAGATGTCGAGAGCGTCAATGCGCAGTGCCGCCGCGGCACGGGCCGTCGGGCCACCCCAGGGTGAGAGGTTCATAATGCCGCTGGCGAGATTGACCAGACAGGTCATCATCAGCACGTTCATGCCCAGCCGGTGATAAAGCGGCAGGAACGCGGCAATAGCAATCATGTAAGTGGTCGAACTGTCACCATCCAGTGAGACCAGCAGGGTCAGTACCGCCGTTCCGACCAGCACTTTCAGGGGATCGCCGCGTACCATCCGCAGAATAAAGCGCACCAGCGGGTCAAACAGTCCGGCATCGATCATCAGACCGAAATAGAGAATGGAGAAGGTCAGCATCACGCCGGTAGGGGCCAGCTTTTTGACGCCATCCAGCATCATGGTGCCCAGGCCTGCGTAAAAACCGCCAATCAGCGCAAATATGGTTGGTATCAGGATCAGCGCAATTAAGGCTGACATGCGTTTGGTCATGATTAAATACATGAAGCAAACGACCATCGAAAAACCCAGTATTGTCAGCAAAATAACAGCCCTCGCATGGCGTAAAAGTAATGAAAAGGTTACATAACGCCAGGAAAATTCAGGTTATTACTTAGCATGGTAACAATTAACCTGTTGTTTTAATTAACCCTGCGCTGAAGGATGATATTAAATTGTTGCCAGTATTTAGCATTTCTTTAACAAAGAAGGGTGATCGCGATCAAACTTAAACGATTCTTAAACGAGAATGTGTGACTGGGATCAAAGCGTGATGAAGTGTAACCGCGCATTTCGGGCCACCGCAGGTCTGGAGCAGGAGCAAATAATCGGGATGCAGGACAACAGATAGAGACGGCTAAGCCTGGCGGCTCAGCCTGATCGAGGCATCAACTGCCTAACAGCTGGATAATCATTTCAGGCGTTTTGTTCGCCATCTTGCTGACGGCCGTCTGGCCCTGTTGAATGATCTGGTTGCGTGCCAGCTGGCTTGCTTCTTCAGCATAGTCCGCGTCCTGGATGCGGCTGCGAGCCGTTGAGGTGTCAACGCCCTGCTGTGCCAGCACATTACGGTTCGATTCGTAACGATTTATCTTCGCGCCATAGGTCGACTGATAGCCACTGATCTTCGCCAGCGCACTATCCAGTGCCTTCATGGTACTGGAGATGTCATCACTGTTCAGCAGCGTGGTATTGTTCAGTCCCAGGGTTTTGGTATCTGACGGCGTAGCGGGGATGCTATCCGACTGCACCGGCTGACCATAATCGGCGCTGGTGACCACTTCCAGCGGACGACTCTCATGTGGCGGCGTTGCGGGCATACCTTTAGGTTCGGGCAGTTTTCCCCAGGTCAGATTACCAGTGAAGGAGCCATTGCCCACCACCACCACAATCAAATCTTCGTTTACGGTATCCAGCGTGATGCGCTCTAGCCGGTTACTGGTAATGGTGCCGTTGTTGAAATCGCCGCTGGCGACATCCTCATAACGGTCGCCATCACCGCTATAAGTGATGTTCATGCCGTTGTAGGTACTGCTGTTACTGCCCGCCAGCGTCCAGCTCGGACCGCCCTCGAGCAGTTGCGAACTGTCATACGCCGCACCGCTGTCAAAACCATTATTGCTGGTCAGCAGGCGGGTATCTGCGGTAGCCGCATTCGTGATGCCTTTGCTGGCCCAGGTATAATCGGGCGCGCTGCCGTCCAGCGGTGTACCGACCAGATGCTTACCGTCGCGGGTAAAGAGCTGGAGATCGTCATCCATACCCAGAGAGTCGATAGTGATGCTTATTGATGTCGAGCCTGCCGGAATATAGGCCAGCGGGATCACGCCAGAGGTAAAGGAGTAATTCTTACCCGGAACCGGAAACTTAGTGTTGATCGGGTCAACGTTACCCAGTTTCGCAGGCGGCAGATCGGGATTATTGGTCGCCAGCGGATAACGCCCAAAAATCTCAGTGTGATCCGCAACTTCATTGATACCTGCCAGAATCTGCTGATAGGCACCGTTGACGCTCTGCCGATCCGCATCCGACAGCGTGCCGTTGGCTGCCTGGACAGACAGCGTGCGCGCCTGGATAAGCAGATCGACGATGCTGCCAAGGCCGCCATTGGCGGTCTGGGAATAGCTGATAGCGTCATTGAGGCCGCGCGCCACCGCCGCATCGGCGTTGATATTGGCTGTCATGCGGTTGGCAATCGCCTGACCCGCCGCGTCATCTTTAGCACTGTTAATCCGCATCCCTGATGATAACCGTTCAACCGTTCTTCCCAGAACAGAGTCAGTGCTGTACCGCGTTTTGTTCGTAATGGCGGCGGGTTCGTTATGGTTGATCGTTAACATGGTCGCTTCGAACAGGGAGAGGAGTCTCTGTTTTATCGGCAGCATGATTAGCAGCTTTAATCTCTGCGGCGACAAAAAGGCAGGAATGACGCGGTTAAGCGGTCAACAGGCTGATGGTTAACCGCTTTTCAGATAAAAAAAATTAACGATTCATCAGGGTCAGGAGAGGAGCCTGCTGCGCAGGGAATGCAGCAGGCGAGGGCAGATCAGTTAAACACCATGCCGCCGTCAATCAGCAGTGACTGGCCAGTCATGTAATCGGAGTCGGGACTGGCCAGATAAGCGACGCAGGCAGCCACATCTTCCGGCTCAGACAGTCGTCCCAGCGTAATGCGTTTCGCAAATTCCTCGGTGCCGTAACCGGCCGGTTTCCCGGCGGCTTCCGAGATCTGCCGGTCAATCTCTTCCCACATCGGCGTTCTGACAATGCCGGGGCAGAAGGCGTTGACCGTGATACCGGCAGGGGCGAGATCGCGCGCGGCGGTCTGGGTCAGGCCGCGCACGGCAAACTTACTGGAGCTGTAGACCGCCAGCTCCGGATTGCCGACGTGACCCGCCTGTGAACAGGCGTTGATGATTTTGCCGCCGTGACCTTCCGCAGCAAACGCTTTGATCGCGGCCTGCATGCCCCAGATCACGCCTTTAACATTGACGTTGTAGACCTTGTCGACCACTGCTTCGGTGATCTCAGCAATCGGCGTGGAGGGGGCGATACCCGCGTTATTGACGATGACGTCAAAGCCGCCCAGCGTGCGACGCGCCTCTTCTACCGCTTCCATCACCTGATCACGCTGCGAGACATCAACTTTCAGCGCAATCGCTTTTCCACCCTGCTGGTTAATCTTCTCAGCGACCTTGCGAGCGGTCTCCTGATTGAAATCGGCCACCGCGACCGCCAGTCCATCTTTCGCCAGACGCAGGGCGATCGCTTCACCAATGCCCTGGCCTGCGCCGGTCACAAATGCCACTCTGTTTTTCATCATGATGTCCTTTTTAAGAAATTAAAGAAGCTGGCTCAGATGCAACTGTCCCATCAGCAGCGGGTTGTCGGCGTAATCAACCGGCACAGCCACGACCGCAGGGCCCTGCACATCCATCGCTTTACGTAGCGTTGGCTCCAGTTCTGCCGCGCTGGTCACCGCAAAGCCCGCTGCCCCAAACGCTTCGGCGTAGGCTTTAAAATCGACCGGGCCAAAATTGACGCCCGAAACGCGGTGATATTTTTTCTCTTCCTGCATCGCCACCATGTTGTAGGCGTTATCGACCCACACGATGTGCAGAATATTGGCTTTTAACCGGACGGCGGTTTCGAGCTCCATGCTGGATTGCAGGAAGCCGCCGTCGCCTGAAACCGACACGACTTTGCGCTGCGGATCGACCAGCCAGGCACCAATCGCCCACGGCAGCGCCACGCCCATGGTCTGCTGACCGTTGGAGATCATGATCTGGCGGGCGCGGAAGCTGTAGAGATAACGGGCGATCCAGATGTGGAAACTGCCCATATCAACGGTCAGGCTGACGTCGCTGTTAATGATGTCCTGCATAGCGCGCACGATGCGCAGCGGGTGCAGGGCGAACTGATTGAGGCTGGCACCCTGCATCGCTAGCAGTTTGCGCTGCTGCTGACGATCCTCAAGGATGCTGGCCGCTTCTGATGTCAGCTGCAGCGGAGCGGTGATGCGTGCCGCCAGCTTACGCACTGTGGCGGCGATATCACCCACCAGCTCGGCATCCGGCAGATAACGGTTGTCGGTCTCGGCGGGTATCACGTCGATGTGAATCAGGGTCGCGTTGCCGCTGTTCCACATCGCCGGTTCATATTCCACCGGGCTGTAACCGATGGTGATGATCAGGTCAGCCTGTTGCAGCAGCCGATCCCCTGCCTGGTTGTTAAACAGTCCGACGCGCCCGGCGAAGCGTGAGAAGTGATCCTGTCTGACCGCTCCCGCAGCCTGATAGGTGCTGGTGACCGGAATGTGACTGCGGGTCAGCAGATCGTGAATCGCTTCACTGTTCTCGGGCTGGCTCGCCATTAATCCCAGCAGGATGACCGGATTTTTAGCACCGGCAATCGCCTCGCTGACCGCATCGATCATCGCGTCTGGCGCGGCACCCAGCACAGGGCGGCCTTTGCTGCTCAGCGCTTTGCCGGTTACCGGCTGATCGACAATATCCTGCGGCAGACTGATAAAGGCACCGCCGCCCCGGCCATGCTCAGCGTGGCGGAACGCATTCGACAGGCATTCAGAGAGCGCAGAAGGATCGGTTACTTCAACCGCATATTTGGTGATCGGGCGAAACATTGAAACGGTGTCCATGCTCTGATGAACCTGCTTGGCGCTGTCGGAGCGTTTCACCTGGCCGCCGATGGCGACCACTGGATCGCCTTCACTGGTGGCGGTGGCCATGCCGGTAATGAGGTTTGAGCAGCCAGGCCCGGAGGTGACCAGCGCCACACCCGCGTTGCCGGTGAGGCGGCCTACTGCGGCAGCCATAAACGCGGCATTGGCTTCATGGCGGACCGGGATGGTCTGGATGGATGAATCCAGCAGCGAGTCAAAAACCTTATCGATCTTTGCCCCAGGGATGCCAAAGACATGCTGGACGCCCTGCGCCTCAAGCTGCGCGACGACCAGGTCAGCGCCGCAGGTCCAGAGCGTGTTATCGGTTGGAGTTTTCATCGTCATTCCTCTGATTAGCTTTCTACCGCACGGATAGCGGCGTCAAGATTGGCGGGGTTCAGGTCGGCATTGAGAAAGTCACTGTCCTGCGGCAGATCCACGACCAGCTTGCTGATGGCACCAAAGGTCAGGGTGCCCTGTTCCAGCGCGTAATCGAGAATGTGGCCGCCGCCTTCGCGGTCGTCGGTAATAAAATGTTCGTGATAGCCCGCAACATTAATGCCCTGCATATATTGCGGCGTGCGGAATCCAATCAGTTCCCCCTCACGCTGGCTGAAGGAAAAGGTCGGCTGATCGCCCAGCACTTCCGGCATGGAGCGATAAGGACGGCACTGGCACGGCACGGTGCGGGTATCGACGCGGCTGAAACGACCGCTGATGCGCAGCGCGCAGAACTGGTTATCGGAGGTGATTTCGCTGTCGATCACCCGATGGATTTCCTCGCGCGACATCGGCCGGTCAAACTCAAACAGGTGCTGCGGCTTGAAAAAGGTCATGACCGCAAACGGGGTTTTCTGCGCCGGATCGGCCGGGTGCGCGCTGCCGTCGGCGTGCAACTGATATACCTTGCTGTCAAACGCGATCATCTCGCCATCCAGCCGGTTAAAGGTGCCCAGGCCGAAATCGCCTTTGCGCAGCAGGTCAGCAATCCGGACGTTGCCATCGTATACGCCGCTCAGCAGCGCACTCATTAAAGAGGTCTGATAGATAACGCTTTCTGGTGCATCCTGGGAAAGCGTTAGGACAGTATGTTTTAGTTGATCCTCACAGGAACAATCAGTTACACAATTGCTCATTTGATGCCTCGTCGATTAACCATTAAGCCGTGTTAACCTAATGGTGAACCGATTCAATCGGTGGGTCCAATAGCGAAACCTGTTAACTTTGAGACGTTTTTGATATGGAACTTCGCCACCTGCGTTATTTTGTTGCCGTAGCCGAGACGCTTCACTTCACCCGGGCCGCTGAAATGCTGGGCATTTCGCAGCCGCCGCTGAGTCAGCAGATATTGCGGCTGGAGCAGGAGATTGGCACGCCGTTGCTGAAGCGGTTGACGCGCGGAGTGGAACTCACCGAAGCGGGTGAAGCGTTTCTGGCAGATGCCCGGCAGATTGTGCAGCTGGCCGATCAGGCGCTGGAGAATGCGCGCGGTATTGCACGCGGGATAAGCGGTCAGCTGTCGCTGGGATTTGCCAGCTCAGTGGCGTTTAATCCGCGCATCTTCACCCTGATCCGCCAGTTTAAAGAACGTTATCCGGCGATGGAGCTGCTGACCCGCGAAGAAAATATGTCTCTGCTGATGCAGGATCTGCAGGAGGGATTGCTGGATGCTGCCTTTATCCGCCTGCCGTGCGAAAGCAGCAAAGCCTTTAATCTGCGCGTGATCTCCACCGAAAAGATGCTGATTGCGCTGCCGCGTTCCCATCCCCTCAGCGGCACACCCACCGTGGGGCTTTCCGCGCTGGCGGGTGAAACCCTGATAATTTTCCCGCGCGATGTCTCCCCGAGCCTGTATGAGCTGATTGTTACTGCCTGCCTGCGGGCCGGCTTTTCACGCCACACTTTCCAGCAGGCGCCGCAGATCACTACCTCGCTGGGCATGGTTGCGGCGGGCTGCGGAATTGCACTGGTGCCTGAGTCGATGCGCTGTGTTGATAATCCCGAAGTGAGCTTCTGCGATATCGAAAACAACACGCTGTTTACCGATGTGGCCTTTGCCTGGCGTCGGCATCACCCGTCAAAAGCAGTGCTGCATCTGCTTGCGCTGCTGGCGGACCAGCCTGCGGCACCCGACGACTTGGGTTGATAAGCGCCAGCTATTGTACTGAAAACAATAACCAACTGGCGGCGCGGGGCCGGGATGCCAATAATCGGTGCATGACTACATACCGCGTAAGAGTCGGGTATCACAACCCGTCAGCCCTGACATTCAGGCAACTGGATGAAATTCTGGAGCCGCAGCGATTCTGGAGAACAGATTCGGCGGGCGGCCAGTTCCGCTATTTCATGGAGTATGAGTACCAGTCTGACGTGCGTGACCTCTGTTCGGTCTGTTCGCTGGCCTACAGTCAGGCCTGCAAAGTCAGAAAGTGCCCACTGATTCTGGTTGAGGTGATGAACTAAATATGCCCGGCGATCCCGCTGCTCTCAGCCGGGATCGCCGGGCGTGCTGTTAACGTGAACTGCGCTCCATCATCAGACTCAATGCTGCGGGCAGCACCGTGAGCGTGACCACCGTACCGCTGACCAGACCGCCAATAATTGCCAGTGCCATTGGCCCCCAGAAAACCTGATGGGCGATGGGGATCATACCGAGGATTGCGGCACAGGCGGTCAGCAGGATGGGACGCGCCCGGTGATGGGCAGCCTGCCTGATTGCCTCATCAGCGGGCAACCCGGCGCGGCTATTGGCATCCACTTCACTGATCATGATCACCGCGTTGCGGATGATGATGCCCGCCAGCGCAATAATCCCCAGCAGTGCCACAAACCCCAGCGGTGTACCAGCCGGAAGCATCGCGGATACGATGCCGGGCAGACCAAACGGAGCCATACTCAGTGCCAGCAGCATGCCTGAGAAGCGTTGCAACTGAATCATCAGCAGGACCAGCATGGCGCAGAGCGTTACCGGCAGCAGGGCAAATACCGAACCATTGCCTTTGTCCGATTCCGCCGCCACGCCACCTTCCTCAATACCGTATCCGGCTGGCAGTGAAGCACGCAGGGCGGCAACACCTGGCGCGAGCTGTTGCGAAACCTGTTCAGCCCGCTGACCGGGCGCGATGTCAGTCTGCACGGTGATGTAAGAGAGCCGCTGACGGCGCCAGATCACCGGATCATCCACACCCCAGTTCAGGGTCGCCACCTGACGCAGCGGGATTTTTTGTCCGCTGGCATTAGTGATCATCAACCCTTCCAGCGTTTCCGTGTTCTGTCGTTCCTTGTCATCGCCGCGCAGCACCACATCGATCAGCCGGTTGCGATCGCGCAGGGTAGTCACCACGCTGCCGGACATCAGTGTGTTCAGGGCGGTGGCGATGGTGTCTGAAGAGAGTCCGGCCGCGCGCGCTGCGGTCTGGTTCACTGCCAGGGTCATGACGCGTTCTGGCTCCCCGGCAGTGAGATTGACTCCGCGGGTCAACGGCGAGCGAGCGAGCACTGTCGCCAGCCGACTGGCAGCCTGCCGTACCTGGGCATTGTCCGGGCCGGTGATGCGATATTTCAGCGGCCAGCCAACTGGTGGCCCGAGCTCCAGCGGCGAGACGCGGGTGGTGATATCATTAAAATCTGCTGCCAGTTTTCGTTCCAGCCGGCTGCGCAGCCGATCGCGCACGGTGAGATCTTTCGCCACCACAACCAGCTGTGCGGTGTTTTCATTATCCAGCAGCACATCCATAGGCAGATAGAAACGTATTGCACCTGAACCCACATAGCTGGTGAAGTTCGCCACATCCCGGTCATTTTGGAGCATCTTTTCCAGCTGTTCGGTACGACGTGTGGTTTCAGCCTGGGCCGCACTGGCGGGCAATGTCAGACTGACCAGCAGTTCGGGGCGATCTGACGCAGGGAAAAACTCACCCTGCATAAATGTAGTGGCATAAAGGCTGAATAACAGCACCGCCAACGCTACGCCCGTCGTCACCAGTCGGTTGTGCAGAATCACCTCCAGCAGCCGATGATAAGCGCGCATCAGCACGCCTGGCGGCTGGTGGGCCTTGATATGCTTTGCCGACAGCAGCCAGCAACCGGTGAGTGGGGAGAAGATTACCGCGACCACCCACGAGCAGAGCAGTGCCAGCGCGACCACCACAAACAGCGAATAGCAGTATTCTCCAGCACTCGAGGCAGCGAAACCGACCGGAATGAAACCGGCAATCATCACCAGCGTGCCCGTCAGCATCGGGAATGCGGTGGTTTTAAACGCATAGGTGGCAGCCTGCCATTTGCTGTCGCCCGCTTCGAGCCTTGCCACCATCGCTTCGACGGTGATCATGGCGTCATCCACCAGCAGCCCCAGCGCAATAATCAGTGCGCCAAGCGAGATGCGCTGGAGTCCGATACCTGCCAGTAGCATGCCGGTAAAGGTCATCGCCAGCACCAGCGGGATAGCCGCCGCCACCACCAGACCGGCACGCAGTCCCAGCGAGACAAAGGAGACGGCTAATACGATGACAACTGCTTCGCCCAGTATCCGGACAAAACCGCTGACCGCGGTTTTCACCACGGAAGACTGGTCGGCTACGCGGGTCATGGTGATGCCGTGCGGTAACTGACTGGCCAGTGTCTGCATGCGCTGGTTAAGCTGCTGACCGAAATCGAGCATGTTGCCGCTGGCGGCCATAGAGATCGCCAGTCCGATTGCCGGGACGCCATTAACCCGAAACGTGGGCGCCGGGGGTTCAGCAGGTTGCAGGCTGATGGTAGCCAGTTCAGTCAGCGGGATGAAACGTTCCCCGATATGTAGCGTAATCGCCCGCAGATTTTCGACCGAGGTCAGGGTGCCGCTGACCCGCAGCGCGATGTTCTCGCGGTCGGTTCGCAGGCTGCCAGCGGGTACAACGTCATTCTGGGCTTTAATGGCGTCGCTGACCTGCTGTAAATCGAGTCCCATGCCGTTCAGCTTGCGCGGTGAAAAGGCAATAACCACCTGCTGCTCCTGCACACCCAGCAGGGTGGTTTTTCCGATGTCTGGCAGGCTGGTCAGACTGCGTCGCAGGTTATCGACCCGATCACGTAGCTCTCTGTCGGTAAAACCATCAGCCGTGAAGCCATAAATTGTGCCGAAGGTGTCATCAAACTCATCGTTAACTGCCGGCCCCTGCACGCCCTGAGGCAGCGAAGAGGTCACATCCTTCATCTTTTTACGCAACTGATACCAGATGCCAGCCACCTGAGACGGCGGTGTATCATCACGCAGGTTGACATAAATCACGGTCTGCCCGGCGCGGGTTTCGCTCTCTACCGCGTCCAGTGACGGGATCTCCTGTACTTTCTGTTCCAGCACGTCAGTGACCAGTTGCACAGTATTGTCCACGTCAGCGCCCGGCCATTGGGCTGAGATGACGGCGGTTTTGATGGTAAACGCTGGATCTTCGTTACGCGACAGACGTTGATAGCTCAGTACACCTGCGGCCATCACCAGCAGCATAAAAAAGATCACCAGTTGCTGATGCGCCAGCGCCCAGCCAGAAAGGTTAAAGCCAGCCGTTTTTTTCATGGAGACTCCTGCGTAAGCGTCACTTTTTCGCCAGGCTGCAGGGTGCTGACACCCGCCGTAACGACGCGTTCGCCCGGCTGGATCCCGGCAGTCACAAAGATTTGCTGTGCGTTAAAGCGGCTCAGTACTACCGGACGAAGCTGTAAGCGTGAAGCTGCATCAACGACCAACAGCGCGGGTTTGTCTGCGGAGCGGGTCAGGGCGCTGGCGGGCAGGGCGATAACCGGCAGCTGCGCATCGGGCAGGCTGATAATGACCGTGGCACCAGGTGCCATCGCCTCAGGTGGATGATTCAGCGAGATGCGCAGTCGCCACGTGCGGGTCTGCGGATCGGCCTGCGGGCTGATGTCACGCACCGTGCCGGTGGCCTGAACACCGGGATCGGCCAGCAGCGTCACCTTCAACGGTGTCAGGTTGTCAGGCCGAAACAATGCTGGTGTGGTCAGGTCAAACACCGCATCGCGTGCATCCCCCACTGCCAGCGTCATCACGTTTTGTCCGGCACTGACCACCTGACCTGGCTGAACCGTGATGGCGGTGATCCGGCCTGCGGCGGGTGCGGTGAGCTGAGTCCAGCTGAGGTTATCCTGGGCATTTTTCAGTGCCGCGTCGCTGCTGAGCCGGCGGGATTGCGCGCTCTGCCAGTCCGCCTGGGCGCTGTCCAGCTGGCTGCGGGCGATAGCACCACCGGGCATCAGCAGCCGCATTCGATGCAGGTTAAGCGCGGCGACGCGTTCTGCGGCGCGGGCGCTGTCAAGATCGGCACGCGCGCTGCTCAACTGATTACGTGACTGATCGTTTTCCAGCGCGGCCAGCGGTTGCCCGGCGCTAACGCGGTCGCCCAGTTCAGCCGCACGACTCACGACCCGCCCGTCCAACCTGAAGGCCAGCGCGACCTCTTCATGCGGGCGGATTTCGCCCGTCAGCACCAGTGACGCGTCACTGCTGAGCGGTGGAGCAACCACCGTTTTAACCGGGCGGAGCGGGGCGGCAGGTGGAGCAGGGTTATCGTCCCGGCAGCCGGTTATGATGAACACCCCGAGCAGTACGAACACAATCGGCGCAAAGATATGAATACTAAGGAGATGACGCCACACCTGGCGGGCAGCATCCGGGATTAAATCATTCATAACCGGGTTCCTTTAATGAGTTGTGCTCATTGAACCCGGCTTGTGTCCAGAAACGTTGCATGAACCATCAAGAAATGGTCAAGTCAGAACAATTTATTTTGCCGGCAGCGTTATCCCGATTAACAGGCCGCCGTCGGCGGGTAACGTGGCGCGAAGTGACCCGCCGTGCGCCTCGACGATCGCTTTGGCGATCGACAGTCCCAGACCGCTTCCGCCGGAGTGGCGGGCACGTGAGGAGTCAGCACGGGTAAAGCGGTCAAACAGCTGCGGCAGGAAGTCCGGCTCTACACCCTGACCGTAATCACGGAATGTCATTGTGATCGCCTGATCGTTCTGGCTGGCGGTGATCAGCAACGCGCCACCGTCGGCGGCATAGCGCAGCGCATTTTCACAGATGATAGTCACTACCTGGCCCAGGCGGAACACGTCGGCGTATAACAGCAGCTCATCCTGAGGCTGGATGCGGATAACAACGCCCGCCTGCTCGGCCTGCGGCATCAGCCAGCCAGTGCGCTCACGCAGTAACTCGCTGAGATTAAACCGCTCGCGGTTCAGGGTTAGCTGTCCGGCATCCGCCAGTGACAGCAAATGCAGCTCATCGATAAGGCGGCTGAGTTGCATCAGTTGCTTCATGATCATCGCCAGCTGCTGCGGCTCAGCTGGAAAGACCCCATCCAGAATACCCTGTAACCGGCCCATCGCTGCGGTCAGTGGCGAACGAAGCTCATGCGCCATCGCCACATGTGAGGTGCGCAGCTCACGTTCGTAACGCGCCAGCTGCTGCGTCATCTGATTGAAATCTTCAGTAAAGCGCACCAGCTCCTGGGGGGCTTCTTTTACGATTACCGCCGATCGGCCAAATTCCCCTTTCGACACCGCTCGTGCGGCGCTAGCGAGCTGGCTGAACTGCACCGACAGCGGACGGGCGAAGCGCAGCGCCATCACTACCATAAACGGGATTGTGACCACCACCAGCACGATCACGGTAAGCCAGTCGGACGAGGCAAGCGATGGATCGGAGAAGTTGATGCCCCACCACTGATCGATAATCTGATGAAAGCGCACCGGATCGCTGGCGGGATGGTGGCGCAACTTCGTGAACTCATCCAGCAGCGCGGGTGGCATCCGGTAATAGATCCAGTACGCCTGCACCGCGAAGCGCAGCCACATACAGATGGCGATCAGCACTACGCTGCCAATCGCCAGAAACAGTACCCGGACGCAGATCCAGCGCCACAGTGAGTTATAAACATTGTTGTTCATGGCTGTCTGAACCTGTAGCCGACGCTGCGAACCGCCGGTAAGACGTCGGAGATGCCTGCGGCTTCCAGTTTGCGGCGCAGATTATAAACATGCGTATCCACCACCCGCTCGAGTGCATCACTTTCCGGCAGACAGTGCTCCAGCAGAAACAGGCGGGTAAACGGACGCGTCGGCGCACGCATCAGTGTGACCAGCAGGGAAAATTCGGTCGGTGTCAGATCGAGGCGGCGCGGTGATGGACTGTCGCTATCGACTACTGCGGTGAGTGCCACCGGGTCCACCATTAAACCCGCCCAGCGCAGTGTTTCTGCTACGGGAACATGACTCTGGCTGCGGCGCAGTACTGCCTGAACGCGCGCCACCACCTCGCCCGGGTGATAGGGTTTGACCACGTAGTCATCCGCGCCATAGCGCAGTGCGCCGATGCGGTCCGGCGCATCACTCATCGCTGTCACCATGATCACCGGGGTATCGTCACGACGTCGGAGCGCGGCCAGCACTTCAGTGCCGTTCATGCCGGGCAGCATGATATCCAGCAGGATCAGATCGGGCTGCCAGCGTCTGGCGGCATCCAGCCCGCCGGGCCCGTCACCTGCAATCATAACCTCATAATTTTCACGTTTCAGGTAGGCCTCAAGTACGCCCGCCGCATCCGCGTCATCTTCAATAATCAGTACACGTTTTGACTGCATTTTCGGATCACCTTGACTGTTTCTTCATAAATCCCTGGTCGTTCATTGACACTCGCCTCGCATACTCCGGCCAGTGACGCGGCACTGAATCCCTCAGCTCCGCACCTGATGTGATAATGAGGAAACGTGATGATAACCGGAAAAATAACGCTTCACATGGTCTGTTTTTCGCTGGGGTTCAGCGCCGCTGTTGCAAGAGCGGACGACAGTGCCACACCGCCGCCCAGCGTGACGCTGGGTATTGCTGGTATCAATGCCCCGCGCTACAGCGGCGCAGATAAGCAACACTGG
Organism: Pantoea sp. RCC30.1; assembly: GCF_058148845.1. Lineage (NCBI taxonomy): Bacteria > Pseudomonadati > Pseudomonadota > Gammaproteobacteria > Enterobacterales > Erwiniaceae > Pantoea > Pantoea sp. RCC30.1. The sequence continues at coordinate 52,698 of NZ_JBXUHX010000012.1, read as the reverse complement.
CAGCTGACCCCAATTATTCAGGCGCGCGACGGGGCCTTCTTTCTCGATTCGCAAAAGGGAATTGGCTACGATCTGCAGGCGGATAACGGGCTTTATCTGGAACATACGCTGGGCTACGGGTTGGGTCGTTCTGACCGGAACTCCTCATGGCGCGACGGTGATGACCGGCTCAGGGGCATGGGAAAGATCGACGCCACGGTTAACACCGCACTGGCAATAGGGTGGTCAGTTACGCCATGGTTTGTACTTGAGGGCAAAGCGACGCTGCCTTTAAGTGATAGTCAGGGTGTGCAGTATCGGACTTCCGTGACCCTGATCCCCTGGCAGACCAGCGACGATACGGTGGCACTGCAGGTGGCGGGTCTGTTTGGTGACGGGCGTTATATGAATACCTGGTATGGCGTTAACAGCAAGCAAAGCGCGCGGAGCGGATTTGAACGCTACGACGCTGCGGGTGGCTTTTATGGTACCGACACCAGCCTGACCTGGAGCCATCAGTTCACGCCAGCCTGGGCCGCCAGCGTAATCGGCGATTATACATGGCTGGATAAGCATGCTTCAGATAGCCCTATCGTCGCACGAAATAACGGCGCCTCGGCTACTCTGGCATTGAGTTACACCTTCTGAATGGCACCATGAAGAAAAGTGAGATTCGCAGCCACCGGCATTTGCTTGCTGCGCTGATTCTGTTGTATGTGCTGGTTTATACACTGATTGTCGTTATGCTGAGTCTGTTTGATGCACCGGTACGGGGGTAGTTGCACGGCGGCGGTTGTTCATGGCTGTGAGGCGCAGAGTGACTGCGCCAGGCATTTTCACTTTCTGCTACAGATGTCAGGCACGCTGGTCTCGATGGTAAAGATGAATGATCTCTTCAGACAACTCGCGCGCCAGCATCGAAGTCATTAAGTGATCCTGCGCATGAACCATAATCAGCGTCATAGGTTGGCGGGCTTCGCCTGCATCCTGTTCAATCAGTCGGGTTTGCATTTTATGCGCCTGTCGGGTGAAGGTATCCGCCTCGTGCAGCAGAATCCGCGCCTGTTCTATTTTACCCTGTCGCGCCGCCTGTAACGCCTCAAAACAAAGGCTGCGCGACTGGCCCGCATTAACAATGATTTCCATTACCGCCTCTTCCTGATCGATCATGCTAAATTCTCCGGATGATTAAAACCGTTACGGGCAGCAGTTGCAGCAAACCATTCGCCACTTTTTTTCACCGTGCGTTTCTGGGTGGTGATATCAAGCTGGACAAAACCGTAACGGTTTTTATAGCCGTTACACCATGACCAGTTATCAATAAAGGTCCACATATGGTAACCGAGACACTGGCTGCCCTCGCCGATCGCCCGATGAACCCATTTAAGATGTTCAGCAACAAAGTCGATTCGGTATTGATCGTCTATCTGTCCCGCCTGAACAAAGCGTTGTTCATCTTCGACACCCATTCCATTTTCCGAAATAAAACAGCGTGGATTGCCATAATTCAGCCGCAGATTAGTGAGAATGTCATAGATGCCTGGCTCGTAAATTTCCCAGCCACGGTAAGGATTCATTTTCCGGCCCGGCATCTCATAATTTTCAAAAAACCATTCAGGCATAAACGGAGCGGCAGGATTAATTGCGCTATCGCGACATTTAACCCGCCGCGGCTGGTAGTAATTGACACCCAGCAGATCAATTATGCCGTCAGCGATCAGTACTTTGTCCTCAGCCAGCGTTAATGGTAACTGGTCGTATTGCCTGAGCAGCGCGACCAGATCCGCTGGAAATTCACCCCGTAAGACCGGGTCGAGAAAACTGCGGTTAAACAAGAGGTCTGCATGATGAGCGGCCGTCAGATCCGCCGGGTTCTGAGACCGGGGATAGGACGGCGTGAGATTAAGCACAATGCCGATCTCCCCCGCCGAATGGCTGGTCCGGAAAGCCTGGACCGCTGAGGCATGTGCAAGTACGGTGTGGTAAGCCACCGTCGCCGCCCGGCGGAAATCCACGACGTTAGGATAATGAAAGTCATACAGATAACCCCCTTCCACCGGCACAATTGGCTCGTTAAAAGTGAACCAGTGAAGGACACGATCGCCGAAAAGCTCAAAGCAGAGACGGGCGTAGCGACTGAACGCTGCAACAACCTGACGACTCTCCCAGCCTCCCTGTTCCTGCATCGCCATCGGCATATCAAAGTGAAACAGTGTGATAAAGGGAGTAATGCCCTGTGCCAGCAGCTCATCAATCACGTGGTTATAGAAGACCACCGCTTCCTGATTGACGTCGCCGGTGCCATCAGGGATCAGCCGCGACCAGCTAATTGAGGTGCGGAAGCTGTTGTGATTCAGCTGCTTCAGTAAAGCGATATCCTGACGCCAGTGCTGATAAAAAGTGGACGTCTCAGCGGGACCGATTTGCTGATGGAAACGCGAAGGCTGTTGCGTATACCAGTGATCCCAGATGGTGGCGCTTTTACCACCGTTCAGGCTATCGCCTTCGGTCTGCAAAGCGGAACTGGCGCTACCCCACCAGAAGTTATCAGGAAATATCAGTTGCATGGTCTCTCTCCAGGGTGATTAGGATGTGCCGGCAGTTTCAGCCAGCGGTGCGTTCGCCTGCGCTTTTTCCTGCTCATTTTTCATCAGAGATCGTTCATAAGCTCGCAGGAACGGCAGGTAACACAGCGCAGAAAGCACCATGCAGATCAGGCACATGACCACCGGACTGATTGCCCAGTTAGCCGCCCATGAGGCGCCAATTGGCGCTGGCGTCGTCCATGGCGTGAGCGAAACTACCTGAGCCAGCCAGCCCATCCGGGTGGCGGTATATGCCAGTACGGCGTTTAGCATCGGCACGCAGACAAAGGGAATAAACATCAGAGGGTTCATGATGATCGGTGCGCCAAACAGGATCGGCTCGTTGATATTAAAAAAGCTCGGCACGATACCCATCCTGCCGATGGTTCGCAGATGGGTGGCGCGACTGCGCAGTAGCAGGAAAGCCAGTGGCAAAGTAGAGCCGACACCACCGATCAGAAGATAGTGATCCCAGAAGCCCTGGAGATAGATGTGTGGCAAGACAGTGCCTGCCGCCAAAGCAGCCTGATTAGCAGAGAGATTAGCCATCCAGAATGGATTCATGATGCCGGTTACAATCAGCGCGCCGTGAATGCCGGCGAACCAAAAGATCTGACACAGCAGCACCGACAGCAGAATGGCAGGTAAAGAGTCAGACGCAGAGACCAGCGGTGCCAGCAGATGCATAATGGCCTGTGGAATGATCATTCCTGTTTTAGCTTCAATAAACAGGTTCAGCGGATGAAGGGTACCGATAATCACCACCACCGGAATCAGGATCTCAAACGATCGTGCGACGCCTGTTGGTACCTCTTTTGGCAGACGGATAGTGATGTTGTTGTGCTTCAGCCAGGCGTAAACGCGGGTAGCGTAAATGGCAGTAATCAGCGCGGTAAAAATGCCCTGACCGGAAAGATACTCGGTTGAAATAGTGTGATTTGAATAAGGAGCTGCCACCAGCAGAAAGGCCATAAAAGCCAGCAGACCAGACATCACCGGATCCAGCGCGAATTGCCGTCCCAGGCTGGCCCCGATACCCACTGAGATAAAGAAGGTCATGACTCCCATGCTGAGGTTAAACGGCAACATCAGCTGATCACGGTAGGTGGCGGAAAAATCGAGCCAGGCTCGGGCCACACTGTTAGTGCTGGTGGCGGAAAAGGGGGGAAAGATAAATACCAGCATAAACGAGCCAATAATCATAAACGGCAGCGCAGCAGTAAAGCCGTCACGGATGGCTATAACATATTTCTGCTGACCCAGCCGACCAGCGAGCGGCGTAATTGATTGCTCGATCACCGCAATCATCGATTGATAGAGGGAACTCATAAGGCCGCCTTGTCATGTGCTGCTGCGATCAGTGACAGGGCAAAATCCAGCACCTTGTCCCCCCGCTGCATGCCGTAATCCATCATATCGATTGGTTGTACCGGAATATTCTGGCCTGCTGTTTTTTCCGTCAGGCTTTGCAGCATGTACTTCACCTGTGGCCCAAGCAAAACTACCTGATAGCGGGAAAACTGCTCATCAAACTCCGCCACGCCAAATGCCTTGATCTCAACGGGTAGCCCCTGCTCAGCGGCTGCTTCCTCCATTTTTCGCACCAGCATGCTGGTAGACATACCTGCTGAACAACACAACATGATTTTGTACATGGTTACTGTTCCTCACCTTAAAACACTCAAGTGAGGCTGATTGGATAACATATGGAAACCGGTTTCCATCTTGATCAGCAAGAAGTGTGACGGCTGTCAGAAAGCATTACTTACTGATTTTTTTAATTCGATAGCGATCACAAAATGGCTGAAAAGCCACTGTAAAACATGTATATGGGAAATCGGTTTCCACAGCATAATGAAAAAGCTATACTCCGAGATACGAAGAAATGTGCAGCATGACAGGGTTGTTTTTTTGGCGTAGCGCCATTTTCAGGGGAGAACGATGTCTACTATCAACGATGTATCGCGGTTAGCTGGGGTCTCTAAAGCCACAGTTTCCCGGGTGTTGAGCGGTTCACGTGGCGTGAAGGAAGCCAGTCGGCTGGCGGTACTTAAAGCCGCTGAAGAGCTGAATTACCGGCCTAATGTTATAGCCCAGTCATTGTTCAGTCAGACAACCCACTGTATTGGCGTAATCTGTGCACAGGAAAATGTTAATCAGATTACCGCCTGGCTTTTCGCACTGGAGAAACAACTGCGCCAGCATCAAAAACATCTGTTATTACGCTTTGCACGCAGTAAAAGCGAAATTCTCACAGCACTTGACGAGCTGAGTTGTGGCCTGTGCGATGACGTGCTGATTATCGGTGCACACTTCCCGCTTAACATTGATGATGAACATGTCATTCTGGTCGACTGTGCCGAAGCGGAAGGGCCAAACAGCATTCAGTTCGATCATGCCTTTGCCGCTGAGACAGCCTGCAATTTCCTGATTAATCAGGGCCGTCGTCAAATTGCGTTGATCCAGCCAGAGAACGGCAATACGGCCGGGCAGGTGTTACATGGCTATAAGCTTGCTCTGGAAAATAATGTTTTACCCTTTAACCGCAATCTGGTCATCACTGATGCGGTCTCATCATCGGTGGCTATTCAGATGCTGTTGAATAACGCCAGTAGCCGTATTTTTAATGCATTACTGGTGGCTAACGAGCAGGAAGCACAGCGTGTTATAACGCAGTTGCTGGCGTTTAATAAATCGGTGCCTGATGATGTCATGGTCTTTAGCCTGGCGGGTTCAGTCAATTTGCCTGGTCTGCCCGCTATACCGGCAATTGAATATTCCCTTGATGCCCTTGCCTCCCGGATCGTCAGCTGGCTAACCGCTACTACCCAGCAGATGCTGGGTAGTTCGGTATTACGGGGTGATTTAATTATTCCCGACTGGCGGCAGCGATAATTAAAGGAGTAGTTAATTGATATGTGTCTGCTTGCGCTGCAGGAAATTCCAGGTTGCGCCCAGCATGCCGGAGTCGTTGCCATAGGTCGCGGCATCAATCGGAATATCCAGATCATATTTTGCCAGCTGCGCTGCCAGTTCCTCGAGGAACGGCTCACGCGCGGTTATCCCTCCACCGATAAATATCATCTGCGGGTCGAACACGCTGAACAGGTTATATAAGCAGGCTGCAAGATCCTGGTAGAATTTATTCACCACCTGCTGCGCGGCTTCTTCATTACGATCGTATGCGTCAAAGACGTCTTTACCGGTGACGTCGTCTGGAGATTTATCGATAAGCTGGCTGTAATTCTCCTGAAGCGCCGTCATGGTACAGCTCTGGCTCATGGTATGGCGTTCAATGTTGCTGCTGTCAGGGCGCGAAGTCAGCAGGCAGCCAAACTCTCCCGCGCGATTACGACCGCCCCGGATCAGCGCGCCATTGCAGAAGGCCGCTCCGCCTAATCCTGTGCCGATGGTTAACATCAGAAAATCAGTGAGCTTTTTTGCTTTGCCCAGCCACTGTTCAGCCAGTAAGGCGCAGTGTGCATCATTTTCAACCGTGGCAGGCAGTGAGGTTTTTTCCGTCAGCCACTGGCTGAGATGAAACTGGTCGAAGTCCCGAATGGTGCCGCCCATGGCGATATATCCGGCTTCTGCATCAATATAACCGGGCGTGCTGACGGCGACGCCAGCACAGCCGGGGTTTTTCTTTAGCCAGGCCAGGATCTCATCAAGTATTTTGTCGCGTGAATTATGGGAAATATCAGCACTGTCACTGGTCAGAATATTTCCCTGCTCATCAATCACACCCATTTTTAAAGAGGTACCACCAATATCGAAAGCTGCAATCTTCATCAATGTTCTCTGAGGTTACTTTGATTCGATTAATTGTAGTGCTGAAAGAAAAGGGCAGGCGGTGGAAGGGCGGCAATTTTGTCAGGAAAGGTACAGATTTATAAAGCTATTGATAAAAAGGCGCATCTGAATTTATCCCGTATACAGAGTTATCACGGTGATTTAAAACCTGCGCGGCCAGTGTGGCTGGTGGCGCAGGTTTAAACGTCACGATGACCTCATGACCACTTGCGCAGCAGGATGCTGGCATTGACGCCGCCAAAGCCGAAACCGTTCGACATGGCATAGTTCAGCCTGGCTGGGCGTGCATTGAGCGCCACCAGGTCAAGATTGCCTGCTGCGTCATCGGGATGATGCAGGTTCAGCGTCGGCGGAATAAGCTGCTTACGTAATGCCATCAAGGTGAATATCGCCTCAACTCCACCCGCGGCACCCAGCAGATGGCCGGTGGCAGATTTGCTTGAGGAGATCGCGACCGGTGAATTATCGCCAAATACGGCTCGAATAGCGGCCAGCTCGCCGTGATCGCCAACCTGTGTTGAGGTTGCATGAGCATTAATATGCTGGACGTCGTCCGCGCTGATACCCGCCTGGCGCAGAGCGGTTCTCATTGCCCGCGCAGCGCCACTGCCATCTTCCGGACCTGCAGTAAGATGGTAAGCATCGGCGCTGGTGCCATAACCGATAATCTCCGCCAGTGGCGTCGCACCCCGTGCTTCGGCATGGGCCAGCGACTCAATCACCAGCAAACCAGCACCTTCGGCCATCACAAAGCCGTTTCTGTCACGATCAAACGGACGTGAGGCATGGTGTGGATGATCTTCATAGCCTACACATAGCGCACGCGCAGCCGCGAAACAGCCCAGCGTGACGCGATCCAGCGCCGCTTCGGTCCCGCCACAAATCGCAATGTCCGCTTCACCGCTTCTGATCAGCCTTGCCGCATCACCAATTGCCTGAACCCCTGCTGCACAGGCGGTAACGGGTGCGCCCAGCGGACCGGTGAAGCCGTGTTTAATCGAGACATGACCGGCAGCCATGTTGGCCAGAAACGAAGGTGCTGTAAAGGGTGAGAGCCTGCGCGGGCCGCGCGCGTCGGTAGTACGCACGGCGTCGGCAATGGCACCAAAGCCGCCGACGCCGGAGGCGATAATGGTCGCGGTGCGTTCTCGCGCGGCCTCATCTTCAGGATGCCAGCCCGCCTGATTCAGCGCTTCTTCAGCTGCCAGCAGTGCAAACTCAATAAATCGCGACATCTTTTTACGCTCTTTCGGCGCAATGAACGACTCAGGGTCATATCCCGCCAGCGGGTCTTCATCAATGTCGGGCACACTGCCACCCACTGAAATGCCGGTTCCGGCAGTGAGCGTGTCGGGCAGAACGCGGATACCTGATTTACCCGCCGTTAATCGCTGCCAGACAGTTTCAACGCCACAATCCAACGGAGAGACGATGCCCGCGCCGGTAATGACAATGCGTTGTGATGAGGTTAAGTGACTCATTGGATTGCTCCCGTAGATAGACCGGACAGTGAGTGAAATACTGCAGCCGAGAATAGATACTCGCCTGGATCGCGAAGAGTGAGACCCTGCGTAGGATGGTGCGATAGATGAACGCAGGGATGGAATACAGCAGACAGAGATAAGCTTAGCAGCATCGGAATCCTGAGCGATAACCAGACAGAGTGCTATCGTTGCGCTTGTGACTAAATAAGTCAATGGTCACATCATGCGCAGTGCGCAGTGCGCAGTGCTCAGGGCGCAAGGCTACGTAACACCAGTGCTGCCAGTTGTGCGGAGGCTTCTTCAGCGTCATCAAGGCTGTACTGCAGCAGTACCGGACTCGCGTAAGGTTTAATTACCCGATAGATCGCTTCCGCCGCCTCGTCAGCCGGGGTTTTACGTTCAAACTCACCCGCTTCACGCCCACGTCGCAGGATCTGCTGGATTAGATTCAGTAGTCGCACTTCATGTGCCATTGCTGACGGCCAGCGGTCACGCGACGCGACTGCAGCGATGTCATACAGTTTACGTTCGTGAAAAAAGAGTTCAGTGCCTGTGACGGAAAGCGTGCGAAACAGTCGCCGCAGTTGTTCCGATGCTCCAGGCGCATCGGCGATCGCGGCTTCGACACGCTGCATAATCATCGCTAGCCGGGTGGAGCAGATCACTTCGCCAATCGCCTGTTTCGATTCAAAAAATTTGTAGATATAGGCTTTGGAAAAGCCGATAGCACGGGCGAGATCGGAGACGGTGGTTTTTTCGTAACCATAATGCGCGAAGTGCTGCATGGCAGCATCGACAATCTGGTCACGGACATTATGCCCAACCGGGCCGCGTGTGCCATTTTCCGTTACGAATTGAGTCATTGTCAGAACCTGGCAGATCAAAGGTGGGTGAAAAAATTCAGTGACCACTGTTATTGGTGGTCACATTTTAGGCCCTGTTGCGATTAAAATCCAGGGGTTCGCAACGAATTAAGAGAGTTGACTGCACTTAACCCGCACAGGTGGCAAGCTGGCGAGGTTGAAGCTGATATTGTCTTTGCTGGTTAGCATTAATATGAACGGAAAAAGCCTGCATTCTTCCGGGGAGTTCGCCTTTAAGGCCGATTATAAAGCCTAAAGCAGGATAAAAGAGTCTAAATTCGCCTGCGTGCCGGATTTCAATGTCAACTTAACATCACCTGTGTGAGTTGACAGATTCAGGTCTCTTTAGTGCTTCTTTAAATAAGCTGAATTATACTGTCGGAAATGGGCGAAAATGCAGTGATTTCTTAATGATTTACATTATCGATGATCAGGTTACCTACAATTCAGATGACTGTACGCTGAGTCATATTCCTACTCAGGAAACGCTGAGTCTGAGTATTTCATCAGGTCGGCTGTTTGAGCAGTTGCTTAATTCTAAGGGAGAAGTACTGGCGCGTGAAACCTTGCTGACCGAGGTCTGGGATAAATATGGTCTGCGCGGATCAAACAGTAATCTGAATCAGTATCTGAGTATTGTGCGCAGAGCGCTCGCGGCTTATGGTTGTGAAAATCTGATTATCACCATTCCGAAAATCGGCATCCGACTCAATACTGACATCAAAATTGAGCGCGAATCTTCCCCGGCTTTTGTTGTGGCAGAGCTTCAGAGTGATGAAGGACCTGCGGAGAGTGTTGTTTCCAGCCAGGATAGCCCGGCGATACCTCCCGATCTCGTTATGGCGGAAAAGGTTGTCAAAAAATCTGGCCTCAACGTCAGGCAGGGCATATTTATCCTCATGCTAATGTTGCTGGGAAGCGCTTTCTGGTACTTCATTATAAGTAATCCTGCTGAAAAGAATTCTTCTATGAGTACTATCAAATTGCAAGGCGGCTGCGAGGCGGTGATCGTTCAGGGGCTGGATGTGTTTGAGCAAAAGTCACTGGATAAGCAAATTCTTGAAATTCTCAAAGAAAATAATCAATCCTGTGTGCCGGGACGACGCATCTATTTCGATAAAAATACTTCATTCTCAACGACTGATTATGGCAGGACCATTCTCTCCGCATGTAATCTTAACAGCAGTGGCCATATCGTTTCCTGCGACAACTTCTATTATCTTGACTGGAGAACGTTTTGAAACGGAACGCCACAATCATGCTGACGCTAACACTCGCTGCGCTGCTGTTGATGATTTTTGCCGGGATTAATTATTTTAAACCCCGTCCTGACGATTTTCCTTTCCGCTGTTCAGCGTTCAGCCGCTACGATCTTAGTCGCCATGATGATGAAAATATTAAGTTTGCTGTTTCCCAGGATCTTCGCTTTATTGATTCTAAACTGGGCTATCTGTTGCTGAACGGGCAGGTAAATTTTGGTGATAAAATTACAACGCTTAATCGACGCGTTGCGCTGAGCGCAGGGAATAAAATTGATAGTGACACTTATCGCTATAAAATAAGAACAGTTATTACCGCAACCAACGATACGACGCCAGATGCCGTGTTTAATATGCTGCTGGCGGAAATTACGCTCGATCCTGGTTATTTGCAGCTGGATATCACGCAGATTGATAAGAAAACTTACCTGGTCGGTGGGCCGTTATCTTACTTGTTCACCTGCGAGCGGTACTGAATCCGAAAATAAAAGAGTTAACTAGCGCTCAAAAAAAGGCCCGGAATGAGGGCGTTTCCTTCCTGGGTTGCTTACTCGTTCTGCAGCGACTCCCAGGCAAGGGGTTTCAGCATCAGGTCTGAAAGCCTTTCAGAACATCGTTGAAAAGCTGTATTTCCGGAGTGTTTAGTGGTGCAGTCTTAGACAATAAAAAGATCAACACATCATCCAGGTTGAGTATAAAATTGCCTGCTTTTGATAAAGGCGAATATTATTCGACCACAGAAAATCATAGGTAATCATGATACCCATAGTCAGCTTATCGCCTAAGGCCACGGGCTGATGGACTTCCTGTTGCCAGTCTTTCATCTGCTATTCCAGTATAGCAAGCTGGCTAAGAATATACTCTTCCGGATTATTATGGTCACCAAACCTATCGCGGAAGATGGTGATTGACGGCAGAGAAGATCGCGTATCGGCCAGCATATTCAGCGTTCGCTCGCAGTAACCTTGCGGCAAAATAATCATGCCTTCAGTGACGCGGTAAATAGTCTTATCCATGGGTAATCTCCGTGTCTTTGTGGGTTGCTGCCTGGCAAAATAACTGCTCTGCTCTGCTCTGCTCTGCTCTGCTCTGCTCTGCTCTGCTCTGCTCTGCTCTGCTCTGACTTCGCTGAGAATGCCGTTATTTAACAGGACGATTTTATCGGCGCTTCGGATAGTTTCCATACGATGTGCAATGATGATTCGGCTGATCCTCATCTGCTTAATGGCGTTGTTGATCTGCGCTTCGTTGTAGATATCAAGATGACTGGTGGCCTCATTCAGTACCCGTATTTGAGGTTCACGATACAGTGCGCGTGCCAGCAGAATACGTAGCAACTGACTATCCGATAAAAACGATCCCATATCGCCCAACAGGCTTTGATAATTCATCAGCATTTGCGCCGATAATCATGCCGACACCGCCAGAGATCATACCTGCACCTACGATGCCACACGTGCTACCGCCGCTCATGGCCCATTTCAGACCAAAAGCAATTATACTGGTAACACCACCGACAACGACAGCACCAAAAAAATCAAAAACCTTCGCCTGAAAAATTCTGTAATTCTACAGATGTAACTCTCTCATTTACATATCTCATATTATTCAATCATTCGCTATTTAATTTTTAAAATGCCGCTTCAAGCGAACGGCGCTATTAGATCCGGATACTATAAAAAATAAAATAGTAAAATACCCATAATTAATATTACGCTCTATTGGCATTAATAACCGAAGACATTTTTTATTTACAATGCATTTTCATTCATCATAATTTAGAGCGCCGGCGTGAATGCATTCACATCATAATATTTTTTCAGTCGACTATTAATGAGATGATTGATTATACGTGGTGTTAGTTTTTCCTAAATCATGAGAATAGCTCGCATTCTGCGACGAAACAGCTCCAGAGGGAGGAGTGAAGTTTGGTTAAAAATCCAGGTAATAAGAAATCAGTCGCCATATGCAATTTAACTTGAAAGTTGCAGGAATAGAATAAATGCATCATTTGGTATTTTCGTCTGTAAAAGAAATAAAACATAGAATATAAAACTATATATATGATGATTTGTTATTTAAGTGTCTGTTATGGGGACGGCGTGGTTTAATTTATGTCATCAGATGCTGTGTTTTTTTATTTCTTTAGGAGGAATTAACAATGATTCCATAATGATTGAAGATTTATCTATAATGGTATTAATTTAAACTTACACAGTCCTTTTTTGTGCTTAATATAGCGGAATTATAACATCAATGTTCATATGATTATGATTGATTCCTTTTTTAAGAAAAAAGTTATAACACTATCAGTAAGTCTCTACTTGTTAGTTTGATATACTGATTAATTGATCTTTAAGCGGTGAAATATCTGGTTGTCGTGCCAATCATTGGCGTGATGCTCTTCCTTTTTGCATGTTTATGGTGTTGAATTTTAGCGTGATGGTTTTACTATAGTGAAACCAGTAGCAACCTTTCTGTGACTCATATCTGGGGGGAGTCAAAGATCATCAATACACCAGGCGAAAAAAAGAGACTATAACAAACGGATTTTTGCTAATTATTCTACTAATCACTAACCTTGTGTTAGTTAGATTGAGTTAATTATTATGTATAGAGTGACTGAAAATCATGAACGGATCATCGATGCGCTAGCCGGGTATACCCAGGTTGCTAATCCAGATGAGATTTCGCGCGGCAAGCGTCGTTACCATCTCACTAAAGATAATGTACGCCGGGTTATGTTCATTCTTGATGGTGATTTTTTACTCAAATTAAAAAGCGAAAATAAGGTATTAAATATCTTATCGGCTCCTTTTGTTGTCGGTGTCACTCCGGCACTTGATGAACCACCTGTCTATCTGGAAAGGATTGACTATGGAAAGGTCAGTTTCATTGATTACGATGTGTTCTGGCGCCTGGTGTTTGAGAAAGATCTTTTCAATGATGCCATGTCCATTCTATCTGGCCAGTACTCTGACCTGATGAATTACATCCAGCTACCTAAAAATAACTCACATGATGAAGTGATTTCGTTGATTGGCCGCTGGGGGAAACTGCCACCGCATCTTAAAAAACGATTTTCGGCACTTTACCTGATTGAAAACAGTTCTCATCTTTCAAAAAGCTCCATTTGTAGAGTGCTGAAAGAATTAAAAGAGAAAGGTGAACTGACCCTGGTTAATGGCAAGTTTACCTGATAATTTTTTTTAAACTTTGAGATGCTTAAGGGCAAAATGGATTTTAAAGTCATTTGTACAAATGAAAACTACTTCTTTCGGCTGGGCATCTCAAAAATTATTGAGCAGGCACTGTTATGTGATACGCCAGTAGAATTTTTACCCACTAATGACGCGCAAAATTTACATCAGGCGGATTTCATACTAATCAGTGTTGCACAATGGCGCCTTTATATGTGTCAACCTGCCTACCGGGGACGGAAGCCCGGTAGCATTTTAATGGTGTTTGTTGATGAGGTTGAAGACATCATTACGGAACAACTGCCTCTCTGTTATCGTTCTTTAATTACTATCTCGCGCAGCGATTCTGTGCGTATTATTTCTGAAAAAATCGTCCATTTCTGGTTGGAAAATCAGGTAAGCGTCAAGGCATTTGTACCCTCGGATTGCTCACATTGTGATTTTGCGCGTATCACGGTTGTACAGTTGCAGGTGCTAAGCTTTTTAAAGAAAGGGTACAGTGTGGCGCAGACAGCTAAACGTCTGAACCTTTCTGTTAAAACCATCTATGCACATAAGTACAATGTGATGAAAAAGTTTTCGGTAAGTGGTGATAAAGAGTTTAACGCTTTCATTAATGATGTCACTCTGCTGGAGCTTTACAAAGGCGTTATTGAGCATGCAAAATTTTAGGTATTTATTCAGTCCATATTTTAGTGGTTTCTAAATTTAATAGCCATTTCTGATGAACGGCTTCCATGTAATGCACAGAATGTGTTTCATGTTTAAGGTGTAAAGAGGTTTTTGTGAAGAAAGATCCAAAAAAAAAAGATAAATCTTTGGCCATTACTTTTAAAATGATGACGGCAATCATGTTAGCTATGATTATTCTGCTATATGTTTATATTTACAGTAACTATGTCGTTGCTGCACCCGTACTTCATCTTCCTGATGCGTTTCAGTCAGACGTGGATAGCCGTAATCTCTCTCCGTCTGTGCCAACACTCAACTCTACGCACGGAAGTCAGCAGGAATAATCCCTACATAATCGGGAATTATCAACCGGGCTTCTTTTCAGCATCTGAAATGGCAGTATTAAAAACCACTTGTTGTATGAGCCATCGCCACCGCTGGATTTTTGTGTTTTTTAGAAGATTATTTCAGTATAAAAATACGATCTACATTGATTTCGCTGTAGCCATCATCGCGGTCGATTGCACCGGTAACCCGGACCTTTTTGCCAATCTGAACTTCCTGACGAGCATACGCCGAGCCCGAACTGATCAGGGCCAGTATCATCCATAATATTTTTTTCATTCATGTCTCCTTTAGCACTCATCTTTTACTGCGTTTATTTTTTGAAAACTACAATGATAACCAGCATTAACCTGGTGCTGGTTGAAGCGATTTCCATCTACCCTATCGGCTTCGATAAAAAGGGTATGGCTACTGATTTACGCGCTGACACCGAGATCGTTATACCAGCCATTATCTTTAAACAAGATACGCTCCTCTGATCCATTCAGAGCATAAGCAGCATCACCGTCAAACTCGCGTAAAACGCCCGTTTTAACATAAGTGTTGAGTTTGTAATTACTCTGATTAACTTCATAGCCTGCCAGTACACTGGCTCATCCCATCATCGATTTAAAACTCGAAAATGAATGTTAAGGTCATTTGACGCCCGTACCAAGGTCCCATCCTGATGATCTGCGGTAAGTAGCAACTGTGGTTCCAGAAAAAAAACCGTAAGTTCGTCAGAGAAGCTAAATTTTTTTCTGCTTCGAGTGATCCCCTCAGGTCTGATGAGACGTTATTGCCGTATGTGCGATTATTCTGCGTATGACCGACATCAAGCAGATTTCTCAGGATCTTAACGTTCGAGCCGAAGCCGCTGACGCGCAGTGCTACACCGCTGGTGACCTGAGTCGTGATTTGCAATGCTTTCGCCTGCAACGAGGACTGATTACTCACAATCCCCCTTCTGCAAAAGCACTAACTGGCGCAATCGATGTGGCAAAGCTGCCCGATCCTAAATTTGCAGAAACATTTTTTCTGCTCAACTCAAAAGCGACTGCAGCTATCCCTGAAGCGTTGAGCACTAATTTATCAGCAGTAAAGTGACTGCCCGCAGACTGGATGAAAATGCCTTTAACATAGTGCTCAGCATATTTCATGGTAACAGTACTGCCTCTACCGGCAGTGACTTCAGCGGCAGTTGCACCTGTTACCAGGATGCCATAATAACTGTCGCCAGTTGACTGATCGACGATCACTGTAGTGCCATCAGCCAGACTAACATCTTACCCCTCTGGCTTCCGGCAACAGCAGCAGAACTGACCAGAGGCAACATCCTCATACCGCCAGCCAGCATCATCGCTTTTATGCGTTTATTTCGGTCAGGATTTTTATTCATACCTGTAACGTGATGTCCGGCTATAACCTGAAAGGTGAGGATGCGGGGGGCACTGAGTTCAGCCACGCCATATTTTGTGACCAGCGGAATCATGGTGCAAAACCGCGGCCTGGTGGGTCTCTCGTACCATTTCTGATAGCGGGTTCTGACGTTCTTTCCTGAAGATTAACAGAGCATCACTGCATGATCGGGTGATGCTCTGATTATCTGTTTATCAATCCTGTCCGACAGCAATTATCAAATAGCCGGATTATCAGTGGTTAATGAGCAACAGGAAATTTAACCCTCAACAGATAATAGGCTGTAATTGACCTTACTCTCCTTTTCAATATTCAACACACCAGTCTCCAGACTTCTGAAGGCACTTCGCTGTAAGTTTCATTCATGATCAGCTCAGCTTTACGGTGATCGTACGCACCATCAAATGAAGAAATATCATCAGACGGCAGTTTTTTTCGCATATAGCTTGTCACGACTTCCAGTATATCAGTTGATGGGCAACTTCTTAACTTTTCCAGATAGTAAAATTTGTTCATAGTATTCTTACTTAATAAACATTTAAAAATGAGCCGGTGCCCGGTCTGATTTAAGCTGACTCGCCGTTATATCAATGCTGCCAGCACAGAGTGCTGACATCAGATATCCTTGTTTGGTTTCGTATCAAATGCGCTCAGGCGCTATTATTTATATGTGATGTTTACTTAACCCATTAACGAGAAGGTTTCATTGTCAGGGTTACTCGCTGATGTTTTAACTTAATGATTTAATTATACCTTTTTGCGATTTCGTACAGCTCTGCCATAATCCCATATCAGATTGAACAGATAGGCATAGATTAGAAAAAACAGTACCAGTCCGCATTCCAGCTTCAGTGCGGCGAGCAGCGTTATATCCAGCCACCATGCTGCAAAAGGCATCAATACTAACAACAAGCCCGCCTCAAATAGCACGGCATGCAGGCATCTCATGCGCCAGTCTTTCTTAAATCCTGTTCGCAGCTGAATTCTGTCAAACATCAGGTTGAACAGATAGTTCCACACCATAGCCAGAGTGGATGAGACTATGGTTAACAGTGCTGATTGTGCAGGTGCTGCTGAGGAAAACATAATCAGAATAATGAAAACCAGTACATTCGCGACGGCTTCAAAAATAATTGCGTACAACACTCTTTCTGTGGTGGTACGCACCGGGGATAAACATTGTTCCAAACCAGGCTCTCATTAATCAGTCAGGCACCTTCAGAGATGCACAGAGAATTCAGGATAAATAGATAGGCCATGACAGGCTCTGCATATTACCCTGTCGTAAAACGACTGAAATTTAGCATCGCGCTGTCAGAATGTGAAACGTCACAGAATCCTGAGAGCCATAAACGGTTGAGGTTTGATATTTATCAATATTCATACAAAGTATGCTTTTGATGGTTCGCCGCGTTAATCGGACAGTATCTTTATCGTTATTTCTGCTCTGTTTACTGTTTGCCGGTGTGCACATATATTGACTATTGCTACTTTTATGGCCTGACCGAAAATCCCCTGCTAGTTCGGAAGCGATAATAATGCCCCCGGCCAGAAGGGGAAGATTAAAGCCATTAAATACTTATATATAGTTTTATATTTTAATATTTAGAAATCATCCAGTGTTTTTATCTGTTGCTATCTGTTCTTCAACGTTTCAGACGTTAGTCAGATTATAAACAGCAGTCTCATTTTACATCGACTTAAGCCATCAAAGCGTTTTTGCCATCCGCTTTCCGGACCGTGACGGCATAGGTATGCGGCAAAAAATATCGCAAAAATCCGTTGTGGGAATCACACCAAAGGCACGATCTACAGACAGTTTTCGGCCGTATAAATGATGAAATCCACTTTACCGCTGATGTAGGTGTCAGGCTCTTCTGACTGCTCAAGATAATTCAGCATCAGATGCAGGGCAATCTGGGCATGCTGTCGGGTATTCTGATCCAGCGTCAGCGCTACGCTCTGCTGTGCCATCAACGTGCGGGTAGTGGCGTAAAGCTCATGGGTAATCCAGACACACTGATTCAGCCGACGATGTCGTGCCAGCGCCTGCCCAATCTCGGTATTCCCCAGGCCGGTATTATAAATTCCCAGCAGATCTCCACTCTGAACCAGCTGCTTCTCCAGCAACTTACTCAGGGTGTCACGATTTTCCTGAGCCGCCACAACTTCACGCAGCTGAAGATGGGGATATCGTTCAGTAATCAGGTTGCGAAATCCTTCAATGCGCTGACGATGCGCACTGTAATCCCTGTGACCGCTGACCATCAACACCTCACCGGGCTGATGCAGCATTTTACCCATCAGTTGAGCGGCGGTGCGTCCTGCCTGAAACTGGTTGATGCCTACATGACAGAGCCGGGCGGCACCGGGCAAATCGGTGACCAGCGAGATCACCGGCACACCACGCGCATGGCAATGTTCCAGCGCTTCATAGATTGCCGGATGCTCATGGGCAAAAACGATCAGTCCATCCCGTGTCTCTGCGCCCTGTCTGATAAGCTTCGCCAGTCGCTCGGGCTGTGCCTCCGGAACAAAGGTACGATGCAGCGTTAACCGGCGATAGCCCAGATGCGAGGCGACCTCTGTAAAATCCTGCGCCAGCTGTTTAAAGAAAAATGAATCGTTGCTGCTCAGCAGCAGTTCTATCTGCCACGGATGACGATGCTCCTCAGGCAGGATCCGTTTCAGGCCGATTTCCCGTGCTGCCTGCAGCACCCTGTGAACCGTCTCCGGCGCGACACCGCCACGTTCATTAAGCACCCGATCCACGGTTGCCAGTCCCACACCTGCCCGTCGGGCGACCTCTTTCAACGACATGCCGATCTCCTCTGAGGTAAACACCTCAAAACACCATGCCGTGAGTGTAAAACGCAGCGCTATTCTGCTGATGCGGCTTTCTGCCGGACTATGATGGAGTTCAAATAAATGAATAAAAAGCAACGTGTTGCCCTGCTGGGATGTGGCTTTATTGGTGAAGTTCATGCCGCGAATCTTCAGGCGCATCCTGGGGTAGAGCTGGTGTGGGTGGCGGATGTCGTACCGGCGCGCGCTGCCCACTTTGCGACCCGCTTTGGTACCCGGGCCGCATCTGTCACAGAGGCGATAAATGATGGGCAGATTGACATGGTGTTGATCGCCAGCGCGACGCCGACCCATGCCGATTTGCTGGAAGCCGCTGCCCGCGCCGGTAAAGCAATCTACTGTGAAAAACCGGTTGATTTGTCACTGGAACGTGCCTGCACGGCCGTAGCTAACGTTCTCCCTTACAACGTGCCGGTCACAGTCGGGTTTAACCGCCGTTTCGATGTCAGCCATCAGCAGCTGAAGCAACAACTCCGTCAGGGGCGGATTGGCCCGGCGGAACTGATTCAGATGGTCTGCCGCTCTTCGTCCATGCCGCCGCTGGCCTATCTTCAGGCGTCCGGGGGCCAGATGCGCGATCAGGCTATCCACTTTTTCGACCTGCTGCGCTGGCTGACCGAAGAGGATGTGACGGAGGTGGCGGCGATGGGAGCAGCGCTGGCTCTGCCATCTATCAGCGAGTCTGGGGATGTGGATACCAGCATATTGCTGTTGCGGCTGCAGGGCGGGGCGCTGGCACAGCTCGATAATACCCGCCGCACCGGCTATGGCTACGATGAACGCATCAGTGTGATGGGGCCTAACGGGATGCTGGAATCGGCCTCTCAGGCGCAGCGCGGCGTCAGCTGCTATCAGGACGCGCAGATTCAGCAGCCAGGCCTCCTGCCCGACTGGTTCAGCCGGGTGCAGCCAACATATTATGCACATCTGGATGCATTTATCCGATCGCTCAACGGTGAGCAGGTAGACGATCTGCCGGGTCTGGAGGATGGCCTGAAAGCACAGGCGATTGCGGAAGCTGCGGTGATCTCTCTGGCGGAAGGGCGCTTCTGTCAAGTGGATAAGCTGCTGTTCTGATTCAGCGTGGCAGCCTGACAAAAAAATAATTTTATTTTTATCGAATAGAAACCGGCGCTGAGCTGTTTACCGTATAGCGCCGCGATAGCGGACTGAATCCGGCAGGCTTTATCACCTGCCTCGCAGCCCCGATAAGGATAAATTATGACAACGCGTTATGGTATTACTCTGCTTGCTGTTCCAGCCCTGTTGCTGATGCTGCACTCTCCGCTGAGTATGGCGATGGGCGACAATGACAGTGAGAAAAAGACGCCTGACTGTCCCAAAGGTCAGGTCTATGACAATCACACTAAAAGTTGTGTGCCTGAGAAGACCAGCAAGCTGAGTGACGACGATAAAACCCGCTACGCCTGGCATCTGGCGAAAAAGGGCGAATATCAGGCGGCGCTGAACCTGCTGGATACGCTGAAAAACCCGGATACCCGAGAAGCCTGGAACTATCGTGGTTATGCTACCCGCAAACTGGGCCGCACAGACGAGGGTATTGGCTATTATCAGCGCGCCATTGCACTTGATCCCCGTTACGCTAAAGTGCGTGAATATCTGGGCGAAGCCTGGATGATCAAAGGGCGTCCGGATCTGGCGCGCGAACAGTTAAAAACCATTGCCGGGATTTGTGGCACAGACTGCGAGGAGTACCGCGATCTGCAGGCCGCGATCAACGGCCACCCCGAGGTCTGATGCGGCAGGGAGGAGCGAAAAATCACTCACAGTGACATCCGTCAGCACCTTGCGGAACATCTGACGCGGCTCTGGCGTTACGGCTATGTGCTGTCACACAACCGTGACATGGCAGAAGAGCTGGTGCAGTCAACCTGCGTACGCGCGCTGGAACGCAGCGCGCAGTTCACGTCGGGCACACGTATTGATCGATGGCTTTTTTCGATCCTTCATTCCATCTGGGCCAGTGATTTACGGGCGCGAAAGGTCCGGCAGGGGCAGGGATTCGTTGATCCCGATGTGTTGCTGGCCGCAGATAACCACGCCACCAGCGACGAAAACCGCCATTTCCAGCGCATTATGCAGCAGGTTAACGCCTTACCCGAGGCCCAGCGTAATGCGCTGTTTTTGGTGTATGTCGAAGGTCTGACTTATCAGGAGGCGGCAGAGACGCTCTCCGTTCCGATTGGCACTATTATGAGCCGTCTGGCCGCCGCACGTGCCACGCTGGCCAGACAGCCGCTGACCTCGCCTGTACCGCAGGAGAAACGAAGATGAACAGGGAAACTTTTACGCCACCGTGGCGTGATGAGGCAATCGTTGCCTGGCTTGATGGTGAAATGACTCCGCAGGAAGCCGTGCAGTTTGAGCAGGCGATGGCAGGGGAGCCCGAACTGGCGGCACGGGTTGAGCTTTTCCAGCACAGTAATCTCGATTTTGAACAGGCTTTTGCGCCGCTGCTGGAACAGGCTCCGCAGGCCAGAATGGCACATCAACTGGCAGCCATCACGGCACCAGAGTCGATGCCGGTTAAAGGTTACAGTCGTCGGACACTGATTGCGGCATCAGTCAGCTTTCTGCTGGTGGGCAGCAGCATCGGTTTTCTGGCAAGACCATCAGAAGATGAGAAGGATGAAAGCCAGAATATCCGCGATCTGGAAGCACGTTACATGTCGCTTTACAGCGCTGAAACGCTGGCCGATATGCCTGATGACGTCGCCATGCTGCAGAGGGGCCTGGACCGAACCCGACTCGATTTAGGATTGCAGTTGCACCCGCAACAACTGCGTTTGCCTGGAGCTGAACTGAAAATGGTGCGTATCCTGCGCTACGAACGGACGTCTATAGCGCAGATTGCCTGGCTGCACGCTGACTATGGCCCGATGGCGCTCTGTATCTCGCCTGCGCCGCACGATACGAATTCGATTGCCCGCGAACAGCGCCATGGCATGAAGCTGGCCTGGTGGACGCGCGACGGCTATCAGTATGTACTGATCGGCCGCAACCCATTGGCCCAGCTGGCTGCAACAGCGGAAACATTACAGACCGCGCTCAGTTAAACCGACACGACCTTACGCGGTTACAGTTACAGCGGCTATCTGGCCTGTGCGCCAATCGCCAGCGCAATGTTAACGTGATCATCAACCACCCCGACCAGCCGATCCATGCCGAAGGCGGAGCGGGAGATCGCTGTGGAGGCATGCAGCGCCAGCGAGCGTGATGCTGGATCAATCGTCTTACCGCTGTCCAGCGAGGCCAGCATCACCACTGTCCGGCTGACATTTTTAACCGTCAGCACGCCAAAAATCCGGTAATTACCGTCACCCAGTGAGGCAACGCGGGTGCTTACAAAGTGAATCTGCGGGTAGCGCTCCGCATCAAAAAACAGGTCACTTTTCAGCTGCCAGGTTAACAGGCTGTTCGAGGCTACCAGCGTTCCCACCGGAATATTCACTTCAATACGATCGTCACGATCTTCATCAGGATTGAGCGTCACCGTGCCGGTCACACCCTGCAGTCTTGCCTGGGAAAAGTCGTGACCAAAAGCGCGCCATGAGAGACCAATCGATGTTTTATCAGGGGTTATGGCATACGTTACCGGCGCGGCATAAAGAACCGGGCTGATCAGGGCGAACAGAATGCATAAACAGGCGACACGTATCATCATTATTTTCTCTTTCTTAGGCAGACCAAACGTTAACGCCTGAAGCCGCGATCTTATTCACTTTTTTTAGCACTGTTTTTACCCTGCATGCACAGATAATCTGACAGATATTAACTCACTGTCACCAGAGATTCACGAAACTGTCATGATTACTGAGAGGGCGGAACATTAATAACTAACAATATTAAGAATACATTAAGACAATATTTTTACTCTGTGATTTTCCTGAAATCAGCGGGGCGCTATATTGGCGAATATGAAACCAGTGTTAGAAGAGTCAAGAGATGACATAGAAATCAGCGTGTTAAATTTTATATCAGGAAGTAACCTCTCTGTGATGTACTCATTTCAGGCCTGATGGCAGTAAGAATTTGCGCTTTTTAAACAAAATATCAATAAATCAAAAAGAGTTGAGGTCAGAATGATTATTAGAAAAATAATAGTGAACTTTTTCGCAAACCTTTAACTCAGTGATCCTTAATTTTATTGCAATTCACGCTATTCATTTAATGTTCAGTTAAGTTTCATACGGTAGTTTGTATTAGCAGTCCGGTAACCTTAATTCCAGAACTGGAAAACGTGGTCTCGATAACGCCATAGCCGGATGTTGATAAATCGCTATTCCAATTCTTTTTCCGGCGTTGTCCCTGATTAACATCGCGCGACAGCTTATGGGTTTGATCTGCAGGAGTTTTAGCATGGATTTTTTGCCATTTTCCCGCCCTTCATTCGGTGATGAAGAGCTGGCTGCTGTTAAAGCGGTATTTGACTCTGGGTGGATAACAACCGGCGCAAAATGCGCCGAACTGGAGCAGGCCTTTGTTCAGCTGACCGGCAACCAGCATGCCATTGCGGTGAGTTCTGCTACTGCGGGAATGCATGTCACGCTGATGGCGATGGGAATCGGGCCTGGCGATGAGGTGATCACGCCGTCCATGACCTGGGTCTCTACCCTGAACCTGATCACGCTGCTGGGCGCCACGCCGGTGATGATTGATGTCGATCCTGACAACCTGATGGTGACGTCAGAACGGATAGCTCAGGCCATTACGCCCCGCACCCGCGCCATTATTCCGGTGCATTACGCCGGTGCTCCCGCCGATCTCGACCCAATTTATGAGCTTGCTAAGCAGCATGGCATTGCCATCATCGAAGATGCGGCTCACGCGGTGGGCACGACTTATCATGAAAAGCCGGTCGGGCATCGCGGCACAGCGATTTTCTCTTTCCACGCCATCAAGAATATCACCTGCGCCGAAGGGGGCCTGGTAGTAACCGATGATGCCGCTCTAGCCGATCGTATTCGCAGCCTGAAGTTTCATGGCCTGGCGGTTGATGCGTTTGATCGCCAGACCCAGGGGCGACTGCCGCAGGCAGAAGTGATGATGCCGGGCTTTAAATATAATCTGCCCGATATCAGCGCAGCCATTGCGCTGGTGCAGTTACAGAAACTACCGGGCTTTATTGCCCGCCGCCGTGAGATTGCTGAACGCTATCTTGACGCACTGCGCACGCTGCCATTTAAACCGCTGTCTCTGCCTGCCTGGCCACATCAGCATGCGTGGCATCTATTTATTATCCGCATTGATGAACAGCGCTGTGGTCTGTCGCGCGATGCCTTCATGCAGGCACTTAAGACGCGGGATATTGGCAGCGGTCTGCATTTCCGTGCAGCACACACACACAGATATTACCGCAAGCACTATCCCGATTTACGTCTGCCCGCCAGTGAACTTAACAGTCAGCAGATGTGTTCGATTCCACTGTTTCCGTCAATGACGGATCAGGATGTCGAGCGCGTGATTCAGGCTTTACATGACATTGCGGGAGCCTGAGATGCGCGATATCAAACCGATCAATATGCTCTCCGTGGTCATCCCGGTCTATAACGAGGAGGAAAGCCTGCCGGAGCTGCTTCACCGCACCAGCGCTGCCTGTGACTCCATTCAGATTGAGTATGAAATTCTACTGGTGGATGACGGCAGCAGTGACCGTTCAGCCGAACTGATTGAGCAGGCCTCTGTCGTTCCTGGCAGCCGGATAAAGGGCGTGCTGCTCAACCGCAACTACGGTCAGCACTCCGCCATCATGGCTGGATTTAGCCAGGTTCGTGGCGATCTGATTGTTACGCTGGATGCCGATCTGCAGAACCCGCCGGAAGAGATTCCGCGGCTGGTAGACGCCGCGCGTCAGGGTTATGACGTAGTGGGCACCGTCCGACAGCAGCGCCAGGACACCTGGTTTCGCCGTAAGGCCTCGCGCACGCTCAACCACCTGATACAGCGGGTCACCGGCAAAGCGATGGGAGATTACGGCTGCATGCTGCGCGCCTATCGTCGCCACATTATCGAGGCGATGCTCAACTGCCATGAACGTAGCACCTTCATTCCGATTCTGGCCAACACCTTTGCCCGACACACCATTGAGTTGCCGGTGATCCACGCCGAGCGGGCCTTTGGTGATTCGAAATACAGCTTTATGCGCCTGATCAACCTGATGTACGACCTGGTGACCTGCCTGACCACTACGCCGCTGCGATTGCTCAGCGTGGTTGGCAGCCTGATTGCGATCTCCGGCTTCGCCTTCTCGCTGGTGCTGCTCGTACTGCGACTTTTCTTTGGTGCAGCCTGGGCGGGTGACGGCGTCTTCGTGTTGTTCGCCGTGCTGTTCATGTTTATCGGTGCCCAGTTTGTGGGTATGGGGCTGCTCGGGGAGTACATCGGGCGCATTTATAACGACGTTCGGGCGCGTCCGCGCTATTTCGTTCAACGCATTGTTCAGGCTCCAGAAGAGCCTTCAGTACAGGATACTCAATCATGAAGACCGTTGTTTTCGCCTATCACGACATGGGCTGTGTCGGCATCAATGCCCTGCTGAGTGCAGGCTATGAGATCACCGCCATTTTTACTCACAACGATGTGGCGACCGAAAATGCCTTTTTCGGTTCAGTAGCCCGTCTGGCGGCCGAGCACGGTATTCCGGTCTATGCACCGGACGAGGCGAATCACCCGATCTGGCTTGACCGCATCCGCACCATGGCGCCAGAGATGATCTTCTCCTTTTACTATCGCAATCTGCTGAGCGATGAGATCCTGCAATGCGCTGAAAAGGGTGCCTTTAACCTGCACGGCTCGCTGCTGCCAAAATATCGTGGTCGCGCACCGCTGAACTGGGCGCTGGTCAACGGCGAGCGTGAAACGGGCGTGACGCTGCATCGCATGGTGAAGCGCGCTGATGCCGGTAATATTCTGGCGCAGCAAACGGTGGCGATTGAGGATCAGGACAACGCGCTGATGCTGCATCGCAAACTGACCCAGGCCGCAGAGCAGTTGCTGAACGATGTGTTACCTCGCCTGCGTAAGGGTGATGTCAGTGAGTGGCCGCAGGATGAGAGTCAGGCAACCCGTGTGGGCCGTCGTACAGCCGAAGATGGCCGCATTGACTGGAATCAACCTGCTGAGACGATTCACAATCTGGTCAGAGCGGTTACCGATCCGTGGCCGGGCGCTTTCGCCTTTGCCGGTTCGGTTAAATTTATCGTCTGGAAGAGCCGGGTACATCCGGAGCAGCATCAGGCGAAGCCGGGTACTGTACTTTCTAAGCAGCCGTTCCTGATCGCCTGTGGCGAGGGTGCGCTGGAAATCCAGACCGGACAGTCTGAGCATGGCGTTTACATGAACGGCAGCCAGCTGGCGCAGAGTCTGGGCATGGTGCCTGGCGCACTGCTCTATTCAAAACCGCAGTCGGCGCTGCAGCGTCGTACCCGCGTGCTGATCCTCGGCGTTAACGGCTTTATCGGTAACCATCTCACCGAGCGTTTGTTACAGGATGAACATTTTGAAGTGTATGGCCTGGATATCAGTTCAGACGCTATCAGCCGCTTCCTGGATCATCCGCGCTTCCATTTCGTCGAAGGGGATATCGCTATCCACTCCGAATGGATTGAGTATCACATCAAAAAATGTGACGTCATTCTGCCGCTGGTGGCTATTGCTACGCCGATTGAGTACACCCGCAATCCGCTGCGCGTGTTTGAACTCGATTTCGAAGAGAATCTGAAAATCATCCGCGACTGTGTGAAGTATCAGAAGCGCATCATTTTCCCATCCACTTCAGAAGTCTACGGCATGTGTACCGATGACAGCTTCGATGAGGATACCTCTAATCTGGTTGTCGGGCCGATTAACAAACAGCGCTGGATCTACTCCGTATCCAAGCAGCTGCTGGACCGCGTGATCTGGGCGTATGGCGAAAAAGAAGGGCTGCGCTTTACCCTGTTCCGTCCGTTCAACTGGATGGGACCGCGTCTGGATAACCTCAATGCGGCCCGCATCGGCAGTTCTCGTGCGATCACTCAGCTTATCCTCAACCTGGTGGAAGGTTCACCGATTAAGCTGATCGACGGCGGCAAACAGAAACGCTGCTTTACCGACATCAGCGATGGTGTTGAAGCACTGTTCCGCATCATCGAAAACAAACAGCAGAATTGTGATGGTCAGATCATCAATATCGGTAATCCGGATAATGAAGCCAGTATCAAAGAGCTGGCCGAGCAACTGCTGGAAAGCTTCGAGCGTCATCCGCTACGCAGCCAGTTCCCGCCGTTTGCCGGTTTCCGCGAAGTCGAAAGCAGCAGCTATTACGGAAAAGGCTATCAGGATGTAGAGCACCGCAAACCGGCTATCCGCAATGCACGTCGCTTACTCGGCTGGACGCCGACCGTGACGATGGATGTCACTATCGACAACACGCTCGACTTCTTCCTGCGCACCATTGAGCAACAGGCTGATAAGTGATGAAGAAGATCGGTCTGCGGATTGACGTAGATACCTGGCGCGGCACGAAGCAGGGCGTGCCTGCGCTGCTTAAGCTGTTCCAGCGTCATGCGGTGCGGGCCAGCTTTTTCTTCAGTGTGGGACCGGACAACATGGGCCGCCATCTCTGGCGGCTGGTGAAACCGGCGTTTCTGATGAAGATGCTGCGTTCCCGCGCCGCATCGCTCTATGGCTGGGACATCCTGCTCGCCGGAACGGCCTGGCCGGGAAAGCAGATGGGACGTGGCCTGCGCAACATTATGCAGGACGCTACCCGCCAGCATGAAGTCGGCCTGCACGCCTGGGATCATTTTGCCTGGCAGACCTGGGCCGGCGTCTGGCCGCAGGATAAGCTGGTGGAGCAGATAGCGCGTGGCACCGAAACGCTGAGTGAGATCCTCGGTCATCCTGTCAGCTGTTCTGCCGTGGCAGGCTGGCGCGCTGATGGCCGGGTGATCGCCGCCAAACAGGACTTTGGCTTTCACTACAACAGTGACTGTCGCGGCACCGGGCCATTCCTGCCCATGCTACCGGATGGGCAGATCGGTACCGTACAGATTCCGGTGACACTACCCACATGGGATGAAGTGGTTGGCCGTGAGGTCAGCGCAGAAGGCTATAACGACTACATTCTGGCGAAGATGCTCTCTTCTGGCGATGGGGCGGTGTACACCATACATGCCGAAGTCGAAGGGATTATCGGCTACCCGGACTTTGATCAGCTGCTGGCTGCTGCGGCCCGTAACGGCATTCAGTTCTGCCCGTTAAGCGAGCTGCTGCCTGAAGATCTGAGCACCTTACCGGTGGGCAGGATAGTCAGAGGCGAAATCCCTGGACGTGAAGGGTGGCTGGGCTGCCAGAAACTGACTGAAGAGGCGAACTAGTGCGGATACATAACAACACGAAGTGGCTACTTTTTTTCAGCTTTTTTGTTCTCTATTACCTCATCCCGCCGATGTTCCGCGAGCTCTGGCAACCGGATGAGACCCGTTATGCGGAGATCAGTCGGGAGATGCTGGCAACCGGTAACTGGATCACGCCACACTTCTTCGGCCTGCGCTATTTTGAAAAACCGATTGCTGGCTACTGGGTCAACTCGCTGGGTCAGTGGCTGTTCGGTCATAACAACTTTGGCGTGCGGGCAGGGTCAGTCTTTTCAACGGCGGTAACAGCCGCGCTAATCTACTGGCTCGGCAGGCGGATGTTTGGTTCGGCGCGCACTGCGGCTGTCGGCACTCTGATTTTCCTCAGTTCGCTGCTGGTCTATGGCGTCGGCACCTATGCGGTGCTCGATCCGATGCTGATGCTCTGGCTGGCGGCCGGGATGTGCAGCTTCTGGCTGGCGACGGAGGCCAGCGGACGTGCCGGGCGCTCAGGCGGCTATCTGCTGCTGGGCCTCGCCTGCGGTATGGGATTCATGACCAAAGGGTTTCTGGCGCTGGCGGTGCCGGTGCTGGCGATTCTGCCGTGGGTGATCTGGCGCAAGAGAGTTCGGGAGCTACTCTGCTTCGGACCGCTGGCGGTTCTCTCTGCCGCGGTGATCAGCGCACCCTGGGCGCTGGCGATCTATCATCAGGCCCCCGATTTCTGGCACTACTTCTTCTGGGTGGAGCATATCCAGCGCTTTGCTGAAGACAATGCGCAACACAAAGCCCCTTTCTGGTATTACCTGCCGGTTCTGGTGCTGGGAACGCTGCCGTGGCTTGCGCTGTTACCGGGCGCTTTGATGACCGGCTGGCGCGAGCGTCAGCAACATCCGGGTGCGTTCTATCTGCTGAGCTGGACAGTGATGCCGGTGCTATTTTTCAGCCTGGCAAAAGGCAAGCTTCCGACCTATATCCTGCCCTGTTTTGTGCCGCTGTCGTTGTTGATGGCGCACTATGGGCTGAACGCCGCGCAGCGGGCAGGACGCGCATTAACAGTCAATGGCTGGCTTAACCTGATTTTTGGCATCCTTACCCTGGCAACGGTCGTGCTGGTGCTCGCGCCCTGGAGCGTGACGCATCATCCGCTGTTCGCCACACATGAGATGCTGAAACTGGCGCTGGGGGCACTGGCATTCCTCATCTGGGGGCTGGTGGGCGCATACAGTTGCCGATCTTCCCAACGCCGCTGGCTGGCGGCCGCGCTTTGCCCGCTGGGCGTCGCACTGTTTATTGGCACGGCGATCCCGGATAAAATCCGTGACGCCAAACAGCCGCAGCACTTTGTCTCGACGATCAGCAAGCGTCTGTCCTCAAGCCATTTTATCCTCGCGGACAATCCTGGTGTAGCCTCTGCCGCAGCCTGGCATCTGCAGCGCAGCGACATCGGTTTCTATGACACCAAAGGCGAGCTGGAATATGGGCTGGGCTACCCGGATGCGCAATCCCGCTTTGTCTCTCAGGCGGACTTCGGCGGCTGGCTTGCCGACCATCGCCGTACGGGAAGCGTGTCACTGCTGTTGCTGGTTGATTCCCCACACAGTGATATCGGCGAGGATGTTCCGGTGCCGGACGCCGTCTATCGGCAGGGCAGGCTGGTCTGCCTCTATTACAGTCAGATGAAGTAAATGCTGCTGCTGATTATATTGGTGAGTTTGCTTAGCTGCAGCGCGCAACTGTGCCAGAAACAGGCAACTCATGCGGCATCGCGTCGGGTTCGCCTGAGCTGGATTGGCGTGAGCGTGCTGCTGTTAGGGATAGCAATGCTCCTCTGGCTGCTGGTGCTGCAGCGGGTGCCTGTCAGCCAGGCCTATCCGATGCTGAGCCTGAACTTCATCTTCGTTGCGCTTGCCGGACGCATCCTCTGGCGTGAACGGCTGACGTTGCGCCAGATCGCCGGCACGCTGTTGGTGGTGACGGGTGTGGCGCTGATGGCGAGCCAGCTATGAAAGGCTACGGATGGGTCGCATGCAGCGTGCTGCTGGTTTCCGCGGCACAGTTAATGATGCGCTGGGCGATGCCGCGCCTGCCCGATGTCAGTAGCCTGACGTCGCTGCCCGCCGTGGCCATACTGCCCGCCTTGCTGCTGCTGGCCGGGTTGGGGGCGTACGGTGTCTCGATGCTCTGCTGGATTCGGGCGCTGCACCATTTTCCGCTGAACCGGGTCTATCCGCTGCTCAGCCTGAGTTACGTGCTGGTCTGGCTGGTGGCCGTTTGCGTTCCAGTGTTTCATGAAGCCTTCAGCTGGCATAGCCTGGCGGGCGTGGTGATTATCGTAATCGGTCTGCTGTGCATCGTGGTTAAGCCCTGATATTAGGACTTTCCCATCAAAATCGCGCTTTATAAACATTTTCAGTCGGTCATTAACGCTTTCAGCGTACCGAAATTGAAGGAGAACGGCTGGCAGATCTCCGGTAAGCTTAAAAAAAACGTTCCCGCTGCTCGACGATATCGACACATCCCAGCGTATTGTGAATGATGCAACAGAGAGGTAAACCAAGCCTCGGCGCGCTCTGGTCTGTCGCCGAGACGCTGCGCGACAAACTTGTTCAGTTCTTTTGTATCCAGCAGGGTTTCGTTGACATCGAAAAAAAGGGTGCCGCTGCAGGATTCGGGGTTGCTGATGTTGCTCATTGGGACCTCTGGTTGACCTGGCGAGTGTAATTGTAAAGCATTATGGGCGCTGAATGTGGGTAGGACACTGGATAGGACTGTTCAAGATTTGGGGGCAGCGATAGGATTGAAGGTATATTGGCCTCAATAAAATAAGGCGCACAATACTAATTATGTTAAATTAAATCTGAGGTGCATGCTCATAAGCTGTAAGCTGACTTTGCTGGCAACAAATCCCTGGTGTGATATTGCCCCAGTTTGCAGTGTTTAAGACACTTTTTCACATCAAGTCACCCTTCTTGAGCTAACTGCAGAAAAACTGATGGAACAGCAACTCAGTAAAAATTAGCGAAGCTGATGATGTTTCAAATGACCGTAATAACAGCCTTTACTGACTACAGTGGATATATGTTGCAACGAGCTGTTAAATCCAAAACGTAAAACGACGCTAACAGCGCTTAGACGCCTTTTATTACATGTGCAAGGGGAAGCTACCGATAAGACGTTATGGCGATCTCATTCCCGATTTAATACTGCCTGGAGCCGCTGACATTATTGAAGGTGCAGAATAGCATGCGTGTGACCGTAAGGCGTGGCAGTGAGACAACGGAAGGCTGAGCCTTGATGGCTCAGTAGTACGGCCAGAAAGACTGTCGAATGAGTCAGTGGCGGATTTGTGACAAATCATCTTCCGTAAGGCCGGTCATTTTAATGACGGTGCTCCGATCGATGCCGTTCTGCAGCATGGTTCGAGCAATTTCGAGTTTTCCTTCGTTTCGACCTTTTTCAATGCCGCGCTGTTCACCCAGCTGGATACCTTTCTCGATGCCCTTTTGCTCTAGCTGCTGTGCGATGGTCATGAGTGCGTCTCCGTGTTGCGGCACACGCTGTGCCAATTCGCGTACAAAGGCTTCGGCGTCTGACGTTTCGCCTGCCTGTACAATATAGTGCACCAGCGATATCACCTGTGATGAAGACAGATATCCTGCCAGCAGAATGGGGACAAGCCTGTCGACCAGTTCAGCCAGGTCCCGCTGATGAATATGCTTCTGCAGCAGAGTCAGGGCAGCCATACTGCGATGGTCCGCGATTTCATCATCCTGAATGACCGTGACATCCACCAGGGGAAAGGCTGCAGGTAGCCATCAGGATAATTTTTTACCGATTAGCAACAGACTATTTCACCGCGCGATCTGCTTTAACCGGTCTTTTGATTCTGTTGTCTGTTTCATTCGATATCTTGGCATAGCTGAGCATGTCACTATTTATAAATGCAACTTATCATTCCTCTCGGTTATTACCCACTGTGAGGGAAAGCTTGAATGAGTAGCTTTTTACATAGACAGCAGAATATTGAAATTTTTTCGACAACGCTGGATATTATTCGCCGTGATGACGATACGGCTGAAGAGGCGCAACATTATATTGCCAACGTTTATAACAAAAATTATGGCGCGACCAGTGAACCTGATCCTGATATTAAAGAGCTGACGCAACTGGCGGAAATAGAGATGCACGTCGCCACAGTGATGACACGCATCCTGTGCGAACTTCAGGCGGAATCGACACCGTTTTAAGCGGGCAACGGACTCTATCATGCTTTCTCCTGCTTCGCTTCGGAGGAGATCAATCACGCTAACAGCTTCTATCAATATGTGCGTCATCTGTCAGGACGCGATATCAAACTGGAGAACAACCTGTTCGCGGAGCGTGTGGCGCTCTATAACGATAATGACGCGCCGCTAATCAAGCTGGCGGCGCTCTGTTCCACCGCCTATGTAGGCGAGTCGATCATTACGGTATTTGAGCGTCGCCTGAAGATGCCGGATCCGATACAGCGCAGCTTCCTCACGCAACTTCTGCATTTCCACGGCCTGGATGAGGCGTGCCATATCCAGTGTGAGCACGCTATTTTCGAGCAGATAATCCCCACCTTTAATGCGGCAGAAAACCGGCGTTCGATCTCGACTACACCGAAGGTAATATCGCTACCCGGACGCAGCTTGACATGACACTGCGATTTCGCGAGATCGTGCAGTCTGGTGACTCGAATCGTAATGTCGACGACTATATGGACCAGGAAACGGCAGCCATCGTGCAGCAGTTTTTTCAGGCCTTGCGCGTGCACACTGCCTGGTAAGGAGAGAAAATGAAAGAGACCACTATAGCGCCCGCCGCAGCGCTGACTAAAAAAAACAATGTCGGCGTGCTGGCGGTGATCGTCGCACTGTTTCTTGCCGCAGTGGACAGCACTATCGTCAGTACGGTGCTGCCTACCATCAGCCAGCAGCTGGGCCATCCGACACTCTGGCCCTGGGTAATGTCCGCCTTTTTACTGCCTGTGGCGCTGGTAGCACCGCTGGCCGGAGCGTGCGGTGACCGGTTTGGCGTCTCATCCACACTAAAGGCATGCCTGCTGATATTCCTTTGTGCCTCGGCGCTGGCAGCAGTCAGCACCACTATGCCAATGCTGATTCTGGCGAGGGCGCTACAGGGCATCGGCGCTGGTGGGATTATCGTGCTTTCCTATTCGCTACTGGCGGCGCTGTTCGACGCCGGACGGCGCGGTAAGATGCAGGGAATGCTGAGTGGCGTCTGGGGCCTCTCCGCCATCGTTGGTCCGCTGTTGGGCAGCGTTCTGGATGCAACGTTCGGCTGGAGGGCAATATTCTGGCTGAATATCCCCCCTGGCCTGCTGGCGCTGCTGCTGCTGTTTATAACGCCGGCGGTCAGTAAAGGCGCGGGCAAGGCACGTCTGGATCTTCAGGCGCAGGGGGCGTTGATAGTCGCCACGTGTTGCCTGCTGCTTCTTACCGCGCGGCCGGAAAGCGGCGACGTCCTCTTAGCGATGCTGGCTGTGGGCTTAATAGCGGGATTGCTGGCACTTATCGCCCGCGTACGTTCTCGGCCGGAGAGTAGCCCGATTCCACTGCCCTTTTTTCAGCGGCGCACACTGTTTCCGGTTATCGTGCTGGTGCTGCTTTCCAGCGCCGCTCTTTATGCCTCTGTGACGCTGGTTCCGCTGGCACTCAGCCAACAGCCGACGTGTGTCCCGACCGGCCTGCTGGTAATGCTGGCTGCGCTGGGCTGGGTTGTGGGCGCGGCGATATGCGGCGCGAAGCTGGCGGTAGCGGGCTATCGGCGCATGGCGGCCGCTGGCATGCTGCTGCTGGCTGTCGGCGGTCTGCTGATGGCATGGGCCATTTCGCAGCAGCAGCCGTGGCTGATGGCGACGTCGCTGTTGTTGACAGGTCTGGGCATGGGCTTCACCGCCACCGCCACACTTGTGCTGGCGCAAAACGCCGCGCCGCCGGAACGTCTTGGTACCTGGACGGCGACCGTGCAGTTTTTGCGCAACCTGGGCGCGGCGCTGGGGGTGAATATTCTGGCGACGATGCAGTTGCATCTTAGTGGCCTGCACGCTTTTCCGATTTGTTTTATTATCCTTGGCGTCAGCATGTTGATAGGGTTGATCTTTACCCTGTTATTGCCCCGTACTTACCCGGCGAAATAGCCATAAAACGGAACAAAGGGATATCGTGACGTTAAACAATGACGCGCTGATTATTGAGCGCGTGCTGGAGCAAATCGCAGCGAAGGAGAATGAGCCTCATCGTCATCCGCTCGGCCAGTTTGTACTGGTTAAACGCGGCGTACTGCACGGGCATACGCCGGAGCAGCACTGGTTAATGAAGCCGGGGATGGCAGTCTGGATCCCGCCAGACACCGTTCACTGGGGCGAGGCTTATAGCCGCGTCGATTTGACGGTACTCTACATCGCGCCGACGCTCTGCAACTCCTTCACTTCCCGAGTGAAGCTGATTGATACCTCGTTTTTGATCTCTGCCTTATGCGAGCGGCTGGCTGACACCCGTGCACCGTTGTCGAAAACGCGCCGCAACAGCATGCTGCAGTTGTTATTCGAAGAGATCGAGGAGAAGCCGGACAGCAACCTGACTTTGCCCCAGCCGCAGGATCTGCGGCTGAAAAAGGTTACTGACAGCCTGATTGCCGATCCTGCACAGCGTCTAAGTCTGTCGGAATGGGGGCACCGCGTCGGCGCAACGGAACGCACGCTTGCGCGTCTGTTCCGTAAAGAAACCGGGCTGCGTTTTACTGACTGGCATAACCGCCTGCTGCTGGCGGTTGCCTGGCAGGGGCTGGCGAATGACGCCTCCAATGAAGAGATATCGGTGATGCTGGGCTTTTCCTCAGGTGACTCCTTCGGTCACTGGTTCCGACGCGTAGCGGAGAGCAGTCCTGGCCAGATACGCAAGCACTTGCAGAATCAGCGGACCGGTGCAACCCAATAACACCGCAAAACTGTCCGTTTGGTTCGATAAGATGTGCTCTGTGAACATTCTTATGGCCAACCACCTCCAGTAAAGTAGCGCCTGTCCCTTAACAACTGGAGGAAATTGTATTGAACTATGATGTCATCAAAATATTTCACGCATTGGCGGCGGTTGCTGCAACTGGCCCGCTACTCTTCGCCCCCTGGCTTTCCGCGCGACTGAAGATTTGTCGGTCAGAGAATGCGGCGCTGCTGCTGCAGGGCCTTGCGGTGACTGACCGCTTTTATAATATCGCCGGCTGGGCATTGATGCTTAGCGGTGTGGGGATGTTCTGGCTGTATGACTGGCACCCTCTTTTTCAGGTCTGGTTTCTGCTGAGCGTGGCGATTTTCATTATCGATTCACTGGTCGAGAAACGACTGCGTGACCCTGCCATTGCCGCGCTCGCTAAGTTGCATCCTGGCGGCGCGGACTGGGGCGCGACCGTGGCGCGCCTGCACAAGGCGGTGCTGGCGCAGATGATCTGCACTACTGCCATCCTGATTGTGATGCTGTTGCATAGCCAACTGAACATCAACCTTTTAAGCGTCGCGCCATTCCACCAGGTCCAGGCATAAACGCGTTTCGGTACCGCAAAACAATCGCGTTCAGCGCTACCGGGATATGGCCGGCGAAACGGATGTCGGAAAGAAATAGCGCCTCCGGGGCATCCGGCCTCACTACCGCATCTTCTCACTGACAAGATTATAAACATCGCTGCGCTCACGCTTACCCACAGCCACAACGGCAATCCCCAGCTGATGCTCTATCACCTGATAAACCAGGCGAAAACCGGACGCTCTGAGTTTGATTTCATAGCAGTCTTTAATACCACGTAGTCTGGCAGAAGGAATATGGGGATTGTCACAACATTTCTTCAGATTTTTGGTAACTGCTGCTGGAGAGATTTGTCCAGCTTCTGCCACTCTTTAAAAGCCTCTTTTCTGAATTAGGCGGTATAGCTCACAAAAGCGCATCAAAATCGACATCAGGCAGACGCTGGCTATTACGTTCATTAACCAGTTTAACCAGCTCCTGATCGTCAAGGGCATCAAGCATCTACTCATAAATTTCAGCCAGGACGCAATAGATGAAAGGGTAATGCAATGTCAATCCACCAATAAGTAGCATGCCAAAAGGGATGATCCAGACATGAGACCATTTTTTATCGTTCTTAGTAAAAACGGCATTCGGTTTATGATGCGGTACCTGGCTGGTCTTTGAATAAACTGTGGATCATGATGTGTTCATTTATTGCTGGGTAAACAAAAATAGATGTTCTCAATAATCAGTACTTTACCGGCTATGACATTAGCCCGGATAAAGGTCGTTAATATGATTTGTTATCTAACCATTAATAATTTAATTAATGAATTCAGGGTGGGTCAGATAGCATATTTATCACAAATAACCGGATCGAAAAATCAGTAACAGCGCAGGAGTGTGAAGTGGAGTAAGTGTGAATATTTTTTCTCAAAGTCAGCATGATAAAGATAAAATTGTGATCCAGACGTAAAACTTTATAAGTTATTTTAAATCATGTCTTTAGGTGGAATGACTTTTGGGCAATAAAAGGAAAAAAGATAACCACATTCATGAATTAAAATTGTAATAGGAAACCTAAAAACCATCAGCAATCAATAAGATCAACCGGAAGGATACTCAGGATTAAGGCAGGTATTTTCTCGAATTTATATTTTTTTCAGGTATTTTCCCGGTTCGGGGATCGTATCCATTTTGCTATTACAAATTGACACATCGCTGACATCGATCTACTTTTAAATCGCATTCCATTATGGCAGAGGCAATTATGTTCCTTAACTATTTTGCTTTGGGTATGCTGATATTTGTTTTCATCATTATTTTTTATGGGATTATCGTTCTTCACGATATTCCCTATTTAATTGCGAAATCCCGTAACCATCCTCATGCCGATGCCATTCACGTCGCGGGTTGGGTCAGTCTTTTTACGTTGCACGTCATATGGCCGTTCTTGTGGATATGGGCCACGCTTTATCGTCCGGAACGCGGCTGGGGTATGCAGAATCAGCATGCTTCATTACTGGAATTGCAGCAGCGGGTAGCGGAGCTGGAGCGTATGCAGGCTGAATCGAAAGCGCTGCGACCGGAGCGATGATATGGATCTGCTCATTATTTTAAGTTACGTTGCGATAGCCTGGGCTGTTTTTAAAATATTCCGAATACCCGTAAATAAATGGACCGTGCCAACGGCTGCTCTGGGGGGTATTTTTTTAGTAAGCGCACTCATTCTGCTGATGAACTATAACCATCCCTATACGTCGCTGGCACAAAAAGCGGTTGTCGCGATTCCGGTTACTCCGCAGGTTACTGGTGTAGTCAATGAAGTGACGGATAAAAAAGAAGTGCTGATTAAAAAGGGAGAAATGTTATTCACCCTTGATCAGACACGATACAAAGCCCGTGTTGAACGGCTTCAGGCCGACCTTGCCACCGCTATCAACGGGATCGAAGCGATGAAAGGACAATTAAATGAAGCCGTTGCCTACACAACCCATGTAACTGCGGAGCGGGATAGATTATTTCAGGACTATCAGCGTTATTTAAAAGGAAGTAAGGCGAAAGTTAACCCTTTCTCAGAACGTGATATCGATAATGCCCGGCAGGCCTTTCTGGCGCAGGATGCCCTTGTAAAAGGTTCTCTGGCGGAACAGGATCAGCTCAGAAGCCAGTTAAACAGTATATCTGGAGGCGAGCAATCTCAGATCGCCAGTCTGAGAGCGCAGCTTGCCGAAGCCCGATATAACCTGGAGCAGACCGTTGTTCGCGCACCCAGTGATGGTTATGTCACGCAGGTGTTGATTCGTCCCGGAAGTTACGCAGCCGCCCTGCCGCTGCGTCCGGTCATGATATTTATCCCGGCACAAAAGCGTCAGATTATTGCGCAGTTCAGGCAAAACTCCCTGCTTCGTCTGGCGGAGGGGGATGAGGCGGAAGTTGTGTTTAATGCTCTGCCGGGGAGGGTTTTTTCAGGAAAGCTACTCAGAGTTCTGCCTGTGGTTCCTGGCGGTGCTTTTCAGGCTCAGGGAACGATTCAGTCACTGAGTCTTGCCTCAGCATCGGATGGCGTTTTAGCCGTTATAGAGTTAGCACCAAATAAAGATGTCGATGCACTGCCAGACGGCATTTTTGCTCAGGTGGCTGTTTATTCTGACCACTTCAGCCACGTTTCTATCATGCGTAAAATTTTACTGAGAATGACCAGTTGGGTTCATTATCTGTATTTAGATCACTGATGATAAGGAGTGATTCTCCTTTTAACTTTCAACAGAATTAATGCCAGTTTATTTTATGGTAATACTGCTGGTTGGGGCGTTTATTAAAAAACGTGAAATTATTATGTGAATACGAAAACTTACTGACTGAATTATTAAACTGCCATCACAAATCATGATGTGAAATAAGGTTTAAAATAGTGGTTTATATTGATTGTACTATCTTTTTAAATGTAGTCATGAATGCCAATCGTCTCTTATAACATTTCGAGGATACTCATATGAAAAGGTTAATTTTTGGTGTGGTTATTTGCTTTCTATCGTTTGGCTCACTTGCTGCCGATATGATGTCAAAGAATGATTTCATGAAAGTGAAGGATCAGTATGAAAAAATTGGCGATATCTCAACATCAGGTGAGACAAGCCCGTCGGATGCAAAAGCGGAGCTATCAAAAATGGCAGATGAAAAAGGCGGTGATGTGTTTGTGCTCACTTCCGCTAATACGAATAATAAAATTAAAGGCACGGCTGATGTGTATAAAAAAAAATAGCGAAATGATGAAGCTATATCTCTGAAATATATTTGGAATAGTGGTTTATTGTAACTATGGCTTTAGAATATTTCTCATTAAGCAGGTTAATAGATGCCCTTTACTGATGTAAGGGGCATCCTTCATTCAGAGTCGCCGGATTTTAAACCTGCCACACTTGCTGTTAAGGCTGGCTTACAGGCTCTGGCATGGCTGAAGAGTGGTGAGTGGATATTTTCCAACCCTTACCATCCCAGACATAGGTGAAGGTATAACGTGCTGTAACGTGCGAATTATCTTTGAAGGTAAAAGTATAAACGCCGGTATCAATTGCTTTATTACAGCCAATGCGAATAGTGCGGGAATCGATTTTACCGGTTGGGCCTTTTTTCAGGAAGTCTTTGAAGTAATCAATGCGTTCCTGATTGGTAAGACGTACCTGATTTGAAATTGTTGGCAGTAAGACTGCATCGCTGATATATAACTCAGAAACCTTTGTCGCGTCGCCGGTTGCCAGAGAGTCATTCCAGGTATTAAACAGGCTGACGACATCCTGTTCAGACACTTTAACACAGGTCACAGGCTGTTGTGCCAGCGTAATAGCCGGTGCGCAGGATAGACCTAAAAGGCACAGCGACAATAAACTTTTTTTCATGAGATATCCTCTTTTTATACTGGTGATGACAGCGTTCTGTGACTTAACTCAGACGCAGTTATAAAAATTTTAATAATGCATCAGGATGAAATGCCTGTTGCCTTGCCAGAAATTAATCTTCGACAGTAAATTAACTATCAGTCTCATTTGATAAATAACCTGGCCTAAAGAATCAATGTTGCTTTTCATTTTCAGGCTGAAAGATAACGGATGACTGCTAACAGTTGATATTTAAATCTTCGTGAAGTCGATATTTAGGTTTTTATTCTGTTTTTTGATGCAGACATGCTCCCGGGGAGCGAGAATGAGAAGTGTTCATATGATGATTACAGAGATAGCATTGGGAGGTTCCGTTGCGCAATTGAGTAAATCAAGTGTTGTCAAACCGATCTGCTAAAAAGAATTTTCATTTAGGAATGTTTTATCATCTGGAAATTAAATTGGCTGCTTATATAATATATTTTTAATCGTCAATAGTCTGTTAATTGTGCTTCATGTTCTTTGCTTTTCGCCTTACTCAACGTCTGGAAGCGCTGACTTTATTCAATTTCTATTTATCAGGTTACTATTTCACGATTTAAAAAATTCGTTATTAAGACTTCTCTTCTTTTATTCACCTTATGCCTTGCCAGAGAAAACCGCTTCGCTATCATCACCTCCGGGGTTGATGTTCCAGACATTTTCCTGCCCTACCCATTTGAAAGCCGGTCCATCAGGTCAAAACCGTCCAGGATCCAGTACGTTAGTCTGACTTCGTATAATTGTTCTTATACGAAGTCATGACATAACCAGGCTTCCGGGTTAACATGGATAGCAGAAAAGTCTGTCCTGAAAATGGCAACGCTACGTAAATTCTGCCTGGTTATCCTACTGCTGAGTTTTCAGAATTCACGTAGCGCGATCAAAGTTACTTCTGGTTAATAAGTGAGCAAATATGAGCGAGTTAGTCCCAATAACCAGTTTGAAGGCGAACCGCAACAGCGACATCACCGAACGACTCAGGCAGTTCGTCCAGGATAAAGAGGCTTTCTCACCGAACACCTGGCGACAGCTGCTGAGTGTCATGCGGATATGCAACCGCTGGACGGAAGATAATCAGCGCAGCTTCCTGCCGATGAGCGCCGATGATTTACGTGACTATCTCTCTTTTCTTGCTGAAAGCGGCCGGGCTTCTTCAACCGTTACTTCACACGCGGCACTAATCTCGATGTTACACCGTAACGCCGGCCTGCCGGTACCTAACGCCTCTCCGCTGGTTTTTCGTACCATGAAGAAGATAAATCGTGTCGCTGTAATGAACGGTGAGCGCGCTGGCCAGGCCGTGCCCTTCAGGCTCCCTGATCTGCTGGCGCTGGATGCAGAGTGGTCAGGTTCTGATAACCTGCAGGCGCTGCGCGATTTAGCTTTCTTGCATGTCGCCTATGCCACGCTACTCCGTATCAGTGAACTGTCGCGGTTGCGGGTGCGGGATGTGATGCGCGCCGGTGACGGTCGTATCATTCTGGATGTGGCATGGACAAAAACAATTGTGCAGACCGGCGGATTGATTAAGGCGCTCAGCGCCCGATCAACCCAGCGCCTTGAAGAGTGGATCGAAGCATCCGGGCTATCCAGCCAGCCTGATGCTTATCTGTTCAGTGCAGTGCACCGCTCTGGCCGGGCACTGATTTCCGAAAAGCCGATGAGTACACGGGCGCTGGAACAGATCTTTAGCCGTGCATGGCTTACCGCTGGAAAATCCGGCGCAGTGAAGGCCAATAAAAATCGTTATACCGGATGGAGTGGCCACAGTGCCAGGGTTGGTGCAGCACAGGATATGGCCGATAAAGGCTATCCGATTGCCCGTATCATGCAGGAAGGCACCTGGAAAAAGCCGGAAACGCTAATGCGCTACATCCGGCATGTCGATGCCCATAAAGGGGCCATGGTGGAGTTTATGGAGCAACACGCTGACACCATTTTTCCCGGATGATGGACTCATAAAAAGCTCACTCAGGGGGCTTTCAGGCTGAAGTTATCCACAGAAAAAGTGGACAGCCTGTGTGTAAGCCGGTACTGAATAGAGGCCTGTCAGGCGTCCGCCAGGCTCATCCAGCTGATTTCATTGATTTCTTTTTACTGCCATACAGCCTGCAGCGACTCTGTCAAAAAAACAGACCCGCGCCCGCCAGCACCAATCCTTCTTTTGGCAGTTCTGACTTCACCAGCGAGGGTGACTTCAGCTTGCAGGCTTGTGAGAAAGGCTGGTGTTAAGCGGTCTTATCCATTCTTAATGACGTGATTTCATCCTCAACATTTCAATCGGTATTTTACTGCGCGAAACCTTTCTGTTTATCACAACCGCCGTGGCAGCCGTGGCAACCTCCCTTTCCCTCCCGGGGCATAACCGGTATTGCCTGCACCTGGTTTCCCGCTTTGCGTAATGCCAGCAGGGTGATGACGTTCAGCGCCAGCACGCCTGCGAGGCAGGTCGCACTGAATGCAGGATGTTCGGCAAAAGTCACGGTCTGATAAAACAGCGTCGCCGTGGTGTAGGCGATGTTTAGTCCCCAGAAGAATGAGAACATCATCCATTTTTTACCGGCCTCGCGCGCAATCGCACCCATAACAGAGACGCAGGGAACATAGAGCAGGACAAAAATTAAGTAACTATAGGCGGCAAGACCGCTGCCAAATTTGGCTGACATCACGCCGATTGAACCGGTTGCCATATCCCCATCGCCTTTGCTGGCTTCAATCGGATTGGCCAGCGCATCCATTCGGAATGCTGCAGTTAACCCCGCCCAGGTCTCCGTCAGCGCCTCTTTGAGTTCGCCTGGCAGATTAAAGGACTGTGGATCAAACGTACGGCTCTGGAGTGCCTCCGTGGTGTAAAGGCTGTTGAGTGTGCCTACCACGACCTCTTTCGCCATGATGCCGCTCACCAGCCCCACTGTGGCCTGCCAGTTATCCTGAGTGACCCCAATCGGCAGCAGCACAGGCGTAATCGCTTTGCTGGTCGCTGCCAGCGCAGAGTGGTTAATGTCATCAACCAGTTGGCCGTTAAATGCAAAGCTGCTCAGTAAGCCTATCAGCATGCTCACCAGAATGATCACCTGCCCGGCTCGGACAACAAACATTTTCAGCCGTTGCCAGGTTTGTAATAGCAGGCTTTTGAGATGAGGTCGGTGATAGACCGGCAACTCCATGATAAACGGCGAGGTTTCTCCGCCCAGCAGGGTATGTTTGAGTACCAGCCCGGTAACGATCGCCACCACAATGCCCAGCAGATAGAGTGAGAAAACCAGGCTGGAGCTATGGGTGTTAAAGAATGCTGCGGCGAAAACCGCAAAGATTGCCAGCCGCGCGCCACACGACATGAAAGGCGCTATCAGCACCGTCAAAAGACGCTCACGTGGCGTATCCAGCGTCCGCGTTCCCATTACCGACGGCACATTACAGCCAAAGCCGACAATCAGTGGTACAAAGGATTTCCCTGGCAGGCCCAGCGACTGCATCAACCGATCGATCACAAAAGCGGCACGCGCCATATAGCCCGAGTCTTCCAGGAAAGAGAGAAACAGGAACATCAGGCCAATCTGCGGAATGATCGGCAGCACGGTATTGATACCGGCACCGATACCCTGCGCCAGAAAAACGGTCAGCCAGGCCGGGAAGTGGCAGACATAGCCCAGCCATTGCACGCCATGAATGAATATCGCCACCGAACCACTGTCGAATAGGGGCTGCAGTGCGGCACCGATGTTGATTGAGAGCACAAACATCACATACATCACGGCCAGGAATATCGGAATGCCCAACCATCGATTCAGTACGATATTATCAATCTGGCGGGTCAGGCCGGCAGGTAA
Source organism: Pantoea sp. RCC30.1 (assembly GCF_058148845.1). Lineage (NCBI taxonomy): Bacteria > Pseudomonadati > Pseudomonadota > Gammaproteobacteria > Enterobacterales > Erwiniaceae > Pantoea > Pantoea sp. RCC30.1. The sequence continues at coordinate 9,579 of NZ_JBXUHX010000012.1, read as the reverse complement.
TGCCTGATGGATGTTACTGACGGCCGCACAAATGGTGGTGATGGCGCGATAGCGGTAATCAGCAATCTGAACGCCGGTATCGCCGCCCGCCTGCTGGATAATCTCAGGTAAACGCGGAAGCAACTCCGGGCAAAGCTTCTGGCTGTTGATATCGCCTTCCAGCAACTGCAATGCCAGCCAGTAGCGTTTTTGTGGGGCTATCGTCGCAGGTATCTGCAGGGAGAGCTGCTCAATGGCAGTTTCAACCGCGGCCGGGTAACGCACGCGTTCCGGTGGGCGGTAAACATGTGGCTGGTCGATCAGCGCTTTGAGCTGGGCGATGCCGTCACCTTTGGTTGAGGTCAGTGAAACGACCGGACATCCCAGACGCGCTGATAGCGCTGCAACATCAATCATGATGTTATGGCTGGCGGCGATATCCTGCATGTTCAGGGCGACGATGCAGGGCACGCCCAGTTCCAGCAGCTGAAGGGTCAGGAACAGGTTACTTTCCAGGCTGGAGGTATCGACGACGTTAATCACTACATCGGCGTGATCCTGATAGAGATACTGGCAGGCGATGCTCTCATCGATGGAGCTTTCGGCGGATAACGTGGTCAGCGAGCGGGTCCCAGGCAGATCGATCAGCTGGACATCTGACTGCGCGGTAAAAAATTGCCCTTCTTTGCGCTCGACCGTGACGCCCGCCCAGTTACCGACCCGCTGGCGCGCACCGGTCAGCTGATTAAACAGCGTGGTTTTACCGGTGTTGGGATTGCCGATCAGCCCGATGGTTAACTTTTTCATCAGACGATTTCCTCAAGAATGATATCGGCCAGGTCACGCTGTCTCACCGCCAGGCTGACACGGCGGGTCCGGATTTGCACCGGGTCACCCATGGGGGCCACACGAATGATCTCGATAACGGCACCTGGAAGCATGCCCATTGTCAGTAATTTCTGGCGCCAGGCGAAATTTACCGAAGGCTGATAGCCAAGGATTCGGTAGGTGCTGCCCATGTTAATTGCCATACCACGCTCTGCCTCTGAGTAAGAAGCACTCATTCTATAAATGATAAGCGTTTCGGTTTTTGATCTGGCATCGGGCAGACAATGAAAAAGCGTTCTGAATGGCTTTGATTTAGGTAACAGAGAACATCTTTCTGTAACCTGGTTGTCTGCGGCAAGGGTTGATACAGGCGATTTCCGTGATGCCTGTTATCGTCAATTTCGGGGCTTTGGGGCATCAGTATCAGCGTCTATAATCCGGGCAGCGATATGTTCCACAAGTGCAGAGGCTATTCGTCCATTGAGAATGGCAACAAGTCTTACGACAACGAGATTGTCGTAAGTTGTCCAAAATCCAAAAGGCTTATATGAAACAAATTACTGTTACTGACCTCCAGCAACTTAGCAAGCAGGCTGCGAATTCTCCTCGCTTGCGAGCCAATCGCAATTTACACCCTGAATTGAGCGATCCGGTGCAACGTCTGGCCATCGCTATGGAGCCAGGAACCTATGTCCGCCCTCACCGCCATCCACATACCATTGAACTGCTGACCTCGCTCAGTGGGCGGTTTCTGGTATTACATTTTGATGATAATGGGTACGTGACCCAGAGGGTTGTGTTAGGTGAGGAGTGCAAGGTACTGGAGACGGACGCAGGTAACTGGCATGCCGTGTTATCGATGGACAAAGGTGGCGTTATTTTCGAGGTTAAACACGGGGGTTACCAGCCAGTGGCTGAACTGGATTCTGCTCCATGGGCACCCGCCGAAAACGAGCCGGATGCGCCGGAGTTGATGGAATGGTACGCACAGGCACAAGTGGGTGAGAGTTTTACCCGATAACTGTTGCTTTGCGTGGAGTAGACGGTATCGCGATCGATACCGTTCTGCAGTATTGGCCGGGCAAGATAATCTTTCTCAATTATCCCCTCTCGCGTAGTCAATCAAATGAATTCCAGACCGAATTGCAAATTTGCGATCATTTTAATCAAATCCGAAGCCTGGAAAACTAAACTTCATTGGTAGGATAAAAAAACAGCTATTTATTAACGTAGTTAAAATGTAAAGGGAGTTGAAATGCGCAATTAAACATATTGGAACTGTATAGTGTTACTGATGCTGATATCGGCTGTCCCCAGCTTCTGAGAATGTGGAATGATGCAGACTTGAACTCAGGTTATAACCGTGCCACCAAAGTATTAATGTTATCGCTTTAACCAGCGCAACTCAAAATAAAGGCTGGAACAATTCTGCGATTGGCGAAGCAGGAGGGACCCTTAACAACGTCGGTGATAAAGTGACGTGGCCTGTTGATGGCATTTCAGATCGGTTAATTTGAAACATGATTAAACGTTGTCAGGCTCAGCACTTAGCTGAATAGTACAGCACCTGAATAAACGTTTCTGAGGTTCTCAGGCGTATTTTTTATTAGCCCTGATAATTACCATCTGGTTTTGATACTGCTATAGATGACGTCGTATCTGTTCATATACGGAAGGCTGCCCATCGCATCCCGATAACAGCACTCTATTTAGTTACATCATTCATAAACAACCAAAGAAGCTTTTACGGCCCTGCGGGCCGTGCGGGGCGGCTGCTCAATGAGCGCTCGGATTTTCAGAACGGCTCCGTTTGGGGGCCGTCAGAGAGGGGCAGGATTCATCATTTTTTCTGCCGGGTTGTTAAGCAACCCATTTGTGTGTTGTAACTAATAAGACGAATTCTCTATTCATGCGTATAATTACTTTCCATTATACGTACGCGCTTATCGGCCATATCTGCTGTAAACAATGACGTATTTCTTACCTTAAGGGTGGCCACAACTATCAAAAATGATGATTATCAGAGAGAAGGCAACGACCAGGCAGCCTCATCAGGATCGCTACCCTCTGTCTATCATTGCAGACGCTGATTACTTCAGAACGCGAACAGTTTTCACATCGATTTCAACGCTGTTCCAGTCTTTATCAACTTCACCTTCGATACGGACTTTGTCAGTCGGAGATAGCGTTTGCCCCATCCAGCGCTTATCGTCGATATCGACATTGATTGTGCCGGTGGCATCCTTAAATTCATAAAGTTCATGACCAACTTGTCTGATGATATTGCCCTCAAGCACCACCCATGAATCATCACGCTGCGTTTTGGCCTGGGCTACTGAAGCTACACCTGGAGTGGGCCCTTTGAATCCGCCCTGCGAATAGCCCTGCCCTTCTGCCGAAACAAAACCTTCCTGCTGTGCAGAAACATTAAAACTAACCGCTGCGAATAAAGCCACTAAAACAAAAGTTTTCATATTTTTATCTCCGTTGAATTGTGAAGCTAATCTACAACGGAGATCTTAACGAAATCTTAAAACAGTTGATTGACCATGTGTGTTTTGTTTTTTCCTTACGTGAAACACACTAGCAGAATATAAACCCATAGGACAATCGATGTTAAATTAAAAACATGAGTTCGTTTTTAATAACACCGCAATGACATATCATTCATGAATCGCTATAAAAACCAATACTATTGCTCACATGATAAAGCAGACCACTGACTCCGACATGGTTGAGCACGAATAACTTAAGAAAGTTGTCACTATAACGCTATTATGCTTAGGCATAGATATATCCCAGCATCACTTCATTTATTCAGTATCTCAGCATTACTCTTTGGAAGATGTTGTATGACTTACAACCACCTAACCGGGTGGTTTTTTTTCGTGTGTTTTATCAGATGCGTTGCATTTATGTGAAAAGATTAAAGAATTTTTGTGTCTGAGACATGCCAGACACGTCACCTGAAATAACTCTCTACGGCTGAACATTTCAACAAAAAAATCCACTTATAAGAGTGTAAAAATCAGGATTAATTTACAGTATACTAATAGGTGTTAATTATTTTCAGTAAATAGGCCATCGCGTTTTAATGGTAAAAAAATCAACTTTGCGCGTAAACTCATATTTTCACCCGAAATAATGAGTGGCTCATTTAATTGAACACAGGATTCTGTATGTAATTATTTTTCCAGTTTCCTCATACCGCTTGAATCCTCGCCAAGTAATGTAAGATTGTTCGTTACATCCGGATTTTTGAAGCTTTTGCTGAAAAATGTCAGACGTAAAAAATTTAAAGCAATCGGGATGCGATATCTGAACTTTGGAAAGCGGTCGATATCACAGTAAGGCTTAACGATGAGAAAAAAGGCTCACCAGAGTGAGCCTTAAACAGCGCTAGTTAAGGCGCTTAGCGTCGTCCTGAGCTTGTTTCAGATCGATTTTAGCTGACTCAAGCTTCAGCTTTTTCTCTTCAACTTTGTGCGTTTTCTTCATGATTTTTTCCGCACGCCCATCAGCTTTAGCTTCTGCCAGATCCTGCCGGGCTTCCTGAAGCTCAAGCTCCGCTTTTTTAACCTTCATTTCGCGTTTACTGACATCATGAGTGGCACGCGCTGCCTGACGCTCATCAGTGCAATAAGTTTCAATTTTGTCATGGGCAATATTGAGCCGTGCAATTTCCGCACTATTCCCATGAATTTTGGCCATTTCAGTTTTAGCTGAAATATCAGCGAGTTGGTCTTTACATGAATCTGTCGCAGCAATCCCTGTCAGGGGTGACGAGATAAGAATCAGAGCGAAAATTGTTTTTTTCATAGCTATATTAAATCCTTGTTAAAATAGACTAATCAGAATAATACTGCTGAATGAATATAGCCAAACGAGTCAGTGCTACAAGAGATAAATTGAAACATGAAATTATCGTCTCATGCAGGAACTGATGTTAAAATTAATTTTAAACGCTCAATACTCACCCGCAGAAAATTTCAGCCCACCGAATAAATCTGCTTCATGACCCTGAGCAGCATATGAAAATGATCCACGTCATTTTTTACTGGACTAAGAATGTGAATGCCCGATTGTTATCATGTCGTTTAACATTCATAGCTAATAATAATGCATCTTCTTAAAGAGTTACGACAGGAAAGTAAAATGACATCTTTTAATTCTGGCAAGACATTCATCTTCGCTATTACGATGATGGCTTCGGTTATGTCCATTACCGCCTGATCAGGAAATTACGTGATATCCACTAATGACGGGCACATGATTACTACCCATGGCAAACCCGCCAGAGACAAAGAAACAGGGATGATCTCTTATAAAGATACGGACGGAAACATGCATCAGTTACAGCAGCACGATGTTAAAGAAATTGTGCAAAAGTAAATCGCTTTAAGCACGAGCGTATTTACCACCCTGAAAATATTATCCTGTGGAACACTGAACAATGAATACGACTGTCATCAGCCTTGGCTTGCTGCTGTGTGCCTCTTCGCCTGCAATGGCGATGGGCCTGAATGTGGAGCAAGGGAAAAACACCTCTACGCTGGACGCAGAAATTGGCCGTTCATCCAGCGGAATTTATCTGGATAGTCAGTGGATCAAAAATACGGCGGATGGTGTCCAGATTGGTCAGGCCGGTACTGGTTATAACCTGGAAATCGGTCCGGTCATGCTGACGGCTGGCGTTAAAGCCACATACATCGGAGGAAAAAAAGGCGATAACGGCGTCGCATTTCCTGTCGGCGGCGGGGTGAAAATCAATCTGCCTGCGGATTTTGCGATTTATGGTGAAGGATATTCCGCTCCGGAACAGCTGACCAACAGCGTTAAGAATTTCGTGGAAGCCAACGCCGGCGTCAGCTGGTCACCGCTCGGGCCACTGATCGTAAAAGTGGGCTATCGCTATGCGGGTGTTGATGGCAAAGATGGACGTCCGGCCCATACCCTGATCGATGGTCCCTACATTGGTGGCGGTCTGACATTTTAATGTCGGATAACTTCATTCGGTGAGGAAACGCTGAAGGTTCACCAATCGGTTTCCTCACTCAATTTCTCGTTTTAATGCAAACGGGGATCACTGAGAAGCAGATTATGAAACCAATTGTGCTGGTGTTAGTTACTCTCTGTCTGACCGGTTGCGTCCAGTATAAATGGGTCAAACCCGATGCGTCTGAGCAGCAGGAAACCGTGGCGGAAACAGCCTGTCAGGCTCAGGCTCTGCGGGATTTACCGCCTGATAATATCGTGAGTAGTAAATACACCTCGAAAGATAGTAAAGATAAAACCACCGATACCGATTACTCCACCAGTGATGCCAACGAAAGCCAGCGAGAGATCCTGGTGAAAGATTGTATGTTCAAAAAAGGCTGGCAACAGATTGAAGTTCAGCAATAGCCATATCGTCCTGCCAGCGGCCAGGTTAATCCTGGCCTGCTCCAATGAGATCAGGAGTTACGTTCAGTTTTTATATCTGCCTCGTCTTTTAGCTGGGCAGCCCGATTTCGCCGGCAGCGCTCCGAGCAATACATCACCTCGTCCCAGCACCTTTCCCACTTTTTTCGCCATGACATCGATTTGTTACACGTTTTACAGTAACGAACCGGTAATGACTTTTTATTGCCTTTAAACACGCCAGTCCTCCGGAGGTACGCTTGTACAGCTGATGATAGCGTATCTCTAAGAGAGTGCAGTCCAGAGCCGATCCAGATAAGCGATGGCTATGGATTAAAAGTTAGCAAGTCGCTTTTTGACGAAGCTTCTCATTATCTTTTTGGTTAGCGGCTCTGCCATTTGATCTGACATCGCACATTAAAATCTGTGCAGCCTGGATTTTTAACGCACCAGTGCGGTAGAGACAGATTAATTGCTCAGGTTAACAAGATGCGCGACCTATAACATCGCCGTAATATCCGGGCAGATTATTGTTTAGCCTCTTCATCCATCTGTTATGTCACGAGCTGGCGCGGGGTGTGATCAATAAACTGACAAAGTAACGCTGATGACTGAGTATTGAGGGCCACGGAGAACGCAACGATTCACAACGTGGTCAGCGCACAAGGCAATAATGTGCAGGGAGGATGTGGCTCAGCATTCCCTCGTCAACTGACAGCCTCTTTAAACCTTTACAGAGGGTAAGAGAAAGTCATTGTGCCCCTGAGTAATCAATTTTCAATCTGAAAGATCAGTCATCATTCTGGCGGGCTGGTATCCATTTATTTGACAGCGCTTCTCTGCAGAGAACTTATACCAGCCAGTTGCCGGTCATCACAGTGGCTCACATAAGCAGGAACGTTAAATCATACATAAAACAACTTACTATCATAAAGTTACAAATATCCTCATTAAACAAGTGGGCAAATGCTTATTTTTTCGTAATTTTTCTGATTGTTTTTTACCTCACTATTCCGATGATCCTCATGGTCAAATCTGTTTTCATCAGGCTGAAGTGTGCGGCTGTGTTTAACTCTCCGACCGAGTTGGGTATAGGATTAGCGAAGCGAGTCGATGGGAAAATTGGCATGAAAGCAGAGTTAATCCATAACGTGAGTAAATTATCCAGCGTCTCAGATGGCGCGCCTTTTGCCATTTTGAGCGAAGAGCGTAAAAAAAAGAGTAAATTTACTTTTGTTAAAGGGTGATACGTTAATTACAGTTTAAACTCTCATAGAAAGCGATTAATATGTTAACGTTGAACTATCGGTTCTGTATTTTGATTCTTCGAAGGCAAGCATCTTAAAAAAGCAGGTCTGACGAAAAGCATCAGCGTGAACCCGCTCTGTATTTTATTATCTGAACATGACTATGGTGACTTTGATGAGTGACACTCTCAACAGCTTGAATAATATCCGTACCCTTCGCGCAAAAGCTCGCGAACTTGACCTTGCTGCCCTGGAAGAAATGCTGGAAAAACTGTCGGTTGTAGTCAGTGAGCGACGTGAAGAAGCGCAGGCTTCTGAAGCGGCTAACCGTGAAAAAGCTGAGAAACTGGCAAAATACCGTGAATTACTGTTGCAGGAAGGTATCGATCCTAACGAACTGTTAAATGGTATGCCGACTGCGCCAGCAGAGAAGAAAAAACGCGCACCTCGTCCGGCTAAATATCAGTACACCGACGAAAATGGTGAAGTTAAGCAGTGGACTGGTCAGGGTCGTACCCCATCAGCTATTAAATCTGCCATTGATGCAGGTAAATCGCTGGACGATTTTCTGATTTAATCTTAGATGAGAAACCGCCTGATCTCATCAGGCAGTTTCTCAACATCCCCCCAACAGGCACCCACCGCTCAATTAGCAGTCACTACTGACCCTGCCGACGTGATAAGCAGCCTTTCATCCGCAATCCCGTTCAGGCTTTGTCGTGACCGAACGTAATAACTGAAATTTACTCAATCGCGCCGCGGCAATAGATCTCATTCCATTCCCTAAGTCGCTCTATTTATTCAGTGATTGCGCGTTGTGGGCGGTGATAATTTCTAACCCGATCTGCTGCCCATAAGAAAGCTCAAGCGTATTGCCATCAGGATCGGCAAAAAATGCCCAGTAACCCACAGGCGCACCAGATTGCTGTGCCTCGCGTCGCAACACGCCTTCAGTCCGTGCGATTGCCACTTTTTCATCTATCTCTTCGCGGCTGGCACAGGCCACGCCGATATGTCCAAATGGACCCAGCGGCGTATCTTCATTTTTGTCAGATTGCACCAGCACCAGCGCGAAAGGTCGGGTTAAATCTGACAGCCACGCGACTTTTTGTGCTTCAGGAATACCCGGTTCACGCTGGTGTATTACCTCCATCCCGGCATAACGCTGATAGAAATCTACGCTCTTATTTAAATCGCGAACCTGTAAAGCAAGATGAGTAAAACCGATATCGTTTGACATGGCTGCTCCCTGTTCTGATTGAGCAATCACCATGCCACAGATGTAATTCAGGATTTGATCAGGGATGCTCAGCCGTTACGTTCTTCACACATCACCTGGTTGCGCCCTGCCCGCTTCGCGCGATACAACGCCTCATCCGCGCGTTCAATCAGCGCCTGTGTGCCCTGTGGTGAGTCAGAAGCACGCCAGACGGCGCAGCCTGCACTCAGGGTGACATGCTTTTGCGGCAGTTCCGTGGTGAGATGCGGAATAGCGAGCTGATTAATGGCTACGATGATAGATTCAGCGAGCTCCAGTGCTGCTGACAGCGTCTGGTCAGACAGAATGATGGCAAACTCTTCGCCGCCATACCGGGCCGTGAGTTCGTTTTGACGCCGGGCGGTGTTCTTAAGCACGGTGGCCACTTTTTTCAGGCAGTCATCACCGGCCACATGGCCATATGAATCGTTATAACGCTTGAAATAGTCAATATCGAACAGAATCAGTGATACTGGCTGGCCGCTGAGCTCCGCGCTTTGCAGGCTTTCAGTCAGCATGTGATCAAAATGACGCCGGTTGGCAACCCCTGTCAGCCCGTCACTCTGTGCCAGATTTTCCAGTGCGCGATTAGCCGCAGTCAGCTCATCGCGAAGTTGAGTCAGCTCAAGCTGATAACGCAGCGTATGCCGCGCCTGACGCAATACAAACGCTCCCAGTGAAAGAATCACAATCAGCAGCGCCAGGCTCAGACTCAGATCCTGTACCCAGCTCTTCAGCCAGTGGTTAAACAGCGCACGCTTGTCGTATCCAGCGGCAACCACCAGCGGATATCGTTGTGAGCGGACAAAACCAAAAATACGTTTTTTACCATCAAGGGCAGCCGTCCACTGACCACTGCCTTTATCC